>ASOC01000001.1 GCA_000405945.1 Candidatus Omnitrophus fodinae SCGC AAA011-A17
GACTGCTGAGCCGGACTGAAAAAGCCTGCCGATGAGACTTGCGAAACTCGATATTCTAAGGACGTTCGCAGTCCTTCTTGTCCTTGGCAGGCATCTTTGCATCCTTTCACCGGAAGGAGGAGTATATCATGCGAATTTTTTATTCAGATTTTGGAACCGGTTTGGATGGACGGGGGTTGACCTTTTTTTTGTATTGAGCGGATTTCTTGTATCGGGCTTATTGTTCAGCGAGTATAAAAAATATGGTTCTATAAATCTTCTTCGTTTTTTTATACGTAGAGGCTTTAAAATTTATCCAGCGTTTTATTTTTTCATAGGCCTTTCGATTTTACTGAAAATAATTCCTGAAAATATGAGTTTGCCGAGAATCCTGTCTGAGGCAGTCTTTGTACAAAATTACTTTCCTGGAATATGGAATCACACATGGTCTTTGGCCGTTGAAGAACATTTTTATGCCCTGGTGGGTGTGCTATTATTTTTCCTTTCCCTGAAGAAGACTAGCGATCCGTTCAGAAACATTCATATCTTTTTCTTAATTTGCGCAGTTTCTGTTCTTCTAATGAGGCTGTATGTCTCTATGAGCCAGCCTTATTCACACATGAAGAATGTATTTCCAAGCCATTTAAGAATAGACGCGCTTTTTTTTGGGGTCGTGTTGTCTTATTGTAACCACTTCAAAAATAAGGAGTTAGAGCTATGGACGACGCGGAATTTATACCTTATTCTAGGGGCTTCCGCTCTGTGTATTTTGCCTTGCTTTCTGTGGGAATTGGAAACTTTTTTTGTTCATACATTCGGCCTTACCTTTCTTTATCTTGGTTTTGGCGGATTGCTTCTGGTGATTTTATATGAACCGCACATGGAACAATGGATTGGCCGTGGATTTATCGGCGTTATCGCGCGGTTAGGCGCCTATTCATACTCCATTTATTTATGGCATATGCCGGTTAGATATTGGCAAAATTATATTATAAAAAACCTTATAGGATATACGCCGTCCCCCGCAATTCAAACTTTAGCTTATGTTTTTTTATGCATGATTGTAGGTGTTTTGATGGCAAAAATAGTGGAAATGCCATTTCTAAAATTACGGGATCATTTTTTTCCTTCGCGTAGTAAAATGGGCATCAATTGAAAACGACTCTTTTTGAAGGCTGTCCATGACAGATAAACCTGCGGAAGTTATGATCGGCATCATGAACTGGAATCAAAAAACGGACACTCTGTGGTGTTTGGAATCCTTGAGGTCTGTAAAAGAGCCTGGAATTAAAATTGTCCTTGTGGATAATGCTTCAACAGACGATTCTGTGGTAGTTATAGGCAGCCGTTTTCCAGAAGTAACTATTCTGACCAATAGAACCAATCGCGGTTGTGCGGGCGGCCGTAACGATTTGCTGCTTTTTTTCTTGAATACTGACCTCCGGTATCTGATGTTTCTGGACAATGACGCCAGGGTGATGCCCGATACTTTAAAAATTCTGGTTGATGAGATCAACCGTTCCGAAAATATCGGCGTGCTAGGCGTAAAGGCCTATTACGAAGATCGGCCCAATGTTTTTTGGACTAAGGGAGGCGATAGATTTGATCCTGTGAATGGCGGCTTCCATAATATGGGGCAGAAGGAGGAAGACCTGGGACAATACGCCAAAATGGAAGAGGTAGATTCTGTCCCCGGCGGTTTCACATTCATGAAACGGAAAGTTGCCGAAAAAGTACCTCAGATTGACGAGCGATATTTTATTTATTATGAAGATTCGGACTGGTGTTTCAGGGTAAAAAAGGCTGGCTTTAAGATCATGACTTCGGCTAACTCAAAGGTTTATCACCGAGTGTCCGGCTCGCTGGGTATGGAATCACCTCGGTTTTATTATTACCGTATCAGGAACCGGTTCCTGTTCATGAAAGACAATGCACCCGCTTATTTTTTTGTATTCTCATTAAAATTTTACTTTTTAGCGCTCCCATCTTTAATTTTAACGCTTCTTTTGTCCGGTAAACCGGGACGGATTTTAGGCATATTCTGGGGGATTGTCGATTATATGAGAGGAAAATGGAATGTCTGCACCCATCAATCCTTATTCCGCTAAAGAAATTGTCCTGAGTTTTGGATGCGGCCTGAAAAAACCGGCAGATGCCATCGGCCTTGATAAGAGGGCTCTTCCCGGCGTCGACATCGTGGCTGACGGTTTCCGGGCATCCCTGCCATTTCGAAGCGGGGTATTTTCACGGGTTGAATGCATTCATGTTCTCGAACACGCGGAAAATCTTACGGACGTTATGGAGGAGATTTATAGGGTGCTTAAGCCTGGTGGTGTCTTGCATTTGATTGCTCCTCATGGAGCCACACTCCGTTTTTGGGGTGATCCGACGCATAAGACAGCCATCACATGCTCGACATTCAATTATTTTTTACCCGGGTATGACTATAATTTTTACAGCAAAGCAAGGTTTACTGTTGAACAAATAACGTTGGACAGGGGAGATAACGCTAAAAAATCGACTACTCATCGTATTGTGAACTGGCTTTGGAAAAAAAGAATGTGGCAGATGGAGAAAATCCTCACATTTTTTAGAGTTGATTTTGCTTTGGATGTTATGCTGAAGAAAGTTGATAATATCGCATCGAAAGGCTGACACATCGGATGGGGGTTTCAAAGATGAACAAATTTAGTTTTAGAAAATCGATTTTGCGTTTATTGGACAGAATCGTCATTAATTTTGTCCGGCGTTATCGGTTTGTTTTAAGCGAAGCGGCCGAGGCGGCATCTATGAATATTTCATCGAGACTTAAGCTGCGAGCGACGGAGTCAACGGTCGATTACGTACAAGCTAAAATGCTCTCGACGAGAGGCTTCAATCATAAACGCGAGTTGTTGGAATACGCTTTGAATCAATCAAATGGAAAAGGATTGTTTTTGGAATTCGGAGTGTGGCAGGGCGATTCGATTAATTTTATAGCGGATAATACAAAAAACATTGTATACGGGTTTGATTCTTTCGATGGTCTCCCGTACGACTGGGCAAGCCCTGAATCTAAAGGCATGTTTTCAGTGGGAGGGAAATTGCCTTCTGTCCGTAAAAATGTAAAGTTATATCCTGGTTGGTTTGAGGATAGCCTGCCCGAATTTGTAAAAGATCATGATGAGCCAATTTCATTTATCCATGTTGATTGTGATTTGTATTCGTCAACGAAGACAATATTCAAGTATTTTGGGAGCCGTATTCGATCCGGCGTTGTGATTTTATTTGACGAGTACTTCAATTATCCCTGCTGGGATGAGCATGAATATAAGGCTTTTCAGGAATTTGTCGCCGAGAAAGGCGTATCCTCTGAATATATCGGGTTTAATAGAGTTGAAGGCGGTGTGGCCGTTCGAATCAAGTGATTTTTGAAATGATATCGGAGATCTTCTGTGATCAAATTGTTATCTCCAATTAAACATGTTATAGCTGTTCTTGTGGGTTTTTTCAGGCGCCCCGGCCGTTTTTCTGTTTATCATTATTCCAGAAACAAAGCTTTGGAACGTCTGCAAACAGAATCAAAAGGCTGTATTTTAGATATTGGATGCGGGAGCCGGAAATTGTCACCCTATGCTATTTCCGTGGATTTATATCCGGGACCTTATGTTGACCTGGTTGCGGATGCGGGCCAGTTGCCTTTTGCGGATGGGGAGTGTGATGCTGTGTGGATGGATGCCCTGCTCGAACACGTGCCCGATCCAATGCGCATTTTAGCCGAAGCGTCGCGTGTTTTGAAAGATAAGGGGTGGATTTACTGCGAAGTGCCATTTTTACAGGGAGAGCATTCTGCTCCGGGTGATTTCAGGCGGTGGACTCGGCAGGGGCTCTTACAACTGTTTGAGGGTTGGGAGCTAGAATGGATAGAGTCATCATCGGGACCTTTTTCAGCTTTGGCCTATCAACTGCGCAGTTGCCTGAGTCTTTTGACGAGTTTTCGGTCAGATTTGCTTTACCGAATCATGTTCGAAGCTCTGTGGGGTTATGTTGTTTGGCCTATCAAGCTATTAGACGCCTGCGTTCGGCGCGATCCAAGGGCTGCAGCGCATGCGTTCGGCTACGCCATTATGGTTAGGAAAAAGATTCGAAGCTAAACCATGCCTCATCCGGAAATACCCGCCGCTTCTGTTACGATTATCAGCCGCAACATGGGAACAAGCCTGCTGGAATGCGTTTATGCCTTGTTTAAACAAACCTTCACCGATTTTGAAATTATCGTTGTCGATGACCGCAGCACGGACGGCACCCGGGAGATACTGGCTGGTGTCGCAGACTCACGGGTCCGCTATTTTCGGAATGATAGGCGATTAGGTTACGGAGGTACCCGCAATCTGGCCCTGAAAGAGGCAAGGGGGCGTTATGTTTTTTTTACTGATGCCGATTGTTTACCGGATACCGAGTGGATTCAAAAGGGGATTGCTGTTTATGAGAGCCAAGACTGTATAGGGATTGTTGGCAAAACACTTCCCATGAGGGATTCGACACGGCGTTCGGAACGGCTGGTTTTAAACAAAGACGGCCGCTTCATGACATGCAATATGAGCATGAAGCGGGAGGTGCTTGAAGAATTGGGCGGATTTGATACTGCCTTTGACGTTGGGCAGGAGGACGTGGAACTGGGACTTCGCGCCTTGAAACTCGGCAAGATTATTTTTGCGCAGGATATGATCGTTTATCATCGTGTTGAGCGGTATACGGTCAAAAGACTTTTTACCGATGCAAGGCGGTATAAAACTCAAGTCATGATTTTTAAACGCCACCCGGATTCCGATTACCACCTCCGGCATTCGCCGCCGCGCGTGCGAGGCATTTTTTTGAAGCCTGAGGATTGGTGGATAATATTCTGTCCGATTATTTTATTCCGCAGTCCATCCAACCAGTCGCTGAGAGATTTCTTCATGATCCCCTCCATTTACGCAGCGACCATCTATCGAAGGTTTATTATTTGGAAAACGGCGCTAAAGGAAAGGGTGCTGTTGATTTAACCGGTGTTTCAGGGGAAAAGCGAACGGACCATATGCAGAGGGCTGTAATAAAGGGATGGTGTCAGAAAACAGCCGTGATAGCAGGAACAGGTCTTGATTTTCTCGCGCACCTTGTTTGCTTCCGCCGAAAACCAAACTTTTCGAAAGTCATAACCGGTGTTCCGCACGTTTCCGACGTCAATGGCTAGCTTCAGTTCACACAGTTTAATGCGCCCGTCCGGCTCCATCACGCCAATAACGTCACCGGCAGTACAGGAAAAGGGCTGATGATCGGTATCAATGACAGAAGCTGTCACTTTATCGACATAGCGCCTTCTGGTCCTGGCAAAGTATCTGTCCAACGGGAAACTTAAATTGTTGTCTGCTGAATCGCTCAAAATAGGTTCAAGATTTCGTGTAAGTTCAAGCCATTCCTGTCCGGTCGGCGGCCTTAAATCAGGGTTTAACGGCGTTCCTCGAATAGGGGTAGGCAGAAGCGCAGCAAGAGGCAGTTTTTCTTTTATTAGTCTTGCTAATTCGAGGATCTCTCCGTAATTTTTGTTTGATATTACGCAGATAACATGAATGGACATATTTGAATAGCGTTTTTTCAGCAGGGAAACTTTTTGCGCTGATTCTATAACTTTCTCAAAACTGCCCGGTATCTGGCTGATTTCTTCATGCGTTTTCTTTAACCCGTCAATCGAAAATCCAAAGTTGATAACGGAATTGGGGCAGTTTTTTAAAACATTTTCAGCCACCTCGGCAATTCGATCCGGATTAAATCCGTGGGTGGGTATGTGAAACCGTTTGCATGAATTTTGGTCATGAAATATTTTGCAGATTTCAGGCAAGTCTGACCGAAGATAAGGCTCGCCGCCCGAAATTAAAATCCTATCCAGATGTCCCAAGGTGCTTGAGATTTTCCGTATTTCATCCAGGGTCAGTTCAGACTTACCCGAGTTCAGGTCCTGCCAATAGAAACACGTCTTGCATTTGTAGCCGCACCTTGTTGTCACGAAATAGATCAGTTCTGTGGGTAGAGGGTCCTTTGCCAGCCGATGTGCGTAACTCTGTGTGAACTCGATTATATATTTCAGGTACGGAATTTTCATACGATTTAACTTTACAATAGTTTGCAGATGACGTCAAAAGAAATATCGTTTTTTGCTTTCGTTTTGTGTTGATTCTGCCGTATAATTCCGTTTTATTGTAAGTATTTAGCGATGAGTAACTGGCATTGAATCAACAGTTTTGAAATATATGGATTCACGCTCTATGCTGATATGACGACCGAAAATAAGTCTCTTTCAATTTCGCCGTTGATTATTATCCTCGCCGTAATAGGTATGATAGCTCAGTGGTTCATTAGCAGTAAATGGGGGATAGGTTTATCTCCCGATTCTAGCGGCTATCTCTATGCAGCGAGAGGGCTTATGAACGGAAAGGGGCTGATTGAGATATCTCAATGGAATAAGGTAATCCCTCTTTGCAATTTTGCCCCTATGGTGTCAACATTGCTTGGTTTTTTTGGGGTTTTAGGAATAGAACCCATGATTGGGGCACGTTGGCTGCATATAGTTGTTTTTGGCGGCAATATTTTTTTGAGCGGTTTTATCATCTTTCACTACACTCGATCAAATTGGGCTTCCACTTTAACGTCATTTTTCGTCTTGACTTCTCTTGTCACTCTCGAAATTCATGCCATGCTTTGGTCTGAACCCATTTTTATTTTCTTCGGGTTTGCCGGCATTTATTTATTGGCACTTGCTCTTGAAGATGAATCAAAAAAACCTGTTTTGATCCCTTCTGCTCTGGTATTAGGATTATCATTTCTTTCCAAGTATTCAGGGGCATCATTTATCCTGGCCGGTGTTTTGACCGCATTCTTTTTCAGCAAGAAAACATATCTGAAAAGAATCATCAACTGTCTGTTAATCGGCGCTGTCAGCAGTCTGCCCATGACGCTTTGGTCGCTAAGGAATCGTCTTTCGGGTACGTGGCCAGCGGGTTTGACATTCAATTTTGAGCCATATCTGATGGGGCATGTGCGGGCATTGTTTGCTTATATTTCGATTTGGATATTGCCCAAAAGTATTTCTCCCGTATTCAGAGGAGTTGTCTTGCTTCTTTTGATAGGTTTTTTTATATCCGCAGCATGGGTCTGCGCTAGCTGGGCTAAAAGATATTCTTCTCCCAATAAAGTTTCCGGAATGTTTTACGGTGGCCCATTCCCATGGATTCTGCTGATAGTCATGGCCAGTCATATAGGTGTTTATTTTGCAGCCACGGCTTTTATGGGTGAAAATTCATTTGATAATCGGGCGCTTTCTCCCGTGTTTGTTTCCTGTGCAATATTTATGGTCGGAACAGGGTGTGATTTGTGGCGACTGTCACAGCAGTTTAGCTGGCGGCGTAATTTGTTAAGCGTGCTGTTGATTTTTTTTGTTATTTCTTATTTTTTTAGAGCCGTCCAATGGGGGGTAGTAGCTAACCGGGATGGGCTTTGGTATTCCAGCCGAGAATGGAATACTTCAGGCATTATTGAAAAGATAAAACAATATACCGGAGGCATTCCTATTTACACGAACGGCCCGGATGTTGTCTATCTACTCACGGGTAAACCGGCGAGCGCAATTCCGGCGAAGTCGAATGTTTTCAAAGTGCATGTGCCTGATCCGGAGCGCCGTTTGTTGCAGAATTATCCGCTTGAGCTGGAAAAGATGAGAAAAGATCTTCGAAAAAATCAGGGCATCGTAGTCTACCTCGATAAAATTTACTGGCGATGGTATTATCCGACGGCCGATGAACTGATGCGCATAGTTCCGCTCGGCGTGGTCGAAAGGGTTCAAGGCGGCACTATTTATAAGATGGAAGAATAGAGATTATGTCATCTGCAATCAATACAGAACGAAAATCAATTTGGCAGGTTTTAGAGCATCCGCTGATTTACAAGCTTTCGCAGGCTATTCTCGGTCCTGGGGCAGAAAAGTCGATAGTCGGTGAAATAAAAAAATTACTGACTCCCGCCATGACTAAAGGGCGTAATCTAGACATTGGGTGTGGCCCCTCATCGTTGCTATGGCAGGTAAACTTGCGGCCCATTGGGTTAGAACCGGTCCACGCTTATAATGTGCGATTTGTGAACAACGGCAGTGATGCCATTACCGGTTCGGCTACTGATTTGCCTTTTTGCGATCAATCTTTTGACAGTATTTGGAATTTCGGCCTTCTGCATCACTTGTCGGATGAAATGGTTTATCGGTCTCTCATGGAAATGATTCGTGTGGTTCGTCCGGGTGGCCATGTGGTCATTTTTGATGGGTTAATGCCTGAACATTGCTGGCCGAATCCATTTATTTGGCTGCTTCGCAAATTTGACAGAGGACAGCATATGCGCAAACAGTCAGCATTGGAATCTTTGCTGATAGAGCGCAACTTATGGTCTGTAAATCGTTTCCAGTATTGTTGTTGGGGCCATGAAGGTGTATTCTGCATCTTTAGCAAACCAGCTCACGATGCCCTAAGAAACTCTAAATAATATTTGTTAAATTTCATAAATAATGATAAATTATAAGCTTAACGTCCGGTTTTTGATGCCGGCAGGGAGGTTGGATGAAAAATTTTGCCTTGAGTTGGGGGCTGATAATGTTGTCGGCTCTGTTTGATTCTTACGCTGCCTTTATTGTCAAAATGAAATTCAATGAATTGGGTCATATTGATTTCAGCTCCGCGCATAATTTTTTCCGGTATTTGATGGAGTTTGTCAAGTCTCCCGTATTGATTTCAGCCGTGATCACGTTCACGGTTTCTCCCTTTTTATGGTTTTTGGCGTTGAACCGCATAGATTTATCGGTTGGGTATCCGGGCGTAGTCGGTTTTCATTTGGTTTTTATCATGATGTTCGGGATTATTTTTTTACACGAAACCCTTTCGTTACGAAAAATGATCGGAGTTTTTTTGGTTGCGGTGAGTTTTTTCTTCCTTCAGGAATAACCAATGCCCAGGACAAAAACTGATAACCCCAAGATTGATACGCGGCTGAAATGCGCATTTTCCGAATCAATAGATTCGTCCGATGTGGCGGTTCGAATAGGCGTTATCGGCTGTGGGTATTGGGGTCCGAATTTAATCCGCAATTTTCAAGAACTACCCCAGGCCAAAATTGCTGCTGTATCGGACTTGCGCGATGAGCGTTTGAAGTCTCTTGCCAGGAGATATGCGAGTATTCAATGCACGACGCGCTATGAAGATATACTTCGCGACCCTGCGATTGACGCGGTTGTGATCGTGACGCCCATTTCGAGCCATTATCCTATTGCGAAGCGCGCCCTCCTTGCTGGAAAAGATGTTCTGATCGAGAAACCATTGGCTGCCACGGTTAAAGAAGGAATGGCTCTTGTCCGTCTGGCCCGCCGTTGCCGTAAAATTTTGATGGTAGGGCATACCTTTGAATACAATCCTTCAGTGCTGAAGGTGGCGGAGCTGTTGCGGTCGGGTGAACTGGGTAAACCCTATTATATTGATTCGGTTCGTGTTAATTTGGGATTGTATCAAAGTGACGGGTTGAATGTTGTTTGGGATCTGGCACCTCACGACATTTCCATTATTCTTCACTGGCTTGGACAAATGCCCCGAGCGGTCAGCGCTTGGGGACAGTCATTTGTCCGGAAGAGAATAGCCGATGTGGCCTTTTTGCGTCTTGAATTCCCGGGTAATGTTCTTGCGCATCTGCATGTGAGCTGGCTTCATCCGACAAAAATCCGGAGGATAACGCTTGTTGCTGATAAAAAAATGGTCATTTTCGATGAACTTGAAAATGCGGAAAAATTGAAGATTGCCGATAAGGGAGCCCACATTGATCCTGCGAGCCGTGAGATTCGTGTGGGCTATCGAGTGGGAGATATTGTAAGCCCCCGTGTGGATACCACCGAACCCCTTTATCAGGAATGCCAGCATTTTGTTGACTGTATTCTGCAGCATAAAACTCCTCGGACGGATGGTGAAAATGGGGTGCGCGTGGTTCGTATTCTGGAAGCCGCTGACAAATCCATCAAACGAGGGGGATCGAGAATCCTCATTTAGACAATGTCCAAAAAATCTCCATCTGCGCCATGCGTTTTAGTCACCGGTGTGGGGGGCCGGTCAGTAGGCTGTCAAATTCTGCACGCTTTATTGCTACTTGACGGCAAGTTCAGGGTGGTTGTGACGGACGCGGACCCTTTTTCATTCGGCCTGTATCAAGTGGATAACCGGTATGTTGTCCCGCACGCAAATTCTTCAGATTACATTCCAGCAATTCTTGAGATCGTAAAGGCTGAAAAGATTGTTGCTATTTTTCCCGGCACGGAACCGGAAGGTTATGTGCTATCGTCGCAAGAGCATCTTTTTGGATCTAAGGGCTGTGCGGTCATTGCGAATCCTTCCGAAGTGGTTGATTTGTGCAGCGATAAATGGAAACTTTATTGTTGGCTTGAAGCGAATGGTTTTGATACTCCCAAAACAAAACGTTCGGACGACTGGCGCAAGCTCGTGTCTGATGCGGGGTTTCCAATAGTCGGTAAACCCACAATCGATGGAGGGGGGTCGCGAAATGTCGCGCTTTTAAAAAATGAAGAAGAAGTCGCGCGCTATCTGGATGAAGTTCCGAAACCTGAGCAGATCATTTTTCAGGAGTATCTCACGGCCGCTGATAACGAATACACGGTAGGTGTTTTGATTTCAAAGAAAGGCGAAATGATTGATTCCATTGTGATCCACCGAAAGTTGATAGGGCTTTCTCTGGGCTCAAGGCGGATTATCAATAATCGTGATTATGTTTTGTCCACCGGTTATTCCCAGGGTTTTATTGTTAAGCATCCGGCCATTCAGGATTATTGCGAAAAACTTGCGTTAAAACTGGGAAGCCGGGGGCCATTAAATATTCAGGGCAGGTTTGTCAGCGGTGGTTTTAAAGTGTTTGAGGTTCATCCCAGATTTTCCGGGACAACTTCCATACGTGCTGACGCGGGCTTTAATGAACCGGATGTCTTGTTTCGAAATTATTTGTTAAATGAAACATTCGGAAGATTGGACTATCGGACGAATGTTGCTGCCATGCGTGCTTTTCAAAATATTCTTGTTCCAATCCCCGATTTGTTAAACATCAAAAAAATATGAGCGTTAAGACAGCCCTTGTTACTGGTGCGACCGGTTTTATCGGAAATTATCTTGTACGTGAATTGAGACGGCAGGGATGGCCGGTCTTCTGTCTAGTCAGACAGCCGTTGCAAACGCAAGATTCCGGCATTGAAAGTTTGGTGGCCGATCTTGCCAGCCCTGAGACGCTTGACAGGGTCAGGCCGTATTTTGACCGCATCAATGTTGTTTTCCATCTCGCGGCTTGCTTGCCGACACATCAGCCGCCTGCGGATGAATCTATCTACTTCAAGGTTAATACGCTTGCCACGGTTCAGTTATTACGCATGGCAGTTGACGCCGGAATATCTTCCTTTGTTTATGCATCAGGCGTTGGGGTTATTGGCAAACCGGAAATTTTGCCGATATCGGAAAACCATCCGGTGAAGGCATCGCATGCTTATTTTATCAGCAAATTATGCGCTGAACTGTATTGTGAAATGGTGCGTTGCACGGAAAAAGTTCGGGTTAGCTCCTTGCGTATCACTTCACCTTACGGTGCCGGCATGCCGTTTGGCTCAGTGATTACAAAATTTGTCAGCCAAGCCCTTCAATCCGGCAATATGCTTTGGTTTGGCTCGGGTGATCGCCGGCAAAATTTTGTTCATGCCAGGGACGTGATTCAAGCCTGTTTGCTCGCGGCCGACACGCCGAATCCCGGTGTCTACAATGTGGCGGGCGATGGTTCTGTCAGTATGCGGAATTTGGCCGAATTGATTTTACAGTTAACGCCCGGAAGCCAAAGTTTAATCAAGGCCAGCGGAAAATCTGATTCCCAGGATGATTATTATTGGGACATTGATCAATCTAGTTGTCAGAAGGGTTTGGGATACCGGCCCGGCGTTCCTTTCCGGGAAGGATTGAGAGAATACATTGCATCGATACAAGCCGGTGCTCCTGCGTTAAAGTGGTGGAAACCGAATTATGAAAATAGCGCTTCTGGCAGATATCCACGCTAATTTGCCAGCTTTAGAGGCAGTGATGCGGGATATCCCCAAAGTGGATAGTGTGGTTTGCGCGGGCGATATATTGGGTTATTACGCGGATATCAATGAGGTGTGCGATTTACTTCGCCGCCGGGGCGCAGCGGTAATACGCGGCAATCATGATTGTTATATTACCGGTTTGATGCAGCCCTCGCTGGAGCGTGTTGCCGCGTACCGCACTGAGTGGACAAGACAAAAGCTTGAAGCGGATCATTTTAAGTGGCTGGCAAGTTTATCGGCTGAGATGAATTACAATTTGGATTCAAAACTTGTCAGGATTCGTCATGCCAGTCCGTGGGATGAAGAAACGTATTTGTATCCGGATTCCGTCCGTTTGAGCGAGATAAAGCTTAGGCACGATGAGTTTTTGGTGATTGGCCATACGCATTATCCGATGATTCGCAGGTGCGGTGAAGGCATGATCATCAATCCCGGGTCTGTCGGCCAACCTCGGGATTGGAATCCAATGGCCAGCTATGCTATTCTGGATACGCAAACGGCTGATGTTGATTTTCGGCGCGTTAGTTATGATGTGCAGGGTTTGCAAGGACGGCTGACTCAAATGGGGTGGGATGCGGACATGATTGCCATTTTGAGTCGCACCCGGTAGTTTTTGACAGCGGAAGATGCCCGGGCTTGCCCGGGGTGGTATCTGGAGCAGTACCTGCCCGGGGTCACATGAACCGGGCAGGTGGCGGCGAAGCAAAGCGGAGCCGTCCCTTGACGAGGAGAAACCAATGGAAATGATTTTTGAAGATTATTTTCCCCAATTAGCGAATCACTGGCAAGTGGGAGAATCTCAACTCAAACTGCACTGGGATGAGTTGCGGTCTGACAGGCAGTTTTTAAGCGACCTCAATTCAGTGGTTCGTGACGTGCCGGAGTTTATGGGCGCTTGTTTTAAGCACGTCAGGGATTTGAGGAATTATCGCTGTTTGCTGTATCTTTTCACGAGGGTCATACAGCCGGAAATATTTGTCGAAACAGGCGTACTAAACGGATTCAGCAGCGCATTTATCCTGCTGGCGATGAGGCATAACCGGAAGGGTATCCTTTATTCAATCGATTTGCCGCCGGATGATGAAATCCTTGAGCAAGGCAATAGGCCTGTGCCGCAAGGGAAATCAGCGGGATGGGTGATTCCTGATTCTTTGAGAAGTTCGCACCATTTGCTGCTTGGCCGGGCTCAAACGATTTTGCCCGATTTATTAGAAAAACAAAGTTCGATTGATGCGTTTTTACATGACAGCGATCATTCCTATTCGCACATGATGTTTGAGTTGGGTTTATCGTGGGACTACCTCCGTCCGGGCGGCTGGCTGCTTTGCGATAACGTTGAGGCAAATTCTGCGTTTAGCGATTTTGAACGGGGTGTTGATGGAAATGGACTTATTGTCGCATCCTTCAATACGCCAACGCGAATTTGGAAACACGGTTTATTGCAAAAACCGTTGAGGGCGGTGGATTGTGATGACCACGCGGGCGCAGCCGCTTCTGTGAAAGGAAAGAAAACGACAGCGGAGGGTGCCCCGGGCCGGCTTGAACAAGCCGCCATCCGCTCGGGCTTGCCTGGGGGAACCGGAGCAGTACCTGCCCGGGGTTCCATGCCCCGGGCAGGTGGCCGAGCGAAGCGAGGTCCCTTGACGTGAAAGATACTAAGGCTAAAGTACTTGTAACCGGAGGGGCGGGATTTATAGGATCGGAATTAGTCCGTCAGTTGACGACTCAGGGCTATGAAGTTACCGCGGTGGATAATCTGGTCAATGGGAAACGTGAAAATATTCAAAACTTGTCCGCGGCCAACCCGCGTCTGGTTGTTGCCGATATACGCAGTTCCGTCATGCCGGATTTATTAAAAGGCGTGGATGTCGTATTCCATTTGGCATGTTTGGGCGTCCGTCATTCCATTCATTCTCCTCTGGAAAACCACGAAGTCAATGCGACGGCTACCCTGAAACTTCTTTTACAGGCGCGCGATGGCGGAGTGAGTCGTTTTGTGTACGTTTCAAGTTCTGAAGTTTATGGAACTGCAAGCCGGGTACCCATGAACGAAAATCATCCTACGTTTCCAGCGACGGTTTACGGCGCCGCAAAGCTTGCGGGGGAGCGTTATACGAATGCCTTTTTTAAAACTTACCGTTTTCCGACAGTGGTTGTGAGGCCTTTTAACGCTTTTGGCCCACGTTGCCATCACGAAGGTGATAGCGGTGAAGTGATACCTAAGTTTTTACTGCGCGCTCTGGCCGGAAGGCCGATGGTTATTTTTGGCGACGGAAAACAGACCCGCGATTTTACTTTTGTGTGTGATGCGGCCGAAGGTATTTTACGAGCCGGCTTCGAGACTGCCGCAATAGGCCAAACCATTAATTTAGGCAGCGGCCGGGAAATATCAATAAATGAATTAGCCAGGGAAGTTGCGCAAGCGGCTCAAATTCCGGAGGTGAAAGTTGTTTATGATAATGCGCGTCCCGGGGAAGTGATGCGCCTATATGCAGACAATAGGAAGGCCCGCGAAGTGTTGGGATTTGAACCAAAAATAACACTGCGGGAAGGATTGAAAAAACTTAAAGAGTGGTATTCGCTTTCAAAGGAGACGCCTGAACAGCTATTGGAGCAGGAAATACTTCACAATTGGCAAGGTGCGGAAGTCCATGAAACCAAGTGAGAAAATCGGATTGCGCCCTTTGATTCCTCTGGCAAAACCCTGGATGGATGAAGCGGAAGCTAGGGCTGCGGAAAGACCTATCCGGTCCGGATGGGTGACTCAAGGTCCTGAAGTCGAATGCTTTGAGCGCGAATTTGCGGCATTTACAGGGGCGCGACATGCGTGTGCTGTTTCCAGCTGCACAACCGCGTTACATCTGTCGCTGTTGGCAGCGGGTGTGGGCGCGGGCGACCAAGTTATTACTGTCAGTCATTCATTTATCGCGACTGCCAATAGCATTCGCTACTGCGGGGCCATCCCCGTGTTTGTGGATATCGCGCCAAACACGTTCAATATTAATCCCGATCTTATTCGGGAAGCGATAACTGATAGAACTCGTGCCATTCTTTGTGTTCATCAGATGGGAATGCCGTGTGATTTAAAGTCAATACTTGCTATAGCCAGAAGCCATTCCTTGCCCGTGATTGAAGACGCGGCTTGCGCCGTTGGCAGCGAGATTTTATGGAACGGGGAGTGGGAAAAAATCGGGAAACCTCATGCGGATATTGCTTGTTTTTCCTTTCATCCCAGAAAGGTTATCACGACCGGCGACGGGGGAATGATAACGACGTCAAATCCGGATTGGGATCAAAAGTTCCGCCTTTGGCGTCAACACGGCATGAGTGTTTCCGACACTAAACGTCATTATTCTGATAAGGTGGTCTTTGAAGCTTATACCGAACTTGGTTATAATTATCGCTTGACGGATATCCAAGCGGCAGTGGGCCGGGAACAGCTTAAACGCTTACCGGAGATTATCCGGCGCCGGCGGTTTCTGGCGGGTCGTTACCTGAAGTTGTTAGAAACTTCGGTTGAGTCCGGGTTGCCCATGGAACCTTCGTGGGCGCGCAGCAATTGGCAAAGTTTTTGTGTGCGGCTCCCATCAGGGGTTGATCAGCAAACTGTCATGCAATCCATGCTTGATGAGGGCGTTGCCACGCGAAGAGGCATCATGTGCATACACCGTGAAGCCGCTTATTCTTCTTTTATCAAAGAACAGAAGCTTGGAGAAAGCGAGGGTGCGCAGGACCGTACCATCGTGCTGCCGCTATACCCGCAAATGACCGGATCAGATCAGGACAGGGTTGTCGAATCTTTGCGAAAAGTTTGTCGCTTATAAAATGGGGTTTTTATGCGTCTATCAGTTGTGATTCCTGCTTATAACGAAGCCGGGAATATTGTGGCGACCCTTGCTGAATTAAAGCAGAATATTGCCCAATGCAAATTGGTGAAAGACCTTGAAATCATTGTCATCGATGATCACTCTTCGGACTCTACCTTTGATACTGTCAGATCATTGAAAGATAAGAAAACCAAATGCATCCGATTAAGCCGTAGAAGCGGGAGCCATACGGCATTAAGAGCCGGACTTTTGCATGCCGCCGGAGACGTCGTACTGGCCATTTCAGCTGACGGTCAGGAGAATCCTGATGTTTTCAATTCAATGTTGTTAAAAATAAAAGAAGGCAAGCATGTGGTTTGGGGCGTGCGCAGAAAAAGAGAAGAGAATGTTTTCTCTAAATTTTTTGCGTTTATTGCTTATCAATTGATTACGATGTTCATAGAGTCGGACGTTTCCCGCGAAGTGCTGTCGAATACCGATTTTTTTCTGATTTCCCGCAAGGTGGTTGACGCGGTTAATCAATTTAAGGAACGTAACACTTCGTTGTTCGGACTTATCATCTGGCTTGGATTTAAGCAGGACTTTGTGGTGTATGACAGGCGGATTCGCCGTAATGAGGAATCTAAGTGGAGTTTTAGAAGCAAGGTAAGAGCGGCTGTCAGCTGGATTGTGGCTTTTTCAGGCATACCACTAAAACTTATTTCTTTACTTGGCATTATGACGGCCCTGCTGGGTTTCGCATATGCCTTATTTATTATAATCTATGCTTCCCTCGGCTACACACCGCCGGGATGGGCAGAGCCCGTTATCCTCATTTTAGTGCTTGGGGGAGTTCAAATGGTGATGCTTGGTCTCATGGGGGAATATTTATGGCGAAACTTGGATGAGACAAGGAACCGTCCGCTTTATTTTGTCGAAGATATGACAGGGGAAGAGTGATTGGGGAGAAATGAGATGAAACGAAAAGTTAAGATAGGTATGGGCCAGTTATTGGTGGAAGGCGGCGAACCGGCGAGAAACATGGACAGGGCTGAAAAAATGATAATTGAGGCCTCCCAAAAAGGATGCCAGATCATTTTACTGCCGGAGACTTTGGATCTGGGATGGACTCACCCCAGTGTTTTGAAGGAAGCCCAGCCGATTCCTGGTCCCTACAGTGACCGGTTATGCGCCGCGGCAAAGAAATTCGGGATTTTTGTGTGTGCGGGGCTTACGGAAAAAATGCCGCAAAAGAGGCACAATACCGCATTGCTGATTAATTCAAAAGGGGAGATTATTGTCAAATACCATAAAATCAATGAATTGACGGTGGAACATCCCTTTTACGATATCGGGCAGTCTTTGTCCGTGGTCGATACGGAATTTGGAAAAATCGGCGTCAATATTTGCGCCGACAATTATATAGATGGGTTGCCGATCGGGCATACTCTCGCCCGAATGGGTGCCCAGTTGATTCTATCGCCTTCTTCGTGGACGGTTGATTATTCCGTGGACGAAACGATGGATCCTTACAGGGAAAAGTGGATCAAGCCTTACAGCATTTTGGCTAAGGCTTATGATTTGGTTATCGTTGGAACAACCAGCGTGGGTTATATTGTCGGAGGCCCGTATGAGGGGAAAAAAATGGTGGGCTGCTCGCTGGCTGTGGACAAATCAGGCATTATAGCGCGCGGTCTGTTCAACGAGTTCGCCGGAGAATTGATTATCGCGGATGTCGAAATTCCGGAAAGAAACGAAAAAGGAACGGAAATCGGTCAGATGCTGCTTAAAAAAGGTTACAGATACGAGGAGGTTATTTGATCGTATGGGAACCCAGGCTAGTAATGTCGAGATGAAAACTGGCGAGGCAGCGAATTACCGGATTTGTGTCCGCTGTATCATGGATACAACAATACCGGGAATCACATTTGACGAAGCAGGCGAGTGCAATTTTTGCAAGCTCCATGATAAATTAGACCGGGAATATCCGCTGAATGAAAAGGGACAAAGGAAACTTGATAAATTAATCCGTGATATTAAGCGCAAAGGAAAAAACAGGAAATACGACTGTATTTTAGGAATCAGCGGCGGCCGTGACAGCACGTATACGCTTTATTTAGCCAAGAAAGTTTGGGGGTTGAGGCCGCTGGCGGTTCATTTCAATGACGGCTTTGGCAATCCCGTGGCGGGAGAAAACATGCTCAGGACCACGAGAAAATTGGGCGTTGATTTGCGGACCATAACGTCGGATTGGAGAGAATCCAAAGATCTTAAAATAGCCGGATTGAAATCCTCGACGCCAGATATTGAATTAGGGACGGATATCGGCATAGCCACGGCGCTGTACGGTGTTGCGACGAAAGAGAAGGTTCAGCACATACTCTTCGGACAATCCTTCAGGACAGAAGGGATTTGTCCCCTTTCTTGGAATTACCTTGACGGTAAATACTTGAAAGCCATCAATAAGCAGTTCGGTACGGTGCCGTTAAGAAAATGGACACCCACAGATCCGGGTTTCAATCTGGATATTTTTCAAGTTTTCTATTACACGATAATAAAAGGGATCAAGACCATCCCTGTCCTTTATTACGTCAATTATGTCCGCTCTGAAGTCGATCAAATTATTAAAAAGGAATTGGATTGGGTGTATACTGGCGCACATTATTACGATGATTTGTTTCAAAGCCTGCTTACTTATGTTTTTCGCGTAAAATTCAACGAAGACCGAAGGAAATTCAATTACTCCGCTCTGGTCCGTTCCGGTCAGATGGAGCGTTCTGCGGCGCTGGAGCGTGTCAAGGGGGTATATGTCATTGAAGATCAGAAGGTGATTGATCTTTGCATTAAACGTCTTGGTTTGACCCGTGAGGAATTGGACGAGTATATCGCCAGGCCTCCCAAGAAGTTTTATGATTATCCGAATCATTACCACATCATAAAAAAATTCAAGCCTGTTATTAAAATCCTTTGCAAACTTAATATCCTGCCCGGGTCGGCTTATGATAAGTATTTTAACTGCGGGGACTGATCCATCACGGTAACCGTGAAAAAAAATGAGCCGTTAAAAGTTCTTTTCCTTACCCTTTATCCGGAGACCATGCCCTCAAGCCGTCTCCGGGCATATCAATATGTTCCGCATTTAAAAAAATACGGTATCGAAGCCACAGTTATCCCGGCTTTGCCCGAACCGTGGTTTTCCCGCTTTTATTATTCGCCGTCAAAATGGTTGCGTTTAGTCCAATACGGTGCCGAGTTATTGCATAATATTAAACGAACTATCATAAGTTCTCGATTTGATGCCGTTTGTGTTCAAAAAGGTTTGCTGTCAACCAGTATCAGAGGATTTGATGCGGTTCTCAAACGCATGAATTCACGTTTGATTTTTGATCTTGACGATGCCATTTATGGGCGAAGTATCGTGGAATTTTCTCGGTATTTTTTAAAAATATTTCAGGACCCTGACCAGACTAAGAAAATATCATCATACAGCCGGGCAGTTATCGCAGGAAACGGTCACCTCAAAGAGCTGGCTTCTCAATATAATTCCAATGTCTTTTTGATTCCGACTCCGGTGGACACTCAACGGTTTGTTCCTATAAACGCTTTGCGGCGTGATAATAGCGGGAAAGTCGTCATTGGATGGATAGGGACTTTTGATGGTTTGGAAACGCATGTTCGCCTGGTTGAGCGTGTTTTTCAGGAGATTTCGAAGCGATATAGTGTCCGGTTCAGACTAGTCACTCGCCCGGGCAGGGAGCCCTTTACCTTTGCGGGCGTCGACATGGAATTAATACCTTGGTCTTATGAGAATGAAGTTTTACGGATGAGTGAATTTGATGTCGGTGTTATGCCGCTCCGTGATACACCGTGGGTGCGCGGAAAATGCGGACTTAAAATTTTACAGTACATGGCCATGGGGATCCCTAGCGTGTCCGAGCGTCTGGGAGCTAATTGTGAAATTGTGGATGAAGGTGTTGATGGGTTTCTCGCTTCTGGAGACAAAGAATGGATCGAAAAAATATCTCGTTTGGTTGAAGAACCGGAACTTAGAAAAAAAATGGGAGAAGCGGGCCGGAAAAAAGCTGTGGAAAAATACTCGCTGGAATGTATGACCCCCTTATTGGCTCAGGTGTTCCGGAGCGTTGCTGTCGGTTGATCTTAGACCGATGTTTTATCGAAAAGTTACTGTTTTTTTGGCATTTTCATGTCAACTCTTTGTTGCTATAATAACAATCACTAATGATACATATACAAGTAAGTAAAAATGCTGTGAGGCGTGATGGATAATACTGAGTCTTTTAAAAAAAAGAAGATTATAGTCACGGGCGGAGCCGGTTTTTTTGGAAGTTATATTGTGGCCGAACTATTCAAAAAAAGTGCGATCGATGTTTTTGTCCCGCGGCGAAGCCAATATAATCTTGTTGAAAAAGAAGGAGTTGTAAGGCTTTTAAAGGATCATCCGGCCGACTATTTAATTCACGCTGCAGGCACTGTTGGAGGCATAGGCGCAAATCGGGCGAATCCGGGGTTGTTTTTTTATGAGAACCTGATGATGGGTGTGCAGTTGATGGAGGAGGCAAGACTTCGCGGCGTTCAGAAAGTTGTCAATATCGGCACTATTTGTTCCTACCCCAAGAATACGGAGGTGCCTTTTCGCGAAGAATCTCTATGGTGCGGCTATCCGGAAGAGACGAATGCGCCTTATGGTTTGGCAAAAAAAATGCTTTTGGTCCAGTCAAAAGCGTATCGTGAGCAATATGGTTTTAATTCCATTTGTCTTTTGCCCGTGAATCTTTATGGCCCCAGAGACAACTTTGCGCTGGATAGTTCTCACGTTATTCCCGCCATTATTCGAAAATGCGACGAGGCGAAAGAGAAGAATGAGCGAGAGATCGTTTGCTGGGGCGATGGAAGCCCCACCCGCGAGTTTTTATATGCCGAAGACGCGGCTGAAGGTGTTGTTTTAGCTTTGCAAAGATATAATTCATCGGACCCGGTCAATTTGGGAACCTGCAGGGAAATATCTATACGCGATCTAGTCAGACTCATTGCGGATTTTGTCGGTTTTAATGGCAAAATCGTGTGGGATCAAAGTAAACCCAACGGGCAGCCGCGTAGATGCCTGGACGCTTCGAGGGCGGAGGCATTGTTTGGATTCAAGGCGCTCACATCTTTTGAACAAGGTCTTAAAAGAACGATTGACTGGTATCTTCATTCTTCTCGCCGTCCGGAACAAGTTGTAAAGTGATAGCCTGGTGGCAACGCCTATAAAGTCCGCATCACAGCTTTTAATCTCTAAGGGCCGCTATAATGGACTCTAAGCAGCTTAGACAATTTTACAATGCGAGCGCCACCGAAAGGGAAGCGTGGAAGGAAAAACATCGTTATTATCATAACGACATACTGACATTTATTAAATCCAATATCTCTCCGGAAGACTCGGTTCTTGACATTGGCTGCGGCATTGGGGATTTGATTGCTTCACTGCCTTGCCGGCTTGCCGTTGGCCTTGATTTTGGCGAACAGCTGATCAAAATTGCCCGTGAACGGAACCCTGATTGCAGCTATTTTGTTGGCGATGCCAATGAGCTGCCCGTTAATCATACTTTTGATTGCGTTTTGCTTTCAGACACGATTGGTCTTCTTCCCGATGTGCAGAAAGTGTTTTGTCAGCTAAAACAAGTCACTGCCAGTCATAGCCGTATCATCATAACGTATCATAATTACATGTGGGAGCCGGTTCTCAAGTTTTTTGAAAAATTAGGCTTTAGAATGCCGCAGCCTATTCAGAATTGGTTACCTCTGGAAGACATACAGAACTTGCTATACCTTGCCGGATTCGAAGTCATTAAGAAAGGCCATCGAATGCTTTTTCCTAAGCAAATTCGCTATGTGTCAACCTTTCTGAATTCATTTGTAGCCAAACTCCCTTTGATTAAAAATTTGTGTCTTGTGGAATGGCTTATCGCTAAACCTCTCGAAACGCCTTATGACGCAAGCCGTATTTCGTGCAGCGTGGTGATACCGTGCCGCAATGAAAAAGGAAATATTGCGGATGCGGTTCGCCGGACACCCCGGATGGGACGGCAAACCGAGTTGATTTTTGTTGACGGCGTTTCCACGGATGGAACCGTTGAAGAAATATTGAAATTTCAGGGGGAATATCCGGATCGAAATATAAAACTCATTCATCAAGGGCGGGCGGGCGGAAAAAGGCATGCGGTTGAATTAGGTTTTGATGCGGCGGTGGGCGATGTGCTTATGATTTTGGATGCCGATCTGACGGTCCCGCCGGAAGATTTGCCCAAGTTTTTCAATGCCATTGTCGAAGGGAAGGGCGAGTTCATCAACGGAACGCGGTTGGTCTATCCTATGGAGAAACAGGCCATGCGGTTTCTCAATATGATTGGGAATAAATTATTCGGCCTCATTTTTTCCTATTTGCTGGAGCAGCGTATCAGCGATACTCTTTGCGGAACAAAGGCTCTTTGGCGCCGGTCCTATGTCAGAATCAAAAATGGACGCGCTTATTTCGGCGATTTCGATCCCTTTGGCGATTTTGATCTTTTGTTCGGCGCATGCAGACAAAACTTGAAAGTCGTTGAGCTCCCTGTGCGGTATCGCGATCGCGTATACGGTACGACTAAAATCAGGCGTTTCGCACACGGCTGGTTGCTGCTTAAGATGTGCTGGGTTGCGACAAGAAAATTAAAATTTGCTTGAGGATGTTATGAGCCGTAACTTCATGAAATGGCTTGAAATGCCGGAGGCCGCGGAAATCCGGGATTTAAATGATCCCGCAACTACGCTGCTTCACGGACAGATTATTCAACGGAAACCCTTCCTGAAAAGGATTTATATCGATTTCTACCGGATATTTGAATCATCGCTTCCCGATATCAAATCCAAAATGTGCGTCGAATTGGGGAGCGGCGGCGGTTTTATCAAAAAAATCATGCCAAGTGTATTGACTTCTGACGTTCTAGACTTGCCGTACTTAGACAAGTGTTTTTCTGCCTTGGATATGCCCTTTGAGGATGCGGGCGTCGATGGTTTTTTCATGATCGATGTCTTACACCATATTCCTGACACCACTTTATTTTTTTCGGAAATGAACCGCTGCCTCAAAACAGGCGGAAAAGTAGTCATGATTGAGCCCGCTAACACGCCGTGGGGCAGGTTTATTTACCAAAACTTTCATCATGAGGCATTTGATCCCTCGGGCGGTTGGACTCTGCTTGAAGAAGGCCCCCTAGCGGCTGCCAACGGCGCTATCCCCTGGATTGTTTTTCACAGGGACAAAAAAAAGTTCGTAAGTCTGTTCCCGTCTTTGAGGGTTATTAAAATTGAGCCGCACACCCCATTTCTTTATTTATTCAGCGGGGGCGTGTCTAAACGCCAATTGATACCATCGTTCATGTATGATTTTGTGAAAGCCATCGAACGAATTTTCTCGCCATTCAATGGCTTGATTGGAATGTTCCAGACAATCGAGCTTGAAAAGATATGACCGGAAATGAGAGGCTTCGAATCACTTATCTCATTCCAACTCTGAATCTTGGAGGGACAGAAAAACATATTTTGAATCTGGCCGCGAACTTGCGAATGCGGGGACATGATGCGCGCATCGCTACGGTTTTTAAGGAGGGGTTTCTAGCGGCACAAGTCGAAAAATGCGGCGTGCCTTTTGTTTGCTTGACAAGCAAGGGATGGGGGTGGCGCACTTTTATAAAAATATTCAATTGGATCCGTTCGAACCGGGTGGATATTTTGCATACCTATCTTTTCGGATTCCATTTTTTTGCGGCCTTGCCTGCAAAACTTCTCAAAATCCCGTTTGTAGTGTCATCGAGAAGGGAACTGGCTCATTGGCAGAAGAAGAGGCATCTTTTTATCGAAAACATGGGAAATCTTTGCATCGACAGGGTCGTTTGTTGTTCGCACGCCGCTCAGCAATGGACTTTGGCGAAAGAAAGAATTCAGCCCAATAAAATCCTTACCATCCATAATGGCGTCGATTTGAATAGGTTTAGTCCGGGACCTCATCGGCTCAAAATCCGGGAAGAATTTGGTGTACCCGCCGCGGCTCAGGTATTGGGAACAGTTGCGAATTTTTCTTACGAAAAGGCATACCCTTATTTGCTGGAGACTATGAACCTTATATTAACCGAGAACCCTCAAACGTGGTTTCTTTTGGTTGGTTCAGGCCCGCTTTTGGATAAAATGAAGTGCGAATCGAAAAAAATAGCCCGAAGTGAGCAGATAGTTTTTACTGGTTTCCGGGAGGATATACCTGATCTCATGGATGCTATGGATGTTTTTGCCTTGGCTTCGCTGTCAGAAGGTTTTCCGAATGTCTTGCTTGAGGCAATGGCCATGGCTAAACCTGTTGTGGCTACCGACGTGGGGGGGATTCCCGAATTGATAAGTTCTGGTAACGACGGTGTTTTGGTGCACCCTAAAGACGGCAAAGCTATGGCCGCGGCGATTCTTCAGCTGCTTAGAGATCCCCAAACCGCCAGCCGTTTAGGCGAAACAGCGCGCAACAAAATAGCGTCAAATTTTACGATCCAGAAAATGGTTGATCAATATGAGAATTTTTATTTGTCACTCTCAGGGAGCCGATCTGCTGCGTCGGTAATTCGCTGATATGTGCGGCATCACGGGAATTATACATCCTGAAAAACAGAGATCCGTAGATGGCGCTATTCTGCGGTCAATGAATACTTCCTTATCCCATCGCGGGCCTGATGATGAAGGCTACTGGGTTAGGGAGAATGTCGGTTTGGCCATGCGGCGGTTGAGCATTATAGACCTAGATGGCGGGCATCAACCCATTTCAAATGAATCTGGCAGCGTTTGGACGGTTTTTAACGGCGAAATCTACAATTTCCAGGAATTGCGCGATGAAATGATCCAAAAAGGCCACCGCTTTCGGACTAAAACTGATACTGAAGTTATCGTGCATCTTTATGAAGAAATGGGTGAAATGTTTGTCCATAAGCTGAGGGGAATGTTCGCTATCGCTCTTTGGGATGGTGATTCGAGAAATTTCTATCTTTACCGGGATAGAGTTGGCATTAAACCACTGCATTACTGGTTCCAGGATGGAACTTTGGTGTTTGGATCCGAGATTAAGGCCATTTTGTGCTATCCGGACATAGACACCGAACTTTCTCTTTCAGCGATCAGTGATTATTTGAGTTTTCTTTATATCCCAACTCCAAAAACGATTTATCGAGACATTCATAAGCTTCCCGCTGGAAATTTCCTGCGTTATAAGGACGGCAATATTGAAATTGTTCCCTATTGGGATTTTTCCTTCGAGATTGATTATAAACTGACGGAAAAGAAATGGGTGGAGAAATTAAGATGGACACTGGAAGAGACTGTCCGTTTGCACCTTTTGAGTGATGTCCCCGTGGGTGCGTTTTTAAGCGGAGGGATGGATTCAAGTACAATCGTTGCCTGGATGAGCAGGAAAGGAGACACGCCTTCTAGGACTTATTCGATGGGCTTTCATGACAGCCGGTTCAATGAATTGCCTTACGCCCGTGAGGTGGCCCGGCGTTTTAAAACGGAACATCATGAATATGTGGTCGAGGTTGATGCGTTTGAACTCCTCCCTAGGATTATTTCAGGTTTTGACGAGCCTTTTGCGGATTCATCGGCCATACCGACGTATCTTGTGTGTGAATTTGCCAGGCGTGACGTCACCGTAGCTTTGTCGGGTGACGGCGGGGACGAACTTTTTGGAGGGTATCAATGGACTCAAAAACAGGATTGGATTCAAAAGTACCAGCGTACGCCTCTTTTCCTTAAAAAACTATTCGAGCGGTATTTTTCCAATGCGGCCCGCAGTCCATTGCGCGAAACCGGATTCAAGAGTATTCTTGAACGTTTTTTTTATGATGCTGCGAAACATCCGTCTGAAAGCTACGCACGCCGGGCGATGAATTTTCAACCATGGATGAAAAAGGAACTTTTCCATCCTGCGGTGTATGATGGATTGGGCGCGGAACCGAGTTTGGAATTCGTGCGGTCTTTTTATGATCGTGACTCAGCCCAATCCGTTCTTGATAAACTGCTTTACCTTGATAGTAAAATTTATCTTCCCGATGATTTACTGACAAAAGTAGATCGAATGAGCATGCTTCACTCCCTTGAAGTGAGGGTTCCTTTCTTGGATCATAAATTGGTCGAGTTGGCCTGTTCAATTCCATTTTCCCTAAAGCAGAAAGGGTTTACTACCAAATACATTCTAAAAAAGGCGATGAAGGGGCTGTTACCGGATAACATTTTGAAGCAACGGAAACAAGGATTTTCCATTCCCGTGGATGGATGGTTCCGCAATGAACTTTCGCGTTTTGCGTCGAGCCTTTTGCTCGGGGAATCTTGTATCAGTCGCCGCTACTTCCGGCCGCAATATATCAAATGGATGCTTGAGGAACATACAAGAGGCAGGCAAAGATTTGGAGCACAAATTTATGCTCTTGTTCTATTCGAGCTATGGTGCCGGCTTTGTAAAAAAGGAGCTAACAAACAAATAACGAATTTAGCGCTAAAGGATATGATTTGATATGAAAAATATTAAAGCAAGCACGAATCTACTAAAGACTGTAAACGGATTTGATCTAGCTCTGATTGTGTTGCTGATAATTGCTGGATTTTCAGTCTATTTTACTATTTTGAAACCCATTGTTTTTTCGAACGTAATTCAAAGAGAAGGTGTTGTGAAGTATGCGGAAGTCCAGATTATTCTCCCGAAGGATTTGACCTGGATCAAAGAGGTGGTTCCTCCCGGCGATGAAGCCAAGGACGTTTATGGCCGAGTGGGCTGGAAAATTCTGGCTTATGATGAGGTGATGCTTGGGGGAGAGAAACTTACCAGAGTGACGCTGAAGGCTTCAGTAACCGAAGACACATCGAAAGTACTCCGTTTTGGAAAGTATACACTGGTGAAAGGAAATAAAATTTTTTTTATCAGCGACAAGATCTTTTTGGAAGGAAGAGTGATTGATTTTCATCTATTGGAGTAGGGCATCAACATGCAGTCAAATCCGCGGCAAGGAAGTTTCATTACAAACTTATTGACGGACAGGGGGAGCCCAGAAAAGTCATATCCCGAGAGTTTTATTCTAAAATTTGTTCTGGCCGTTTTGGACCGGCTAAATCCTTCTTCCTGGAATCAAACGTTCCTGAGAAAGTCCGCGCAGTGTGTATTTATTTTGATTCTTTACGGTTGCATTTTCATGCCTCGGATTTCGGTTATATTACCCGGCATTCTATATCCCATTGATATTCGTCTTGAGGATGTGCTGCTGCCTTTTTTTGTGATTTTGGTTTTGTTTCGTTCTGTTGGCAGCACTGCGCTGTCGACTTTTCCGGATGTGGAAAATCGTTTTTTATTTTTCATTATCGCCTGCGGTCTGTCTATCGTTAATGGATTCTTCCTGGGGACTATTGATAAGCCTTTCGTGAGTTTCTTTTGCTTACTTAAGTGGTTCGAATATTTTCTTTTCTTCGCCGCCGGCACACGCTTTTTCGAGCATAATGACGCGTCTTTTAGCTTGAAGGCCTTTTTCGGCGTTGGAATCGCTTTGGGTGTGTACGGTTATTTTGAATTTTTCTTTCCCCAATCAAAAGCGGTCTACCCGAATTATTACCGTATTTTTGAGCGCGCGCCGTTTTATGGCGACGCAAATCATGTTGGCGGACTTCTGGTTCTTTGGATATCTTTCTTCACGGGTTGTCTTTTGCTAACCACGGATAGAATTAAAAAAATAGTTTTGTCCTCCAGCATTTTGTTTGTTCTTTTTCCGTTGATCTGGACCTACTCACGGAAGAGTTATTTCGCCCTCGCAGGCTGTTATTTATTGTCGTTGCTTTGGGTGCCAAACCGGAAAAGACTAATTTGTATCGCGTCTTTATTGATAATAGGCGCTCTTCTACTCCCTACGCGTTTTTCCGAAAGGGTTCTTGATATCGGTGAATCATTTTCGTCGGATGATCCTTTTCATACATCTTGGGCTGGAGACCTTGCAGCTTGGAAAAAAAGCATGCTGAATTTTGATCAGGTATTGGTTCTTGGATCGGGCTGGGGATCAAGGCACCGCCAATTTTATGAATCGCAGTATATTCAAGTGCTGTCTGAAAGCGGCGTGATCGGTTTTATGCTTTTTTTGGCACTTTTATGGACTTTAATCATCAAAGTTTACAGAGCAGGTAGCCAATTATTGAGTCTTGAACAAAATGGGATTCGAGTGGGATGGCTGATGGCTTTTGTTGCTTTTTTAATCCACAGCTCAACGTGCGTTAGCTTTACGGTGGTAAAATTGGCCTTGCCATTCTGGTTCTTGACCGCTTTTGTTTTGACTGAACTCAGGCGAAAGGTGAATCATGCCTTCTGATAAAGCGGGCGCGACAGATTTATTTCTGCGAAGAAGCACCACGGTGTTCGCGTTGTTGATTGCGGCAAAGCTCTTCAATTTAGTCAAAAAGATTTTGGTGGGAAAGCTTTTTGGTATTTCTTCCGTGGCCGATGTTTTTTTTGCCGCCAGTTACCTTCCTTATTGCGCGGCGGTTTTTTTTGAGGGCGTTATTTATTTGGGATTTCTCCCTCTTTTCAGCAAAATCATGCTTGAGAAAGGCAGGGAAGAGGCTAATCGATTTCTTGGAAATGCGCTTCCCGTTTTCCTGATTCTAACGACGGGGTTAGCAGTGATTGCCTGGCTATGGTCACCCTGGGTGGTCCAGCAGCTGGTGCCCGGCTTTAAGCCTGAACAGCAAGATTTAACCGTGCAGCTTTTCCGGATCATGATACTGGTAATTGTCTTTATCAGTTTGTGTTCATTTTTTCAGGCGCTTAATAGTTATTATGGCCGGTATTTCATCGCAGCTTCATCCGGCCTGACCGATACTTTGGTGATGATCGTTATTTTACTTGCGACCTATCGGATATGGGGCATTTACGGAGCCGCTTGGGCCGCCATTATCAGCGCTGGCTGTGCCGTTAGTTTTCAAATCCTTTCGTTGTGGAGCATTCCGCAGGCTCTTCCTAACAGGCTATTATTCCAACCCAGGGTTTTTATTCAGCTATTTTCTATTTTGTTACCTATGTGCGCTATTTGGGGATTGAAACAAATTCCCATTATTATTCTCAACCGTTTTGGTTCAGGAATGTGGCAGGGAACCATTTCTGCTTTCGCCATTTCTTTGGGTCTTATGATTGTTCCAACCGCGTTGGTAAGTCAGACTGTCCTCATTTGTATATTTCCATCCTTGGCCAAACAAATCAGCGATTCGACAACAGATGACGCGCAAAAAATATTCTCTCGAACCCTGCGAGCTGCTTTTTTTATTCTCGTCCCCCTGGGGTTTCTGATGTGCGGTTTAGCGCGACCCATAGCCGTCATTTTTTTTAGTGGTAACGGCATCGTTTATGAGGGCACGAGGCGGATCGCAAATACTTTAACTTGTTTTGGATGGGCAGCCTTTGTGTTCTACGCTGACATTTTTATGACTCAGTTTTTGATTGCTGCGCGCAAGATAAAGACCGCGATTTTCCTTGGTGCGTCAAGAGCGGTTCTGACTTATGGACTGGGCTATTATTTTATTGGTTTTTTGGATTATAAGGGGTTGGCCCTCAGTTTTTCGTTGGCACTTGTGATTAATTTTTATTTAATGTTTCCACTTTTTTTTAGGTCTCTTCGGACATCGGAGGATTGGAAATCCCTTTGTGACTATTCCTGGAAGCTTACTATTGCTTCAATCCCGGCCTTGATCATAGGAGTGCTGGCTAACCTATGGCCGCTTTATCATTGGCTGGAAATCTCACGTTGGTGGGTGTTGCTTATAGGCTTGGTGTTTGTGGTGTTAAGCCTTTCTCTATTTCTATACATTCTTTCATGTTTCAAACTGGAAGAATTGAACAGTGCTATTGAAAATGTAAAAAGTTTATGGGCTAAGCGCTCGTTTGGGGTGACTCGCGACACTAATGAGAGGCCGGTGAATGCTGATGTTTTCAACGACGAGAATCTGTAATCTTATGCCGGAAACAGACTGGTTTCCCGTATGACTTTACATTCAATAAAATCGCAAAACGCTAATAGGCCCATAAGATATTTTTGGGTCCTTTCGGCCTTGACTTTATCGCTGCTTTTTGTGTATCGAGGGTATTTGTATCCCCTTTCCCGTTCATTTCGGGAAACTCAGTCAGAACATGTTTATGATTTTGGCGTCAGGTATTATAGTGCAATCGATCTTAGAAATGGCATTAACCCTTATGAAAAAAAGGAGACTTTGAACCCGGATAACCCCAAATACGGGATGGGAAGGACGGCCCCGGTTTATTTCCCTCTGGTCATGGTTTTATACATTCCATTATCTTTTTTGAAATTTGCGGATGCGCAAGTCGTCTGGTTAAGTTTTAATGCTGCTATAGTTTGTTTTTCGGCTGTGTTGCTATTTCGTTTGACTGGTTGGCCGGTTCGCCTTGAAACCGTTGCCGGCCTCATTGCGCTGGTCGCGGGCTTTCTTCCTATCCTTAGAAATTTAGACAGCGGTCAAATCAATCTTTTGATTTTGCTTCTGTTGTGTCTTGCAATGAACGCTTTACGATCCGGTCGTTATGTTAAAGCCGGAATATGGCTGGCCATGGCGGTTTTAGTCAAGCCTGTCCCCGCAATCTTGTTCGTCGGTTTGATGCTGCACCGCAAGTGGACGACGATTATTTCAGGCCTTATAGCCGTGGGTGTTTCTTTAGGGCTGAGTTTTGTTTGTTTTGGCGCAAATGTTAATTTTAGTTTCTTTAAGCGTCTTATTTTTTCCGAATCCACAGTAATCAGCACATGGTGGTCCAGTCAGAATTTAGCCAGCTTTTTTTTAAGGCTTTTTTCTTCCGAGGGCGGCAACCCGGAACGAACTCCGTGGCTGAATGTTCCGGCACTCGCTTGGATTTTTTGGGGAATATGCGCTTTCATTTTTTGTTATCTAACTTTTAAGTTAACCATGAAGGACTTGAAGATGCCGTTGGTTGTCAATATGTCGCTTTGGCTTATTACGGGTCTGCTGGTATCTCCACGCACATGGGACCATTATTTCCCCTGGCTTCTAATCCCCGTTGTTTTACTTGCAAGCAGCCTTTCCCGGGGTCCCTTCGGTGTCTCATGGGCCGTGTTTGCTGTTACGTATTGTCTACTGGCTTTCCCCGCAGTGAAGTATAGCAGTCTCCCTCTTTTTCATAGCGGTCCGCTATTGTTTATGGCCGGTTCTCAGACCCTTGGATTGATTTCTCTTTATAGCATGCTTGCCCGTCAAAATTCGGCGGGTTACCGCGGCTCTTATTAGCATGACTCCTGTCAAAAATCATACCGGTCAGGCGGACGAAATGCGAAGGATTCCTCAGCTGGACGCAATACGCGGAATTGCCATTTTATTGATTCTTATTTGGCATTACGCCTGCCTCGGGCTTCAGTCCAACGCAAGTCCTTATTTATCCAATACAATCAGGTTGTTTTCCTGGAGCTGGAGCGGTGTTGATCTATTTTTTGTTCTTTCGGGGTTTCTTATCGGACGAATATTGATTAACAACCGTGACGCCGTTAATTATTTTCAGGTTTTTTACATCCGGCGTTGTTACCGGATTTTACCCGTTTATGTGCTTGTTTTATCTCTGTTTTTATTATTCCGGTTCACTGGTCTTGCGGATAGAATTCCTAATTCGAAATGGTTGTTTGCTCAACCTCACCCTTTATGGTCTTACGCGATTTTTCTTCAAAATTTCTTCACTGTTAAAACCGGCCAATTCGGTCCGCACTGGTTAAGCGTAACCTGGTCACTTGCTATTGAGGAACAATTTTATTTATTATTACCATTTTTGGTCCGCTTTGTTAAAAAGCCGGCGTTGCCCTATTGTCTTTTGGGCCTGATTTTGACGGCGCCTATATTCCGGTCAATCATTTTGGTACTATATTCGCATGTGGACTTAACACGCATTGCGCTTTTACCATGCAAGTGGGATGGCCTTTTGCTTGGTGTTGTGTCCGCTTACTTTTTACAAAGCGGGACGCTATTACTAAAGCTTAAAAATAACATCAGCGTTTTGTATATCGCCTTTATTATAACCGCCGCCATTACCGGCCTGATCTTATTCTATGCCGGACGCGATTCGCAGGCTATGATGAGCGCAGGGTTCACAGTGCTGGCAATGTTCTATCTTTGTTTAATACTGATCGCCGTGCTTTCTGAAAGCCGTTTGCTAGGTATTTTCTTCAAGAATTCTTTTTTGATTTTTCTGGGGATTCATTCCTATGGTATTTATCTTTATCATCAAATTGTTAGCGGCCTGTGTCACGGTTTTATTGCCGGCCGCCTTCCATCGATCTCAACCATAGAGCAGTTTATTATAACGGTACTGTCTTTCATCGTTACCATTTTCGCAGCTTATCTGTCCTGGAATTACATGGAAAAACCGCTAATACAGCTGGGACATAGAATGAAATTCAAAACTTCGGAGCGTGGGGTGGCTGCTGGAGAATTATCCGTGCACAACTCAGGACTCTTTTAATATGCGATCCTTTGTTCATAAGCTTCTTTATTTTGCTCAAGTACACAAACTCCTGCGTTGTTTGCGAAGGAATAAAGTGATTATTCTGACCTATCATGGCTTCACGGAATCAAAGATTCACGAGGGCATTGAAAATCACCAAGGTAAACATTTAGCGATTGAAAAGTTCAAGTTTCATTTGGAGTATCTTACAAAGTATCACCCCATCATTTCTCTGGATAGGCTTATAGACGATTATCAACAGCGCAAGGAACCTCCTGACGGCGCAGCTGTCATTACTTTTGATGACGGGTATAAATCAAATTATGCTTTGGCCTTTCCGCTACTCAAACAATTTAACGTTCCCGCCGCTATTTTTTTAACTACCAGTTTTGTAGATGGAAAAAAGTATTTATGGACTGACCGCGTAGAATACGCGGTCAGTAAGGCCAACCCCGGCGTGTTTGAATTAAATATTGAACAGGACTTGGGCAATGAGTTTTCTTTAGAAGTCATAACACACGATCGGGATTCCCGAAAGGCAAGTGAAAAAAACGTAAGAACAGAATTAAAGGCCGTATCGCAAGAATTAAGATTCAAATCAGTCGAGGGGCTCGAAAATGCGCTGGGAAATAAATTATCCGAAGGCGGAAATTCTCCGGATATTTATCAGCCGCTTGAGTGGGATGAGATTACCGAAATGGTTAAAAGCGGACTGGTTTCCATTGGAAGCCATTCGCATACACACCCGATACTTACGAGATGTAAGTCTGATGATTTAAAAACGGAATTGTTTCTTTCGAAGGATATTATAGAACGAAAAACAGACATCAAATGCCGTTTTTTTTGTTATCCTAATGGTCAACCCGGCGATTTTAATGATATGACCGGAAAAATGTTGCAGGATGCCGGCTATGCCTGCGGACTAACAACCGTGCCAGGCGGCAATGATAAGGATTCTGATGTTTTTGAGTTAAAACGTATCGGCGTTCCCTATGATGGAGACAGGATTGATTTTATTATGAACTTTTACGGCGTGACTCAGTTTTTATCCAATATTAAACAGTCTGTTCTGAAACTTTTCAATATCGGTAGGACACAAACTTCAGTTCATTAAAACATGATTGAGTTGTTAACCGTAACACCTGAGCATTTTAAAAATTTAGCGCAGTATTTGGCATCTTATCCTGATGAGACTAGAGATGTACAGTTTTGGCTTGACCGGTTTCGACTTTGGTGGACCAAAAATCCTGCCTGTCAGGATAGGTTTGAGAGAGGATGGATTTTAACGGAAAATGGCGAAATCGTAGGTTTTCTTGGTAATTTTCCGACCCGTTTTCAGCTCGCAGGCAAAATGATGATTATTCATAATGCCACGACTTGGAGAGTGTCGCCAAACTACCGAAATCACAGTCTCCGGTTATTGTTTAAACAGATTGCCAATTCACGGGGCTCCATGCTATTCATGACCACGCCGAATGAACCCGTGGTGAAAGTGCTTAAATCCATGAATTATCAGAGAATTGAAAGAGCTGGCCGGGGAATGAGTTTCTTGATAGCATCTTCCGTTAATTTTCTGGCTAAATGCATGCCGAATAATCTTATTACTATTTTGTTTTCAAAGCTGCTGGCGCCGGTCTTGGATTTGGTACAAAATTTTCGTTGTCAAGCTTGCAACCAACGGGGTGGGTTCAGGGTGGAAGAAATAAGTCGTGCCGATTTGTCTTTTGATGAGTTATGGGAAGACACGAAAAAACTTTATCCAAACACGAACGCCCGTACCTCTGAATTCATAAACTGGTATTGTTTTGGCAGTAAAAACTTTGCAAAAAAAATATTTGCCGTCTATGAAGGGAAATCGCTAATCGCGTATATGATGTTTGTAAATCCCCCGGGCAGAAAATGGAATTCTCTTGAATGTATTGATTTTTTCGGGAGGATTAATAACCAGAAGGCGGTTGCGGCATTGGTCGGTTATCTGCGCACTTATGCCCAAGAAAATCGCATTGATTTGATAAAATTCCCTCATTTTTCAGCCGAAACGGCCCGTCTTTATAAAACCCTTGGGCTTTTTGAAATGAAATCCAAGGAAAGGGAAGAGTATTTTAAAGTAAACTTTGAAATAAGTGAACCAATAACCGTCAAAAACACTTATTTCAGCTATATCGTGGGAGACGTTGGCCTCTGATGCCAAATTCGTCATGTCCTCAGAAACTTCATCACATAGGTTTTATCGTATCGTCGATACGCGAGGTTATTGAGCGCTTCGCTGATTCGATCGGCGGGAGTTGGGATGGAAAGATTATTCACGATCCCCTGCAGCGTGTGCATGTTGCCTTTGTGCGTCCTCGCTCGCCTTCGGATCCATTAATGGAACTTGTGGAACAAGACGGAGAGGGATCGCCGGTTTCTAGGCTTGTAAAAAAAGGGGGAGGTTTTCATCATTTGTGCTATGAGGTGAACGTGCTGGAAAAGCATTTGGAAGAGAGTCGTACCAAAGGAGGCTTAATTGTGAAACCGCCGCTTCCTGCCGTGGCTTTTAACGGCAGGCGTATTGCCTGGGTATACACGTCCGACCGGCTTTTACTGGAGTTTCTCGAACAATGAGCGATTCGGCCCGTGTTATTGTCGAAGAGGCCATCAGTCGTGGAGACTGGAACAGGGCATTAGCGGGAATAAATCAGGCCTTTGTCAAATCGCCTAATCCAGCAACCGCACAGTGGGTTTTGTCGCAAAAGCAACAAATAGCTGACCATTTGCCGCCCTTAAGACCTTGCCGTTTGGCAGTTCTGCGCTCATTCACGTTTGAACCTGTGGTTCCCATGCTGCAAGTCCAGGCTTTTTTCTACGGGATCGATCTTAAGGTTCAGTTGGGAAATTTTAATACGTACGCCCAGGAGATTCTGGACCCTTCAAGCAAACTCTATGCCTATGATCCTAATATTGTGGTTCTGGCTGTGCAGACTCGTGATTTACTGCCCGATTTATGGTATCGCTATGGTGAGATTTCAACGCTGGATAAGAATCGGATGGTTGATCAAGCCTTGAAAAATATGTGCGATTGGATAACCACATTTCGGTCTCACAGCCAAGCTCACTTGATTTTACAGACAATGGCGATACCGCCAATGCCAAACGCTGGCGTTCTCGATGGACAAGCGGGAGAGCAAAGCCAGGTTGAAACGATTCGGCGTTTCAATAGGGAATTGCGCCATGCCGCAGGCAAAGGTAAAGGCATTTTTGTCTTAGATTATGATGTTCTGATGTCGCGGTTCGGGTACCAAATTTGGAATGATGAACAGAAGTGGTTGACTATGCGGATGCCCATCGCGGCAGAATGTCTTAACCACCTGGCTAAAGAATACATGCGATTTATTTTGCCGCTTCTCGGAAAGACGTGCAAGGTGCTTGTTGTGGATCTGGACAATACTCTTTGGGGCGGGGTCATAGGTGAAGATGGTATGCGGGGGATCCAATTGGGCGGGGAGTATCCCGGCGCCGCTTATTTAGCTTTGCAAAGGGTGATTTTGGATTTTAGCCGCCGAGGTATTGCTTTGGCGGTTTCCAGCAAGAATAATTTGGCCGACGCAATGGAGGTTTTGGAGAAGCATCCCTCTATGCTGTTGCGGCTAAAAAATTTCGCGACGGTACGCATCAATTGGGTAGACAAGGTAATGAATATCCGGGAAATTGCCAAAGAATTAAACCTAGGTCTTGAGGACATGGCCTTCCTGGATGATAACCCCGTGGAACGGGAACTAGTGCGGAGTCAGCTGCCTGAAGTTTGTGTTGTGGATTTACCATCCGATCCCATGGATTATGCCGCGGCGCTTTGGGATTGTCCTCTCTTTGAAAGAGTCAGTCAATCGGTCGAAGATCAGGAACGTGGCCGTTATTACCTGGAAGAACGGGAACGAAGAGGACTCAGACAGAGCGTCTCTTCACTCGAAGATTTTTATCATTCTCTCTGCATGGAAGCAGAGATTAAGAAAGTTTGCCCGGAAACCCTGCCGCGGGTGTCTCAGCTCACCCAAAAAACAAACCAATTCAATTTGACATCTTGCCGTCTTAGCGAACAGGAGATAACCGAATTGTTGCGTAATCCTCAGTGGCGTGTGTATTGTCTCAGGGCACGTGACCGCTTTGGAGATAACGGACTCGTCGGCGTTGCGATCGTGGCTTATGAGGAAAAGGATTGCAATTTGAATATTCATACTTTTTTACTAAGCTGCAGGGTTATAGGCCGTGCCTTGGAAACCGCTTTGCTGGCTCAGCTTGCGCGTGAGGCTGTTATGCGAGGTGCCAGAACGCTTAGCGGCTGGTATATTCCGACTAAAAAAAATGCGTTGGTCAAGGATTTCTACCCATTACACCATTTCAAACTTGAAGCAGAAAAAGACGGCAAAGAACTTTGGAGGTTTGATCTGATGGGGAAGCAAATTGATTGCCCGCCGTGGATTAAATGCCGGTTTTTGAACGAGGAGCGTGTATGATTACAAAATCAATTTCAGAACGCATTAGGACGATTGTTGCACAGGTTTTTAATATTCCGGGTGAGTCAATCTCGTCTCAGTCATCCAGCGATGATATTGAAAATTGGGATTCCCTTGGGCATCTTAATTTAATGTTAGCGCTCGAACAAGAATTCAAGATCAGATTATCGCCGGAACAAATTCAGGAGATGGTAAGCCTGAACGCCATTATTAAAATACTGGAACAATCAAACGGCGGCAATGACGCCTCAAATGCTTAGCGGTCACGATGCGGTCAATAGCTGCTTCATGATGGGAACGCTATAAAAAAATACGGGTTTCGGGATATGACTAAGAAGGATATTTCGGTGGTGGTGCTTACCAGCCGTGGACCTCGCCACTCTTTTTTTTGCCGTGAATTAGCACAGCATTTTAAACTTGACGGCATTGTTGTTGATGACCGCTACCATCCGTTAGACCGCATAGTATCATTTTTAAAAAATTGCGGATTGAATCCAGTCCGCATCCTTAAAAAACTTTCACAGAAACGTAAACTCTCAGTTTTTGAGAAAAGAGACAGTTTGATTGAAGACCGGGCTTTTCCGGTTAATGGGCCTTCTTTTCCAGAAGGCGTGCCCTTGCTCATGAGCCCTGATCCGAATAGCTTGGATGCGACTCGTTGGATTAGGGACAGAAAACCTGATGTGATTGCGGTTTTTGGTACGCGTTTGATCAAAGATCACGTGCTTTCAATTGCGAGGCTTGGAGCGCTGAATCTTCACACAGGACTGTCACCGTTTTATCGGGGAGGGCAGTGTACGTTTTGGTGTTTATACGAAGAAGATTTGGAGCACGTAGGCGTGACCGTTCATCATCTTAGCAGTAAGATTGACGGCGGGGATATCGTTTACACGTCCAAACCGGAAATTGACGAGCAAGACACTGTCAGAAGTATTGAATGCAAGCTGGTGTGGCTTGGCTCGCGGGACATGATTCGTGCCATCGGCGAGATTGCCGGCGGGAATGCCCCTAGGATTCCACAAGTGGAAAAGGGGAAATTATTTTTGTCGAAAATGTTTACCCTCGACAAACGCCTTGAACTTGAAAAAAAGATGGCTGACGGCTTGTTGCGCAAATTGCTAAGGGTCCCGTGAAACAGAGGCTGAAACGGGTCGTATCGTTCATATTTTACATAACCGGTGTTACTGCCCTGGTTTTTCGCGCTGTTTTTTCAAGAAAGAATCAAGTGCTCATCCTTCTTTACCATCAAATTAAGATGCCCGGAAATTCTTATGAGGCGGCGGTTTCCGGTGAGAACTTTGAACGGCATATGCAGTTTATCGCTAAAAAATTCAAAGTTGTATCTCTGGGAGATGCTTTGGAAATAATGCGAAGGGGCGAAATTGCGGACAAACCTTTGGCTGTGATTACTTTTGACGATGGGTTTCGCAATAATTTCAAAACAGCGTTTCCTATTTTGACAAAATATTCAGTGCCAGCGACTTTTTTCATCACGTCGGGGAGCATGGATAACCATGAGCCGCTGTGGACGGCCAAAGTTGAATATTATTTTAAACAGACAAGCCTGAATTGCCTTGTGCTTGAAACTTTGCCCATGTCCTGCGCTTTTGACCTTGCTGATACTTCAAAGCGTTTTCGCGCTTGCCAGACTGTCAAGACCGCAATGAAAAAAGTATCTGACGACAGGAGGCGACTTATACTCGAAGAGATTGAGAATATGATCGGTTTGGGAAGCGCGGCGGGCCATGAGCTTAGTTCGGAAATGCTTTCCTGGGATGAGGTCAGGAAAATGACGGCCGATCCCCTGGTAAGCATCGGTTCCCATTCAGAATCCCACAGAATGTTGGCTAATACACCCAACAATGTAATGATGGACGAATTGACACATTCGAAGATAAAGATCGAGGCTGAGATCGGAAAACGAGTCCGTTTTTTTTCGTATCCGGGAAACAGCTATAACAATCAGGTCCAGCAATGCGTACTGGAAGCGGGGTATGAAGCGGCCTGTGCTGTTGACCAAGAGATTTGCGTCTGGAATGGCGATTTATTTAAGCTTAAACGGGTGCATATTGAAGACGGCGGTCTTGATTATTTTTTGGCCCAAATCACGCTCCTGATGAACAGAGTCAGAAAACGTACGAATTTATATGACCGAGGTTAGTCAGATGACAGACTGCCCGCTGTGCGGCGAGGCTGTATCGAGGGCTTTTTTTCTTTTTATGTGGAAGGGCCAGGCCATGGTGCGGTGCACTTCCTGTGAACTTATTTATAAAACAGAAGCGCCTTCGCCGCCCATGCAGCAGTCCTTTTACGAAAATAATTATTATGAGTCGTTGAGTGATAATTTGCCTATGATCAATCTTGCCCGTGTTCCTTTGTATAAGGAAGCGCTGTGGCAATTTGCGGGACTGAAACGAACCGGCCGTTTGCTCGACATCGGTTCCGGATACGGTGATTTTCTGAAGCTTGCCAAGGAGGATGGCTGGGATGCCTGGGGCATTGAACCATCCCGTGCCGCGAGTGACGCAGCCTCTCAGATTCAAGGCATTCATTCTTTTACCGGCACTGTCGAGCAGGCGGAGTTTCCGGCGAATCATTTTGATATCGTAACGCTCTGGAATGTCGTGGATTGCCTGCCCGATCCTGTCGAGGTGATGAGGCGCGTTTATGAATGGCTTGCGCCCGGTGGAACAGTCATTATCAGAACGCCGAATACCTCGTTTCATCTCCAAATTCATCGAATTTATTCTGCGTTCAAGCCAATGCTTCATGCTTTGGGGTGGAAAAAAGAGGCATCGGTATTCTTGAGGTCGAATTTTGATGCTTCTACTATGAAACTTCTTTTGAAACGGGCAGGATTTGATTCCGTCAGGATGAGAAATTCTAAACCCACGCTGGGCGACGCATACCGTGTTTTTACTTTGAGTTTTTTGATGAAGTGGGCAAAGGCAGTGGTTTTTGGTTTAGCGGGATGGGTTGGATGCCTGTCTGGTCATCGAATCTTCATGGGACCCAGCCTTTATGTGACGGCATTTAAGAACGGAACTAACCGTAGTGCGTTTGATCCGGCCATTGAAAAGCGGGTTGTGATAAAACGCTGGATTTTGTATGCTCTGGCTGTTTGCGGCTATTTTTTTCTACTCCCGCTTTGGGGCAAACTTTTAAGAAAAGACCGCAATGTACGCATTCTTCTTTATCACAGTGTGGACACAGCAGCCACGGGCGATATGACGGTGACTGTGGATGAGTTTGAGAAACATTTGGAGTTTATCCGTCAAAAATATCAAGTTTTGCCATTGCCTCACGCTGTATCGGGCCTGCAAAAAGGCCGGCTTCCGGATAAACCTTCCGTTGTTTTGACCTTTGATGATGGTTATCAGGATAATCACCGCTTGGTGTATCCGGCTCTTAAACGCGCTGGTTTAAATGCCGCATTTTTCGTGCTTACAGGAAACGGCCAGGATGACCGTAAAACACGCCATTTGACGCAGGCTGGGGCGACCGAGTATCCGTTGCTGTCATGGGAAGAAGCCCAGGAAATGGGGGCTACGGGCATGGAAATCGGTTCGCACGGCAAGTCCCATGCCGGGCTATTGTCCTTGTCTGTGGATGCCCTTGAACAGGAATTGAGAGATTCCAAACGGCTTATTGAAGACAAAACCGGCCGGCCGGTTGACTTTTTCTCTTATCCTTACGGGACCTGTTTGGATTTTGACGGAAGGACAAAGTTTTACGCAAAACAGGCAGGGTATAAGGCCGCGCTTTCGAAAGTATTCGGAACCAATGGACTTGGTGCCGACCTTTTTGCTCTGAAACGCATCGGTGTGGAAGCCAGCGATACCTTGTTCACCCTTAGGGCGAAATTAAACGGCGCGTTGGATCTTCTTATTTTTTTCGACTTGCCGTGGGTGCGCAAAATAGTCAGAACCTTGAATCACTGGGTTTTTTCAGCAACCAACCGGGAAAAAACAGACCCCATCCTGCTGGTCAGTGTTGATTTTCCGCCTCACACGGACGGCGTTAGCACTATTTCCCGCGAATTGAGCGTGCGCATAGCCAATGCCGGGCATTTCATGATGGTAATCGGGCCGCAGGACAAGGGAGCCAGTGAGTTTGACGCGGAGCAAAAGTACCGGGCCTATCGCGTTCCCGGTTACGAATGGGGGTATTTGAGGTTCTTGCCCATTTTTTTAACCATGCCCTGGGTGGTTTTGCGGCACGGAATCACGAAGGTTTATGCCATGAATATTGCCTATGGCGGTTTTCTGGCCTGGCTTTTGTCTTGGGTGAGACCTTTGGAATATGTTATTTTCGCCTATGGGTATGAGTTTGAAAAGGTTAAGAAAAACTTCCTCGCGCGCCGCCTCTATCTCGATATTTACCGCAGGGCAAAAGAAATTGTCTGCTGCAGTGATTTGGTGCGTCAGCGATTGATTGACTTCGGTGTTAAAGACAGAAAAATTGAAGTGCTTTATCCGGCTGTGGACCTTGACCGTTATAAACCTGCCACTGTGCCGGAAGGTTATTTAACGCGGTCCGGCTTATCCGGCCGCAGAATCCTCCTCACGGTGGGGCGGCTGGTTCAGCGAAAGGGTCATGACCGTGTTTTTCTCGCTTTGCCGGAAATCGTGAAAAGTGTTCCTGATGTGGTTTATTGCGTTGTTGGAATCGGCGAATATGAAAGCGCGTTAAGGGAAAAAGTTAAGCAGCTAAAACTCGAGCCTTATGTGCGCTTTATGGGCAAGCTTCAAGAACGGGAATTGATTTATCTTTACAACGCGTGTGAAATTTTCATCATGCCCAGCCGTGAAATAGCCGAGGGCGGGCATATCGAGGGATTCGGTATTGTCTTTCTGGAAGCCAATGCCTGCAAAAAGCCGGTGATTGGCGGGCGTTCCGGCGGTGTCAAGGAAGCGATTCAAGACGGCGTCACAGGTTTGCTGGTTGACCCTGAATCGCCGCGCGACATTGCCGCGAAAGTGATAAGTCTGTTGAAAGATACGGATAAGGCCCGGCGAATGGGCGAACAGGGATTTGAGTGGGTTCGTCAAAATTTCAGCTGGGAGAGGTATGTGAAAGAGTCCTACCATCTTTTGACCGGGAAGGGGCTTTCATGAGCCTGAAAATTGCTCTATTGACCCGTTCCTCGAGGCCATCGGGCGCTCAGATGGCTTGGCGGCTGTTGCAGGCCGGTCATCAACTCACTGTGTTTGTCGAAAAAAGAAGCCGGGCCATTACCGGCGGGAGGAAAGGCCGTTTAATTTTGACGCTTATCAAGCTGGGCCCCGGTTTTCTTTTTGGACGTCTGGCTGAGACCTTCAAAATTCGAACACATTTCTATCTCCGGAAATGGTTGGGACAGAGGTTTCGAAGCCCGGTTTTCTGGTCCATTGAGGAGTTGGCCCTTCATTATGCTTTGCGCATGTATTGGGTGGCCGACCATAACGGCCAGGACGCTCAACGATTACTGGAAGAGATGAAACCTGATATCGGGGTTCTCACCAATACCCGGCGTATACGCGCCCCTATCTTGGCGATTCCGAGACTGGGTTTTTTTAACCTTCACTTGTCCGCGCTGCCGCTGTACGCCGGCCTTGATTCCATTTTTTGGGCGCTTTATCACGGGGAAAAGGAAATCGGAGTCACGGTTCACGCCGTGGTGCCCGAACTTGACCGCGGAGCCATTGTGTTGCAGCGGAAAATACCGGTTCATTTCCTGGACACGGAAGAATCCTTGTATGACCGCGCGCTTTGGCTGGGAACGGCCTTGATGGCACGGGCTGTCAAACAAATCGAAGAGGGAAATGCCCAGTTTGTGCCGCAAGATGAGACCAAAGCGTCCTACTTTTCTTGGCCTTCGGCTTTGGACAGGGCCCGGCTGCGCAAAAGGCAGAAAGCGGAAAAAGCTCAAGCGGGTAAGGAAACCTCCAGGGTTCTCCATATTATCACGCGCATGACGCGCGGCGGGGCGCAGGAGAACACGCTGGCGACCGTCGCGTATCTCAAAAAGCTTGGATATGATGTTCTGCTTATCACGGGCCCGAGTTGGAGCCGGGAAGGCGAAATTCTCACGCAGGCCCTTGAGGAAGGGCTGCCGGTTATGATTCTTACTGAACTTGTCCGTGAAATAAGGCCTGTCAGTGATGTTAAGGCTTTGTGCAAACTCATCCGGTATATCAAGGGCGCGCGGGTTTCTTTGGTCCATACGCACACGTCCAAGGCCGGGCTTTTAGGCCGCCTGGCCGCTATGCTATGCAAGGTTCCCTTAATCATTCACACGCCGCACGGCCATATTTTTCACAGCTATTTTTCACCGCCAAAAGAGAAAATCTTTCTGCTGCTGGAAAGGCTGGCGGCGGCCTGGTGCCACGCTCTCATTGCCCTTACCGAGTCGGAAAAAAATGAGCATTTGGCAGTGCAGGTGGGAACGACTGATATGTGGCATGTGATTCCAAGCGGCGTGAATGAAAAAAAATTCACCGAATTTTCCGGCGAAACCTTGCGCCAGTTGCGGCATAAACTGGGCATACCGGAACAGGCGAAAATTGTGGCTTTTGTCGGCCGTTTCGCGCCGGTGAAGGGGCCGCGTTTTTTTGTGGAAGCCATGCCTCCTATTTTGAAAGAATATTCGCGCGCGCACTTTTTGATGGTGGGCGATGGCGAGGATTTGTCATTTCTTGAGCAGCGCGTGATGGACCTGGGCGTCTCGGCTCATGTTTCCTGGGCTGGGCAGACGGAACAAGTTGCCCCGTATTTTGCCTTGATGGATATGCTCGTAGTCCCTTCGCTGAATGAGGGCATGGGGCGGGTGATTGTGGAAGCGGGATTTTATGCCAAACCGGTGATTGGCTCCAAGGTGGGCGGCATCCCGGACATTATTGAGCATCATCAGACCGGATGGCTGGTCACGCCGCGGAATGAGCAGGAAATAGCGCGCGCGGTGCTTTGCCTTCTCGCTGATGAGGCAAAAGGCCGGAGATTGGGCGCGGCCCTGGAGGCCAAGGTACTGGCGGAGTACACGGAGGATTGTATGGTGAGAAAAATCGAATCGCTGTACTGCAAGTTGAATCATGAAAATTATCGTTAATTTTTTTCGCTCCGTCCTAATTTTTTTCGCTGAAATCATTCTTTTGATTTTGCTGTTGGAAGGCCTGTCGAGCTTTGCGCTAAGTTTCACCTCAGCTTGCATCACTTCTGAATTGTCCGCTACGCGGTACGATGAGTTTCTCGGCTGGGTCAGCGAGCCGGATTTACAGGAGCGGAATAGGTTCGGTCCCGGCCTGTCTTTTCGCACGAGCGCGCAAGCGTTCAGAAATTCCGAGGTTTTTGACAGGGCCGTACCCAAAGGTAAAATCCGGGTGATTTGCTCAGGCGATGCCTTCACGCAGGGGCAGGGAGTGGACAATGACCACACATGGCCCGCTCAGCTGGCGACCCTGGACTGGCGGCTTCAAGTGGTGAATATGGGGCAGGCCGGTTACGGTCTTGACCAGTCTTATTTGCGTTATATTCGTGACGGGTTGCGCCTCGATCACAAAATTCATTTTTTCGGCGTGACAGCCGACGATTTTTCTCGCATCAAAAATTCTAAATTTCTTGGGATTTACGATAAACCGGTTGTGGCTATTGAGGGGGAGACCATCAAGGTGCGCAACGTGCCCGTGCCCGGCTCGTCAGTTTTTGATCAACGCTTGCGCGGTCTAATCAGGGTAGGAAAAGGATTGAGAACTTACGAGCTTATCAACGGGCTGTTACAGAAAGTGGTTCCTCAACCAGCCGCGCTTTCGGCGTCCGACTATCAGGACATTAAAGAAATCGCCCGCGCGCTATTTACTGACATGCATAAGAAAATCACGGAAAAAAAGGGCAAGTTCGTGCTCGTCTTTCTCCCTACGAGTGAGGACTATTACCGGGAGGACACGGATACTTTACGGGCTTGGCTTAAGATGGAACTTAAGGTGCGTGGCATAATTATGATAGATTTGGTGGATGAATTGAGGAAACTGTCACTCCGAGACTACAAGAATTTCTTCCGAGGTCATTATTCCGAAGCCGGCAACCGTTTTGTGGCGAAGGATTTATACAACTCACTCATTGCTTCCGGCGATTTGGCCTAAGCCATAACCCATCAATTGGCATCAGGTTATGAAAAAAGCATTTATCATCCCAAGGGAATATGCTATACTCTTCCGCTGTTTTTTTTAAAGTCTGAAAGCGGAGGCTTAATCGATGAAAGTGCTGGTCACGGGCGGAGCGGGATTTATCGGCAGTCATTTAGCGGAAGCCATGCTCGACAAAGGTCATGATGTCACAATTCTTGACAACCTTTCCACCGGCCGTCTGAAAAACATAGCTCACCTTGAAAAAAATCCCAATTTTCATATTGTCATAGGCGATATCCTGAATGAATTCTTGGTCGATAAATTCGTGGAAAGAGCGGACTGGGTTTTTCATCTGGCAGCGGCAGTCGGCGTTCAGCTTATCGTCAAAGACCCGCTGAGGTCGCTTATGACCAATATCCGCGGCAGCGAAACTATTTTCGAGTCGGTTTACCGCTATCACAAAAAAGTCCTTATCACCTCCACTTCTGAAATTTACGGCAAGAATATCAGTGCCGCGCTTAAAGAAGACGATGACCGCATTTTAGGTTCTCCGCTGAAGTCGCGTTGGAGTTATTCCACTTCGAAAGCCGTGGATGAAATTCTAGCCTACACCTATTGGCGCGAAAAAAACGTGCCCACCGTGATTGTGCGGCTTTTTAACACCGTAGGGCCGCGTCAGACAGGGCATTACGGCATGGTGATTCCGCGCTTTGTCGAGCAGGCGCTCAAGGGCGAAGATATCACGGTATACGGCACGGGCGAGCAAAGCCGTTGTTTTCTATATGTCAAGGACGCGGTGAGCGGCATTATTAAGCTCATGGAGCATCCTGACGCTTTGGGCAAGGTATTTAATCTGGGTAATCAAGCCGAGGTGACTATCAATGACTTGGCGCGGAAAATCATCACGCTCACGAATAGCTCTTCGAAAATCGTGCATATTCCGTACGATGAAGCGTATGAAGAGGGATTTGAGGATATGCAGAGAAGGGTCCCTGATACGACCCGGGCTCGCCAGTTAGTCGGCTTTAATCCTACAATTAAACTCGATGATCTTCTGAATATGGTGATTGCGGAGTTTCAAACGCAAATGTCTCCTGCCGCAAAAATCAGTTAGGCCTTTTATCCCTGAGGAGAAACAATGAATCCTGTGCTGAATTCGGACATTTTTAAAAATCAGCGCTGTCTGGTTATTGCCCCGCATCCTGACGATGAGGCCTTTGGCTGTTCGGGAACCATGGCCAAATTGAAAGCTCACGGTTCTGAAGTGTTTGTGATTGCCGTGTCTGCCGGCGATGTGCATCACTATAACGTCAAGAAGTACGCCTATGTCACGGGCGAGACCCGGCATGAGGAATTTGAAGCGGCCATGAAGACGCTTAATGTGGATGATTACGAGCTTGTTTTCAATGACTCGGAAGTCCACTTGAAGCTGGACGCCATGCCCCTCAAAGAGTTGATCAATGTTTTTGAAAAAGACTGCCGCCTGGCCATGGATAAAATCAAGCCGACCATGGTGATTTTGCCGGCTATTTCCTATAACCAGGATCATGAAGCGGTTTTTCGCGCCGGGTTCACGGCCTGCCGGCCCAGTTCTCCGGAAGTGAAGCCCTTTCAGAAAATTGTTCTTTCCTGCGAATATCCCGCGCTGGCCTGGAGCCTCGAGCGCGAGAAATTTCATCCTAATTTTTACGTCGACATCACGGATTATCTCGACTTCAAGCTGAAAGCCTTATCCTGCTACAAGTCGCAGGTGCGCACTGGAATCCATCACTGCAGCATTGAAAACGTGGAATGGATTTCAAGAGTGCGAGGCCGTGAAGTTTCCGTGGAAGCCGCGGAGGCCTTCATGTGCCACCGCTTTCTGGCATGATTGTCGCTGCCCACCAGCTGCATTATCTGCCTTGGCTCCGGTACATTCATAAGCTTGCCGCGGCTGATATCTTCGTGGTTTTGGACAATATTCAATTCAACAAAAATGGCTGGCAAAACCGAAATAAAATCAAAACCCCGCAAGGTGCTTTCACGGTAACCGTTCCGATCTTTCATCATCTGGGGCAGACTTTGAATGAGGTGGCCATTGATAATAAACAGCCCTGGAAGCGCAAACACTGGGGCAACCTTTTTAACAATTACCGGAAGGCGCCTTATTTTCAGGAGCATGAACCTTTTTTTAAAAAAATATACGAGACGGAATGCGAGAAGCTAAACGACATCAATTATGAAATATTGTTTTATCTGGTGAAAACCCTCGGCATCAAGACGAAAATTATGCGGAGTTCGGAAATTAAAATGAGAGGTGAAGCCACGGAGCGGCTGGCTGCGTTGTGCAAAGATTTAGGCGGCAAGGCGTATCTGACGGGCGCTTTCGCCGCTCAGGAATACCTTGACGAGTCTTTGTTCACGAGTCAGGGGATGGAAGTCTTGTATCAGCATTTTGAGTGTCCGGTTTACACGCAAGCCTATCCAGCGGCGGGGTTTGTACCCGAATTATCGATTGTGGACATTCTCTTTAACTGCGGACCGGACAGTCTCGGTCTTTTGATGCAGGGAAAGCATTACAGCAAGCCGGCCGGAGAAGTGGCATGATTCCGCATTCAAGACCTACTTTGGGGCCGGAGGAGAAAAAGGCCTGCGCCGATGTGATTGATTCGCTTTATCTGGCACAAGGTAAGAAAGTGGAGGAATTTGAAAAAACCTTTTGCGCGTTTACCAGCCGGCGCTACGCCGTGGCCGTGAGTTCCGGAACAGCTGCTCTTCACCTCACATTAATCGCTTTGGGGCTTTCTGGAAAAGACCAGGTTATTATACCGAGCTATAATTGCGCGGCATTGCTGCAGCCCATTGCCGCCTTGCGCGCGACTCCGGTTTTTGCGGATATTGATCCCGAGGATTTTAATATTTCAGCCGCCGATGCTGTACGAAAAATAAAAAAGGCGACCAAGGCGGCCGTGATTCCTCATTTGTTCGGCCGGGCCGCGGACATGCATGAATTAATGAAACTGGACATTCCCGTTATCGAAGACGGAACCCAGGCCTTGGGCGCGAATGTTGGCAAGAAAAAAGTCGGCAGTTTTGGTTTGGCCAGCGTTTTTTCCTTTTACGCAACTAAGATGATAACGACTGGAGAGGGCGGCATGGTGCTCACTGATTCGAAAAAATTGGCGGACACGGTGCGAGACATGAGGGATTATGACAAAAAGGAAACTTTTAGACTGCGAACGAATTCAAAAATGACTGATCTTGAGGCAGCCATGGGCTTGGTTCAGTTAGCGAGGCTTCCCGATTTTATCCAAAAACGGCGTTTAATCGCCGCCCGTTACGATGACATCTTTATAAATTCTGCCGTGTCTTTTCCGGCGGCGGATGAATCGCGCAGCCATGTTTATTTCCGCTACGTGGTGCGAGTGAAGGGAAGGAAGGCATCCGGATGGGTGAAAGCCCTAAACAAGAGCGGAATAGAAGCCAAATCACCGATATTTAAACCCCTTCACCGCTATTTTAACCTGGCGGATTCAAGTTTGCCTGAAACGGCCAAAGCCATGAATGAAGCTATTTCTTTGCCGATATTTCCGGCCATGACAAACGAACAGTTTGATTGTGTGAGAAATGAATGTTTCCGGTTGTTTAAAGATGCGGGAGCCAAGTTGTATGTGGAGATATAGAGAAATTTTCTTATTGAGTTTTGGAATTGCCGCGGCTTTGGTTCCTGTGGTGCGTTTATTGGCATTTCGATTCGGTATCCTTGATCACCCTAAAGCGCATGGAATTCATTCCCATCCGGTGCCCAGAATAGGCGGCATCGCGATTTACATTGCTTTTGTATCAGGCTCGCTTTTCCGCATGGATTTGAGCACCGGCCTAAAAGGCGTGTTGCTGGCTTCATCCATGGTGTTTATCATTGGAGTTTTCGATGATTTAAGGCATATTCGCGCGTCACTGAAGCTGGTCTGGCAGGTGTTTGCCTGTTTAATCATGATGTTTAAATACGGGGTCATTCTGACCGTTTTTCCGAGCATGATTTTAAACGCTTTTTTCACCGCTCTCGGCATTATCGGGCTTACCAATGCCGTGAATTTCCTGGATAATATGGACGGCCTGTCTTCGGGGCTAATCGCCATATCCAGTCTGAGTATTTTTGTCGTTGGCTACTCCACTGGCCAGATTTGGCTTTGTTATTTGTCGCTTGCTTTGGCGGGCGCCGCGGTAGGATTTCTGGTGTTCAATATACGCAAAGCCTATGTGTTTATGGGTGACGCGGGAAGCACTTTTTTGGGATTCACCATTGCCAGCCTTTGCGTGATGACTGAATGGTCTTATTACTGGACAGTGACGCTTTCAGTTCCCATCCTCATCCTGGGAGTGCCAATTCTCGATATGTTTTTGATCACGGTGCTTCGCATCAAGGAGCATAAGGTGAAAAATTTCAAACAATGGATCGATTACACGGGAAAGGACCACCTTTCCCACCGGTTCATGCGCCTGGGGTTGGGCGAACGCGGCGCGGTAGCCGCCATTTGGGCCCTGCAATTATTATTTTGCGTGTTAGCTGTTCTGATTCAACCGCGGGGCCTTGGATACGGCGTCGCCGGGCTTGGTATTTATTTCTTGTTTCTTGCCGGCGTTATCGTCGCTTTCCGTAAAAAAAGGCATATTGTTTTGAAACTAAACAAACGGAAAAGAAATAAGAGAAGCGGTAAGAGGGGATCCTCTAGAGAGACTGCATTGGTCCGTTGATTAGATAGTCGGCAATTACTTTGCCGGCTTTGGCCGCGCCTTTCGCGGTTAGATGAACGTCATCATAAAAGTAGTCCAGTGTTTTTGGTATTTCATTATCCAAATCAATCACTTCAATCCCGTCTTCAACTCGAAGATTCCGTACAGCGTCGTTGAACCTTCGCATTTCGCGGTATAGAAATTCGTTGCTGAGATTAATCCCCGGATTCGGCAGATAACCCATCCATAGCTTATTATCGATTTTCTGCGGAATGTTGTTTTGATAAATGGATGGTTCGGTCATGAGTATGATGCGGACTTTGTGTCCGCGGGCAATAAAAACCATTTCTTTAAGGTTTTTTAGAAAATCATTCAGCGATTTTGATTCTTGAATTTCGGAAACCGGAGTTTTTTTCTTTTTCTAACCATTGAGTCCCATTTGGACTGTATGCTTCGAAGGCTAAGCCTATCGGTTAAATTCCGTTTCAGCAAGGCCAGTAGATAGGATTTTTTGCATAAGGACCGGATCAAACCTTTATTGCCGCCTTCTTCGCTGTAACCCGCAAAGTAAAAGGACCTATTGAAATCGGTTCGTGTTAGAGGATTAAAGCTTGGAACGGTTCCGTATCGAAGGTCGTTAATGGCATGCATGACAATGATAATATCCGGTTCGTAGTACATAACTTTGTAAATCAAAGTCACCAGACTGTCGGCCGTGAGATTACCGCTCATGGCTGCATTGATGCATTCGAACCGGGTCGGTGCCAGGGCAGAATTTATTCCTTGTTCGACTATCCCTGGGAATGTCTGCTCTTCTTCCAGTGTCAGGCTTTCTGTGGTGGATTCGCCCAGAAAGAATATGCGGGCAGTTCCTGCGGGTTTTACGGAGGTTTTCATGGCGCTGGAGCGAAAGCTAAACGCGTTGATCTGAAAGTGAACCGGCTCTTTTTGTCCCAAATTTCCAATATTGTAATTCGCTGAAAATCCGGGAATCCACTCTTTCCGGATATAGGGATGATCTGAAGTCCGGTCGAGGGTATTGCGAGGCTGCAAGTTTGGAAGAGAGATTCGGATTAAGATTTCGCCTGCCGCAGCGACGAGAAGCAAACATAAAATTAGCTTAATAACAAATGTTTTCATGCGAGGATTGTAAGTTTGAAGCCATTAAAGTTCAATAGATTTTAAAACTCTCATAAGTGATATAAGAAGAATGACTTATTTTTATAAATTAAGGGAAAAAGCAAGTCTGGTCTGAGGGTGGTGGTGAAATAGTATGTGGCGCCATACTGCTCCTTCATGTCTTTAAGCTGGAGAGTCGTGAGTAGGGGGTAGTTGTATTTAAATTCGGAATGGATTCGGGCACTGCGATTTTTGAATGGCATATCCCGGTTTAAAGCCTTCATGCGTGCGTACCACTCGTGTATGGAACGATCAACAAAAAAATACTTAAAACTGGCAATCTGCGCGCGGTGAGTTAAAATCCAAAAGCGGTACTCCCAAGGCGGCGCGATGAAAATACTATCTTCAGGTGTATTGGCCTGTATCCATGCTGCCGCCTCCTCAAAATCATCCGCATATTTTTCAGTAAGAGCGTTCCGCCAGTCAAACACAAATCCGGCAGTCCGCCGCAGTAAATTACTTGGCGCCTGGTATTGAGTTCCTAAGAAAAATACAAGCAATCCAAACGCTACTCCTTGAAGTTTAAAACGATTCTGTTGACTCACTAATGCCATTCGCAGGAATTTAAAGACCGTGAGTGAAAACAGCAGTGGAAGAAAAACGGGCCCTAGCCTGAACGGGGAAAGGTACAGGAATGACAGGACGGAGAACTTGTAAGCGGCCAGTCCGGGAATAAAAAAGATCAGTAGTGTGGAAAGAAAAACAATAAGTTTTTTTGCTGTGTCGGGTTGATAGGTTTTAGGAATCATCCAAAAGACGGCTGCACTGCACAAAAGGATCTGAAAACAGTTTGCTGTGGTCAAAAAATAGGAAGGATCAAAATGGTGAGGACCTTGAAGGAACATTGTGAGGGCGTATTCCTGGTAATTTACGGGGCCGCTTTTCAATTTGTAGAGAATAGCTGTAAAAGCACCAGGAAATGCAGTTACCAAAAAAGCGATTAGAGGTTTGTATAAATCCCCCATTGATTTTCTATAAGTTTGGCTAGCTAGAAAGGTCATTAAAACGGCAAAGCTTCCCCAAAATCCGACCAAAAAGTGGAAAGAAAGCGCTAGGCCGCAGTTTAATGCGGTTTTGATCCAACGGTCATTCAGCATATGGTCGATGGCGCGGAAAAGAAAAAAATAAGCGACGCATTTGGCCTCAAAACTGTGAAATATCCACTCTCCTGCGGCAAGGCATTGGCGGCTGCAAAGCCAGAAGAAAAATCCAAGCGTGGCTTCCCACCATTTCAACCCTAATGTTTTCGCCAAACTAAGTAGCGCTGAAATCAGCATAGCCCACACCAATATTCGTCCAAACATGGCAATCATTAGATCGTTCATAATCAACGTGAACGGGGCCACCAAAAGGTCGAATACAAGATGAGTGTAGGCACCGCGGATCCATGTCCAATCGTGAGAAAGATAGCGGGGATTGAGTAATCTCCGTGGGTTAATTAGGTATACCGTTTCATTTTCAGCGAAATGCGGCTTAAAGCAAAATAACATAACTAGCATGAACATGAAGAGGCCTGCTGCTGTCCATTGTAATTTTTCCGAAACATCCGAGTGGAGTATAAAAGTAGCGGGAATGAGAAAAAGAACCGATATTAAAACACAAGCCGCTAGATAGGCATCACCTGTTCTGAGATACACTGAAAGGGGGAATGTGTTTTTACCTTCAAAAAAAAGTTCGCCAGCGGGAAAGAGTCGCTGCGGTAGATATAAGAAATTAAAGCATGGCCCCACATGGCATAAGCCGCGGTCAACAGTGCCAAAGCTGTGCATGTCCTGAAAATTAATGATTTGGAGCTGAATGGCATAGGTAAGTATAGAACGCCAATGTCTCTACTTCAAATATTTTAAAATTTTCTGAGAAGTGTTTATGAACTTGATAATATTATGAAATTGATGTAGTATGTCGCAAAATATGCGGCATTCGAATAGGGAATTTTTTTGAGAAAAAATTGTCTTATTTTCATACACCTTCACCGGACCGGTGGAACCACTTTATTCAGAGACATCATAAGTCCCAACATTAAAGGGAATGTCTATCACGTTTACGGCTATCGCCGCTTGCCATTAAACCCTACGGATAATAGTTTTATTCGCATGCACGGGGCGTACGGAGCCCACCGTTTAATGCCTTTTTATAACGTGCGGTATATCACCATGTTGCGTGAGCCTTTGGACAGGTGTGTTTCTTATTATTATAACCTTCAATCGCGGCCGCACCCTCTTCAGATCTTAGCCCGCAGTATGTCTCTTGCGGATTTTTATAAAGATGCTAAATACGCTAATATGCAGACAAGGTGTCTTGCCGGTTTTTTTTACAATCGATTTTATCCGGTTATGCGCGGCAAATCCTTTGACGAGAAAATGTTATCGGCCGTGAAGCGCCACCTTCACGAAATGTTTTGTTTCGGAATTTATGAACGATTGTGTGAATCGGGTGTGAATCTGAATAGAAAATTTGGCTGGAATTTTGTGCATACGATGAAACAGCATAACAAAAATTTAAGCCAAAGGCCGAAAGTTGACGAATTGCCCGGAGAGACGCTTGCGGCATTGAAATTATGCAATGACCTCGATCTCCAGCTCTATGAATATGCGTGTGAGTTGTTTGACGCTCGTTGCGCGAAAGTCGATTTTTCGAGCTACGTTCACATTTGATGTTAATGATTCGTAACCCGGCGATGCATTTATTTTAAATCATGCCTGAACGTATTCAGCAAATACCCATCAGTCAGCGTGTAGAAGTCTCCGTAATCATTCCCCATTTTTATCAAGGCAGAAAAGAAAATCTTGACGCACTGATCGCGGATATCCGCTCGCAGACATTCAAATCCCTTGAAGTCATTGTAGTCAATGGCGTTTTCCCGCAAGGCAGGGCGATTAACGAGGGGTTCCGGGCGGCCAAAGGTGATTTATGGATTGTTATGGATGACGACAGCCGGGTAGGGCATGAGCGCGTGATTGAGAATTTGGTAAGGATCATGCGTGAAATGTCAAAGGTCGGGATGGCAGGGGCTTCGGTGCTATCGCCTACGGATGCGAATGCGTTTCAGAAGAAAGCGGCTGCGCAATTCCCGCGCTTCAATATGCCGGTTGTGAAGGAAGTTATGGACAGCGATTTGCCGTGTCACGGTTGCGCGATTTTCCGGCCGGATGTGATGAGGCGGGTTGGCATGGAAAGAGAAACAATCCTGAGAGGGTTGGATCCGGATTTGCGCGTGCGTATCCGCGACGCGGGTTATCGGGTTGTTCTTGTGCCCGACACGTGGGTGTACCACCCGTTGCCCGAATCTTTTTCGAAATTTGTGCGTACTTTTTTTAGAAATGGCTACGGCACGGCGTATATTCAAAAATACCATCCAGAGATTAATTATGACACGGATGAAAAAGCCGATTTGGCATCGTTTGTAGCCAAGCGGCCCCTGTGGTACCGCGTTCTCCGTTATCCTATCCGTTTACTGCAGAGTTTGATCAGGTTAGAGTGGATACGCTTCGCCGGTTACACGGTTTATGTATTCGGTTACCTCTGGGGAGCTATTCAATTCTACATCCTGCGAGTTTCGCCCCTTAAGTGATTTCCAGGTAAGTTTCTGCCCACCGCTTAGCCCTAAAAGCCGCATCTCTTTATTTCTGAATAGGTTATATATTAAAGAAAGTTTAAGTATTTCCCGGTCTAACCGGGAATAGTCATGAGCAGTATGCTACACTTTAATAAACTTATTACTAAGTATTTAATTAGTGGAGAAAACACCCAAAAACACCAATTGATTCTTGATTAAATATTTTAACGTATGCATATAAAAAGTAGTTCATTTTATGTGAAAATCACCGCGGCTATCACGCTGTTTATTTTCACCGCGAGCAGCGTGAGTGTCGCCGGAATGCCCGGCCCAATCGTAAAGACTGAAGTCCCTCCGGCTGTGGCCATCCGTGAGCCGCTGGTGATTCCGGAAGCTTTGGGCACGATTCAGGATCAGGTGATTTCTTCCGATCCCAATAAGCCTTTTGTCGCATTTATCCAGGACGCGCATGCCATGGTGGACGCGCAGGACCATATCCAGCAAATCCTTCAGTATCTTCAGGACAAATATCATGTTTCACTCATAGCGCTTGAAGGCGGCATCGGCCAATTGGATTCGACTTTGTTCCGCGCCTATCCCGATCCCAAGCAGGAGCGGAAAGTGATGAGAAGTTATTTGGAGCGAGGAGAGTTGTCGGGGCCTCAAATGGCCGCCATGTTCAACACCGGCCGCGCGGAATATATCGGTATAGAAAACTGGAAGCTTTATGAGGCGAATTACCTTGCTTACATACGGGCGCGGCAAAGCCGCGAGGCGATGGAGAAAAATCTCGACGAGCTGACTTTTTCTCTTGATGAAAAAAGGAAAACCGTTTACAGCCCTGAATTATCGGATTTTCATGAACATGTGGAAAAATTCCGAGGAAGAGAAGGGGACCTTTGGGGATTGCTTCAGTATCTCAACCGGAAAGCGCTAAGTGAAGAACAAAAAAATAAATATCCCCGCGTCAACAACCTTCTTCAAAGCCTGAACCGTGAAAAAGAAGTTGATACTGAGACGCTACAAGCCGAAATTCAGCAATTAGCGGAGCAATTCAGGCGCGATGCCTCGGCTAAAATGTCGAAGCGGCGCCTGATGAAATTGAACGCGAAGATCCAGGCGTTTTCTACGGGCACTTTGGATCCGGCTTCTTTTCTCAATTTTCTGGTTCATTGCTTAAAAAAGATCTGGGCTTCGGGAGTTACCAGGGTTTCGTCTTCTTTAACCAAATTCCGCATAAACGTAACAAAAAAATGATAGTCAAGTTTTCGTTTTTGGGGCAAAGCTTCGGAATTGAAATAGTTGTCGAATAGATTGATAAGGTTCGCTGGCGTGTAGGCGTGCGTGAACAGAAATTCCGTGATACTCATGATGTCATCTTCCGTGAGTTGATCATTCTCGGTTTCTTGCGGCTGCGGAACCTGCAGAGCTTCTTCAATGTGATTGACAGCCTTCAGGTAATCGGCCACTCCTTTGATGGTCAATTGCGCGTCGCGCTGTTTCAGTAGAGCCGCAAGCGGGAGAAGTTTGGATTGAAGGAATCCCTCGGCGTTNGCGCCCAGGATATCCCGGAATTTTTCTATTTCAGCCGCAAACGCGGCGTAATCAGCCCCATCGCCGGATGGCGTTAATCCCAGCCATGAATCAATCACCACCGCGAATTCTCCTTCTGTGTCGACAGTCCCCGCATCTTTGGGAATTACTGCCAGAACCGTTTCAGCCTTCATATTGCTAATCGCAATATGCTCCAGTTCACCGGGTTTGCCCTCAAAATACCCCCAATCAAGACCATAGTGGCTGGGAGGGAAGCGCTGGACTAAAACGCCAATGCGTTTTGGAAGAGATTCCAAATCATTCCTTTTTAGCAAGGCGTCCCAACGCGGCAAATGCTCGTTTTTAAGTAGATAGCCGGCCTCGTGAAATGCGACTGCGAGACGCCTAAATTGGGGCTGCTTCGAAAATTGAAAGGCCCAATCAACGGATTCTCCGTTAAAGTGAAGATAAACTTCCTCATAAACTTGCTTCATAAAATCGACGGCCGTCAAAACATCCTGAACGGATAGTTTAGTCTGCCGCACATCCTGATGATTGAAAATCACCGCGATCTTTTGAGCCAAATCATCATTCATCGGTTCAGAACCGTAATACACGAGGGTCCGAAACAACTCACCCGCATTACCGCTGACAAATGCCTGAACATGGGGTGGGAATTCATTGAAGTGCTCGACCAAAAGTTGCGCCCCGCCCGGACGGCCGGATTTCTTAAGACAGTTGATCAAGTATTCCGCTATCCCGGTCTGTGCCTGCGCTTCACCGACGCCGGTTAGCAGAGCGCGAGCGCGGGGCAGTAATTCATTTTGGGCAAAGGCGTAGGGATTATCCGCAAGACTCTTCAACACGGCAACACCCAAGCCTGCGAATTCGGGAGTATCCAGATAGGTGAATATAGCCTGCGTCAATATTTTACCAGCCGACTTGATTTTATCCCGAACATCCTGCTGTGGGTCTTTGTCGGCATATTCCTGGTAGAACCGGTATTGCTCGGGGTCATCTTTAATGGCCCGAATCAATCCGGCCACGCCCGGTGAATACGCGGGATTCCCCGATTTCTCAAGTTGCTCAAGCTCTTCGAGATCATCGTCAGTGAACGTTTCCGCGAACTCGACTGTCTCATAATGAGGTGAACCGTAGGGGCCGAACAGTCTGGGCGCCCACAAAAGAACAAGATAGCGCGCCAATCCCAGTTTGCCCCCTTCCGTGACTGACGCTATGACTGGAATAACCCTATACAATGTCGAAAGTCCGCTGCCCGATGCCGCGACGCTCCAGCCTAAAATTTGGTCATATAGTTTCTGCAAAGCAACTTTCCCGAATGCTGCCTCATGGTCTTGCATCATTTTCGACCCTTTCCACCCGGAAAACGTTAATTCCTCAACTATTTTTTCGTTCATAACCTGAGGATCAGCTAAACTCAAATCCAGCGGGGGGTCATCGGCTTTATCAATCATTTGATAGGAAAGAAACCCCAGACCATTGGCATGGCTCATATCTTCCAGCAATTTTTCGAAAAACGGATGCCCAGCGTTTCTGTCATCCAAATACTTTTTCATTCTTTGAATCAAGGGCTGAAGAAAAATTTCATTGATTTCATTTCTAATCAATATATTGGTCAGTGCCCACTGATCACGACTGGTTTCATGATGGTATTGGTGTCTCCTTTCCAATGATAAAGCCATGACATTATTGTAAATTTCACTAAGTTCGGTTAAAGCCGGGCCCTCTTGTTTTCCCAAAGCTTCTAACATGGACTGCCAAGAGGCCTCTTCAGTACTCGCGGCCATAAGCCCCTGTATTTTGTCGTCCGTGAAGGCCTCCTCAAAATGAATCGCGTCAAGCAACTTCGCCACCCTTTGCCGCCGCCATTCGGGCTTCATGACATCCGCTGATACATCAGCGTTCCCAAGCGAGGCTGCGGTTGTTGTTTCTCCTCCGGTACCGGTTTCCACAGAAACAGCTTTAGGCTGAATTCTTCCCTGCGCTATCAATTCACCGTAGACATCGTCCAGAACAGTATCAATCGTTGCAATCCCTTTTAGCTTCTCCAAAGCTTTAAAGACAATTTTCCTCTCCAATAAACCAGGAAAGACAGTCTGGATAGGACCTTCCCCCGCACTCCAAATAACGATTACAGGACGCGCCGTTTCCGGGATATCTTGAAGAGCTTCTGCAAGCCAAGCCCCTGCGCCGCCTTTTCCATTCTCCTCAACCGATGTGCCAAAATCCAAAAGAACAAGGTTGAACATTTCATCAGGTTTTCCGTGCGAAATCCTGTCATTGATTTCCTTAAAAGCTTCTTTCCCAAAATGAGTGACCACAACTTCTGCCGTTCCTTTCCCGGCTTCTTTTTTCCTCGCCCAGGCTTTAACCCGTACGTCGTACAACTTCTTCAAACTTGCCTCGTCTTCCAAAACAAGAACTCGAAGCAACGGACTCGCCGCTTCTCCACCCAATAACTGTGCCGTTCCCAGTGGCGGGCCTACGGCTGCTTCCATTTTCGGCGCAGCCAATTTTTCGCTCAGTGCAGCGGCAATTTTTGAATCAACCCCGGCCGTTGTCTGCTCCAGAGCTTTGGGACGTATCGCATCAATCACTTCATCCACCACTTTCGTAGCGATTTGCCTGGAAACGGGATTACTCGGCAACCCCTCCTGAGCTATACGGCTTAAAACTTCCGCACCTCTTTCGACTTCTGGCAATGTCGCTAAGTTTGTTTCTTTCGTCATGCCCTGTCTTTCAGTCAAAACATCACGAACATCAGCCGCAGAAACGGGCAATTTCATTGCATCGAGGGCAGAATAATCCAATTCACCCAAAACAACTTTTTCAAGAATCCCAGCATTAAGATTTGGAATCACTTCCCCTAAGGAAGCCGCTAAAACAGATGGTTTTGCGCCTTCCGTTTCGTGAATGAGAGGGACTATTTTTTCGGCCGTGGCCTCCTTTTTGTCCATCAGGGGTTGCAGGGCATTTGCTAATTTGTTCAAACCGGCCTCAAAATTTTTCCAGATTTGCGCCAGAGAATTTTCGCGAAACTTGGCCAATTCCTCTCCGACAGCCTTGATCATATCGTCCTTTGACTTGAAATTTAAACTATCCGGGCCGAATTTTTCCGCGTAAAGCCGGACCAATAAATCAAGATACCGCGTGTACCGGCCCGCGCTGGCCACATTGCCTTCGGCCGCCAATCTGCGGATGGTTTCATCCCTCCACAATTTCAAAGACTTTCTAAAATCAGGCGCGTTCAGTTCGGAAACCAGTTTGAGAGTGGCGTGACACGCGAATGCGTCATAGAGCGTGGTTTTGAGATAGTCCTTGTAAGACAAGTCTCCGGTCATGACTTTTTCATACTGTTCATGCCCGGCCAAAGACTGTATCCTGGGAGTTATCATGACGTACGAGTATCCCTGTTCTTTCATGCCGGCGGTAAAACCCTCGGAATGGAAACCCCCGGCAAGGACAATGGCAGTTTTGGTGTGGTTTTTCCGCATAAGTTCTTCGAGGTTCTTGTGAAGCGCCGAATCGCGTTCCAAAGCAAAGCGGTAAAAATCAGTCGCGGGGGTTAATAGGTCACGATTCGAGAGCAATTCCAGGTACGCGGCCGGTGATTTGCGGTATAACCCCAATTCCTCCCGCGTAAGCTCAAGGGTTGAAAGATTTTTGAGGATCAATATTTTTTTGTATTGCTCTGAAATCTCTCTCTCTTCCCGTTTCGTTATCAGACCTTCTTCCATATCCTTCAGAACAGAATCCAACTCCTCAAACAACTTTGTGCCTTTGATCGTGGCCAAGGTGTCAGCGTAGCCGAGCAGTTGCCGCAAAGGCGGACTAAGTTTCAGATTTTCTCCCTTTCTCCCGGCGAAACCGATCAAATATTTCAGGAATGAAGCCGCATCGGAACGCCCGGTGACGAATCCCTGGAAGGCTCCGTTAAATTGCATGACGTCAGCCTTATCCATATGCCGGCTTAATCTTTTTTTGAGATCTACCGCCAAATCGCGCACCTCAACCGATGATTCTCCAGCCGCAAGCTTCGCGTCGTCGCGGATGGAATCCAATAAAACTTTCAGATGCGGATACTTGCCGGATTTTAGATCGTTGTGCCAATTTCCTTTCTCGGTATTCTTGAGATAGTCCAGGAGATCCATAAGATTGGCTTTTTCTTCGCGAAAGGCCTGGACTTTGTCGTGGAAAAGATTGAGCTCCGCGGAATAAACTTTTTGCCTTTTTGCGTCAAGGGCTTGCCTTAGATTGGTCAATTCTTTGGAAATTTCATCTTTGCGTTTCATGGCCCGCAAATAGGCCACATAATTCATCTCATAAAGGGGCCAATCCTCGATCCCGTAATAACCGGCTTCGGATGAATTGAAAATAGAGGCCAGAACCGCGCCATTGATTTCTGCGCGGCTCAAGTAATCCTGCATGACTTTTTTGCTGATTTCTCGGTCGGGAAACGTTTTGAATAACGTGGTGTCGATTTTTCCCTGGCCGCCTTCGAGCGCGACCAAATTGATTCCGTAACGGATCTGAAAATATTCTATCAACGCGCTGATATTATTTTGCGCGTCAATAACGGCGTGGGCGTCCTGAATAAAAATAATTTGAGGTTTGTCCGGAGCGCCGGCGATTTGTTCCTGAATTGTCCCCATAAATTCCGGAATTGTTATTTTTTCTGACTGTATATTGAGAGATTTAGAAACCGGAGCAACAGATGTTGCGCTCGGTTCAGACCATGTCACCGGTGTGGAGACAAAAGCAAAGAGTGTGAACAAAGCAATGGCTTTGAGCAGAATGTTCCTATTATGCTTCATAACTTTTTTATTCTTTGTACGAAACGGACAATAAGTTAATACTTTTTAAATATCTTTAATAAATTATAACATTCATAACTCGCAATTACAAAAACTAGCAATAAATCACACAAAGAATCAGATTTATTTCTTCAAATGACGTAACTATAGGCTGGACAAAATGATGCGGTGTAAGAGCGGTGCTGCTGCTCATGGGGGCGAGCGGCCCCTTGCCGGGCCGATCGCCCGGCACCGGCAGACAAGCGGCCATCCGCCGCCCGACATCCGGTGCTTAGGCTGCTTGCTTGATAGCCTGTGATGCGGCTTCTTGATTGATCAGTGAGAAAACAAATTCCGACATACGAAGAGAAATCACACCACCTGCGCCCATCTCAAACCACTGGCCCAAAAAGCCAACATCTTCACCGAGGGCGGCCTGCCGGGTTTCGACAAACTGACGGAAAAAATCCGGTTTGAGGAGTTCGGCCTTTTTGCGGAGCCTCTCAGCGGGATCAACGTCATGTAAATAATCCGCAATGAGAAAAGTCAAAAGAAGCGCGCTGGAAAAAGCGAGTCTCCGGACTCTCTCTTCTTTAAGCTCGAGAATTTGAGCCATGATGGAATGTAAATTCGAAGCAATTTCTGCGGGCAAGTCGAGTGATTCGGTCAACACGTAGAATGATTCCAAATCAGCGCTTCCCGGTTTTGAAATTTCCGCACGTTTAAAAATCACGTTAAAATCCAATCCGGACCAGTCACTCATGTCTTTACGGTCCGGAATTTGCCGACTGTCATAGTAAATTTTAAGTTCCTTAACGCGGTTCGCAAACGGCCTCACGGAATCCCGGACAACAGCCATGCCTTCACGGTTGAAATTGGTGGCCAGGGGAATTTTCCCTTTCCCGGCGCCGGATGCAATCTTATTGACCGCGGAATCAACTGTTCTTTGATATTGATCTATTTTTTGATTGTCATAATATTCTTGTAAAATCAAAAGCGCGGCATTGGCCGTTTGCATGGCTTCTCCAAAGACAAACTGCTGGACGCGCGATATCGCGGCATCCAACTCATCTCTCGAAATCAATCCGTTTTCCACCCACGGCCCAAAGGCCTTGAAAAGACCCGTCTTAAATTGCCCAGTCATGATTTCCTTGATGATCTCATCCACTTCTTTTAATCTTGTTTCAGCGAGAAAGCGGTCTTTTCGTTTGTCCATGTCTTCCCTGGCCTGTTCAAAAATACGCCGCGCTTCTTCCGTTATATCAGCTTCCAATTCGTTCATAGCTTTTTCATTCAACTTGCCGGCTGCCCTGATCTTTGCCCATACCTTGCTCCTTAACTCATTATATTCAAATGGGTTGGGATTTATAGAACCCAGCGAAGCTCCGGCTTCATTGTCGGAGCGGAGTGACGCAGGAAGACCTGCGTCCGCCACTATCACCAGTCTACCTTTGCCGTTCGTAACACCCGGCACTTCAATCACCACGTTCAGCACGCTGTCTTCTTGATATTCGCGCAGGCCTTTGCTGATGCCAACAGACGGACTGCCCAGGGATTGTCCCGAGCCGTTGCTCAAAACGCATGCGGCCAATTGCTCGATCCGCATCGTGTTTACTTTTTCCCGCCAATCGGCAAAACGACCGCCTTTCTCCTCACTGTCCGGATCGAGAAAATATCTCAAAAGCGCATAGGCCTTTGAACCCGGGGACAATTTGGCGGGTCGGTCCGCCCATGTTTTAATCAGACGAACGAGTGCCATCATCATTTCTCCGGAATGGATATCCGGCCGGCTGATTGCAAAATCGATAAGACCCTGGCTATTCTCTACTAAAAGCTCTTCCTGTTCCGGAATATCGGCCAAATCTTTGCGGATCAGAAAAGGATTTTCCAGTGCGTCCATGGCGGCTCTCAAGTATTCTTCGAGAAAAACCAGAAACCGGCGATCATTAAGTACCCGGATCTCGTCATCGCTCACCGCGGCATCGATGCGCCGTAACCTTTCCAAAAGTCTCATATCTTCTTCATGAATTGCCGCATGGGAAGAAATCACACCAGCATTTAAAAGCTGTTGCAGCCATTCGTTTCGATTTAACAGCTTTTCCAGGCTACTCCATGCCGCGAATCTGGGAAGGAGCTGGTCAAATTCTGGCTGGGATATAAGTTGACTCCCGATTTCAATCATTTCACTCTTATCCGACCGATCATTCAATCGGCTGCTTAGAGGATAAGCAGGACTTGCCTGAGCTTCAAGTTTTAAATATTGAATCTCATTTCTCCGTAACATTTTGGCAATCGCTTTTCTCTGCTCAGACGGAATGCCAATACGCTTTAAATTGCTTGTATCCGGAAGCGGCTGTTCAAACCGGCGCGCAAGCACATATCCGGCCGACTTGGTACCGATGGTGACAGGATCCATGTCCATGAATTTTTGCCGGGTGAAAAAGAAAAACGCCACGGCATATTCCCGTGCCATATCCCTGGGATAGCGTATCTTGAGGGACTCCCCTTCCCGGCCATCGGTGAATGGAACAATCACCATCTGGCCATACTCATGAGCTTCATCATCCTTCCCCTCTTCATAAAGAATCCGAATTTTTGACGGACCGTCTTTCGTCAACAGAGGCGCCATCACATTTCTATGGAATATCTCGTTAAATTGCTCCGGTGTCAGATTGGGGGACTCTGCTCCCATGGATTGTCCGGTAACTTTGGGTCTGGCCACCAGAACCACAGCTGATTTCTGCAAATGCCTCCATTCTATACCGGCCGTTCCGCCATCCCCGAAAAAAGCGTCCCGGATTCCGAATTTCCTCACCCAGCCGCGAAAATCACGGTCAAAGGCAGCAGTCCTGGATCCTGTGACTCCAAACGGCTCGTAGCCCACGAATTCTTTCCGGTGAACATGCCCCGCCGCGTCCGTTCCCGTAACCACCACCATGCCGTGGGTAATGCCGCCATACCATTCAAATATTTTTTCATTGATTCTTCCTCTCTCTACCGCCACCGGACCGGCCTGAAAAGCAAAGGGATACAGGGACGCCGGATAACGTGCCGCGTTAAAACCCTGGTAATTATGAATCTCCAATTTCCCTTGTCCTGAAATCACGCCCACCGCTTTTTGGAGAGCGCTACCCTTTCTGTTAGGATTCAACGGACTTATATCCACGCCTCTCACGCGAACCCAGCCAATGGGTACTTTATTTCCCTGTTTATCGTGCCGGAAAGGATTGATATTGGACACAAGAGTTACTTTGCCGCTTCCAAGTTCGTCTTTGAGCGCGCCGTCATACTCGCGCACTTCAAAATCATTAAATCCCGGATCAAAACTGGCTTCACTCTGGCCGGCCGAAGCGTAAAAAGCCGTGATCACCCCATCGGATGAAAGCCCCGCGGTCATCGCGCCCAAACCGATTAAAAATTTTCTGCGCGTCACCCATCTTTTTGGTTCCTCAATCCCTGGCTTTTTACCAGGTTTTTCCTGCGTTCCAAGCGAGGCGCCCCTCGGGCCTTCCTCATCTACCGGTTCGATCCTGGGAAGTCCCTCCTGTTCTCGTTGTCTTGCGTGGCTTTCGGCTCTCTGCCCCTCGCGCCGCGCATGTTTTCCGCGCTGCGTACGCCACCAATAAAGGACGGCAGCGCCCCCTGAAAGAGCTGCCACGGCGCCCCCAACGGATGCCGGGACAACCCAACCCGGCATGCCAACACTTCCGCGGCGGAAAGCTTCCACCACGGGCCTGAACTTTTCGAGCTCGGGCATTCCCGGCCGCTCGCTGCGGAGCACCGCATATCTTCCCGCCGCCCATTGCGCAGCTTCGTCCCTGAATTCCGGACGGCGCGCCTTCTCGGGAGTTCCCGCCTTCGATTGCAATTGCAGGATAAATTTCCATGCCTCGCCCAGCTCCCGTTTGGTTTTGTCCCGGTATTGTTGGTACATCCGCGCAGACATTTTCCCCTGCCGGAAGAGACTCTCCAGTTCTCCCTCTATCATGACGAGATAATTAATCCATCCCACAAGAGACTCATAGGGAGCGTCCGAATAGGCAACCGCTGTCACATAAGCAGAGAATTCGAGATTCAGATTAAGTAAGCCCTCTCCGAATCCGCTGTGCTCGTCAAATTTGTGTTTCATTTCATGAACTGCAACCCCATCCAGAATTTTTCTGTCGCGTTCATCGCGCGGCAGACCGGCAAAATCCGCATCGTGCAGGAAAAGGAGCGCATCCCTCACACCCTGTCCATCCACAACTCCTGAATACCCCACCGCGACCAGCGCCTCATTCGTTAGCCTGACGGCCCCTTCCGAAAAATCCACCTCCCTGCCGTCAACTGCTTGCGTCACCGTATTCACAACTGCGTTATGAACCGCATCCAGGATCGTCACATCGTCCTTTCTCAAGACCGACACGCCATGCGCTGCCCTATCCACCTGAAGCCCCATCTTGCGGAGCCGGACGACGGCCCGTACCCCGCCCGCATGAACAGGCATCGTTTGCGCGACCCGGTAGAGAACAATATGCTTAAAGTCAAAGCTTCCCGCATATCCTTTCTTGTCGAACGCTGCTTCCAGGGTATTTGTAACCGCGGTTTGCAATCTGCCCTGACGGAACTGCCGGATGAAATCAGCCAAGGGGTTGCCGGCGCCGGTCTCGAAGATGGCTGGAAACCGCGCTGCGACAAGATCATCCAGGCGTGTGCCGTAGGCCTTTTTTCTCGTGCCCGATATCTCAAGCAGGACGAAATATGGGTCAAGCACATTTTTGAGATAAAACTCAAGCCGACTCTCCCGTGCGACCTTTGGGAGATTATCCAATCCGCGACGGACAGCCATCTCCAACCGGTCGGCCAGTTCGTCGGCACCACTTGTTTGAGCCAGGAGATAGGCATCATCCACAACTTTGCGGGTTTCGGTCTCTCGAACAGCGGGATCAACCCCTAAAACTTCTTCGCGAACGCCGAAACTTCTTTCAACGCGATCCATTGTTTCATCTCTTTCAACGCGGGATTCAAATCTCATTTTCACGCCCCCATGCAGAAGCAACCGCGCAGCAAGAACCGTCATCACTGTCAAGTAGCGGTCTCTGTCGATCTCACGCCGCCCGACCGCATTCACCTGTGCGTTCCCAGTTCCAGCCAGCCCGCTCAACCCCAATCCTGCCAGCAACGCCATCCCGGCCACTCGGCCCAAATCCCGCCGTGAAAGCAACCCCACATCAGGTAACACCTCCCCCACACCAAGCGAGGCACCGCCTAGTGTGCCCGGACCCTGCAGAGAGGGTTCGCTCACTTCTCTTCTCAGCCAGCCGAATAAACTCCGGCCTGGTTGTTTGCGGGTCACAATATGCATTCCCTGTTTCCGGTCGTAGCGCACCGACAAATCCAGTTGCCCGGCATTTTGCTTCAGCCATTGATACATGCCATCCGTCTCGTCAATGCCGTAGCGGTTTTCGCCCGGGGAACGCCATTCGTTGAGCAATTGTCCTTCCACCGTATAGCCGTGCAGCAAAGGCGAAATCGCCCGCCGCATAAATCCCTCGCCCTTGATAAAGGTAGTCATCCAAGACACATTCGCGTCTAGTTTCCTTCGTGTTCTTTCCACGTTAAAACTCGCGGCGGCCGCAAACTGATACCCCATTTGTTGCGGGCCCTTAAAAACCAGCATGACCTGCTCATCGCCCTCATGCTTCACGAGAATCAGATGGATTCCTTCACCCGGGATGCTTGCCGTGATTTCATACTTCCGGTATTGATTCTTTCGGTCACGCTCTGAAAATTGATAAAAAAATTCAAGAAACGGAACCACAGGAACCGCTGAAGCGCCAACTTCCGGCAGTGTTTTGATAGGCAGAAGATACCCTTCTATTTCTTCCAGTCGTTTTTGCAAGCGCGCAGCATCCTCGCGCATTCTGTGATCCTTCGCGTAATCCCGCGCCGTGACATACCCCAGATACGCGTCCACCAGATTTCCGTTATCCATAGCATTCAAGGCCGGTTCTTCGATTTGCCATAAGCGCTCCTCGTGAATGGTCTTCTCACGCCCCAGAGACTGTCCTTCGGCGGTCTTGGAAACCGGAAGCTTGTCCTTGAAGAGCAATTCAAAAAATGCCGTCATGCCGGCTGTTGTTTCATCCTTCTCACCGGTCTTTGGGTTCAAAAGTTGTCCTCCCGTTATGAACGCTACGAAATTGGTGTAAGTAATGCGATCTAATTGGCTGTAATGAATGTCAATTAAAGGAAGCACATTGTCGAAATCCGTGGGGTCGATATTTCCGGCTTTGGCTTCCCGGGTACCGCGTTTAGCACGGCCCTCACCCCGGTTATAAACAAAAGCCGCGAATTTATTCAATTCCGCTCGTGTGAGTTTCGGCACTTCGTTGTTTGCCATGGGTTGCGCCAAAAGTTTCTTAAAATGGTCGTTCATCACGCGCAAACTGTCGGCCAGCACCACGGCTCCGACGCGAATATTGATATTCGGATTAAAAAGAAACGGGCGAGCCACGGGAGAACGCTCTTCCTCGCCCGGTCCGGTCTCGGTGAAAAACAGGATTTTTAGCCGGTGTTTCATGATGGTTTGCCGCTGTTCAGGCGTTAAATCCTCCCGGGACAAAAACCCTTCCGTGGTCGTCATTTGTTCCCGTTGAGCCTCTGTGAATTTAAGGCCCAATTGAAAAAATTCAGTTTCCGTTAACCGGTTTTCAATCAGGTGAGCTTCATCAAAAGGATCCCCTTCAGCCAGCGCGTTAAAAATGTCCACATCGGCGCTATTCACTGTGATAGTCTTCTTCATAACCGTGATTTCCTGCCCTTCTTTGATATTGCTTTTAATCCATTGATAGGCTGACTGTTTCCCGTCATCCACCTTGACTGTTTTATACCAGTCCCAGTCTATGATTCCCTTTTCCAGAACTTCCTGCCAACAATCGATCAAAGACATCCGGGTCACTTGTTTGACCCCGTGCCCGTCTCCCGGATTAACCAGGTCAATTTTTAACTTGTAGCCCCCGCTTTCACGCATCATAACAGCCATGAAAAACGGTAGCGGAACTTTCCAGCGCCTCACCACTTCGTCAATAATATTGGGGTCCAAATTCGGCACGGTGAATTGATCGTAAACGCGGCCGTCAGGATCTTTCCTGGCCTCGAGTGTGTGGTTAAATATATTGATTCTCTGCTGGATTTTGTGACTCACAAGCCTTTTGATGCCCCCCTCATCGAGGCGCGCGAAAAATGCGGCTATCCTGCGCAAATAAATCGGCTTAAAGGCCTCGTCCCTGTCACGCCGTTTGCGCGGTACACTACCTACTCCGTCTTTGATGAAAAATGCTTTCAGAATAGCGTCTTGCTGGTCCGGCGTGAATTCGTCTACAAAATCCAGGAAACTTCTTCCGTAAAGAGTGCTCGATAAAGCCCATTGCGTGAAAGTGGTATCCAGCTTGCCCCACAAAGCCACGATTTCTTTTTCCCTCCGGCTGATGACTTTTTTGCTGCGGGCCATGGCTTCTTCGCGGCGTTTTTTCTCCACCCCCGCCTTGTACAGTGATTCCAGGCGGACCAAACCTTTCAAGACATCCCGGGCCGCAATGCCGGAGGTGAGTCCCAAGGCAACCAGGGTCGTGCCTTTGATCATCTGGCGGCGCGATATCTCGCTCCGGCTCTGATCACGGATTTGACTTTCCCGTGTCCTGGCAAGTACCCGGCGCGCCTGAGTCTGGCGGTACACATAAATTCCGTCAGCCAGGAGCAGGGCCCCATACGCCGAAAGAATCCCAAAAATGTAAAATGACCACGAAGCGGGCAAAAACACAAGAAACGCATACAAGGCCGCATTCCATCCCAGCATCATCCAGCCGGCACGCGGGACATTCCATTCGCCTTCGTCTTTTTCGCTCCAATTTTTAAGCAGGATCAATGCGTCAAGCCAGAAAAGCGCGGTGAGCCCGACCGCAGAAGCGGCCGGGAAATGCAGTGCTTTAAAAATAAAAACCGAAACAAGCGGCGGCACCGTTACACCGGCTATTTTTAGAATTTTTTGCGCCGTTCCCAGCGATGCGGGTTCACCCGAAACCTTCTGCCCAAGCGATGCGGCGGAATAGGAGCCTGCCCCCAATCCGGCCACGCGTTCAATCGAGCGTTCCCGGAATGTTTGCTCAACGCCGGCTTCACGGCCCCCCATGGGCAAGCCCGGCTTTAGAACTCCTTCCCGGCGCTGATTCTCTTCCACCCATAACTTGACATTGCCCGCCGTGGTGGCAGTCGTGATGGCTTCGATGGTTTTATTCAAAATAACACCGTAGGCCTTTAAACCGCTTGGCGTAAGCGCTCCCTCTTTATAGAATTGCTCTGAAGTTTTCAATAAACGAAGGCTCCGGTTAAGTTCAGCGTCTTGAGCCAGTTTTAACAACTGCGCTTCAAGCGAGGGTAGAACAATCCAGGGTCTGACTTTAGCCGGCAATTTGGCTTCATGCATGGCCGCCATAAGTTGAACCGCGAAATCCGCGCTCAGACGTTCTGCCAGACTGTGGGTAGACACATAACTGAAATACCTGTCATAAGGTTTCATCCGCAATTCCTGCAGTCTGTCGCGGCCGGAAGTCGAAAGAGCGGGAATGCCGGCCACCTGGTCAATTTCCCTTTTGAATTCTTCCAAAACGGTTTTGGACGCTTTCACACTGGCTTCGATAGCGGAGAGATTTTCGAGAGACGCGGCAAGCCCGGCATCAGGCTTTCCGAATTTGGACAGTTTTTCAAGGCCCTCCCTGGCCATCATTCCCAGGAAGTAAATTTCCGACGGACTAAGCGCTCGCAACACAGCTTCCGCGTCAAGATCTTTGATCCCGCGCATCAAAGCCCAATAATTGCGATGTGAGCGGCTGAAAACGCGTTTCAATTCCTGCTGAAAGGCTTTATCTGCGATAAACGAACGGACCATGGATTGCCCGGCCCGGTACGTTTCAGCGGCAAAGGCCTGCCCTTCGTCTCTGAACAAAAACGGCGCTCTTGCCTGCATGGCCAGAAGACCGGCCCTGTCCTCATACTCCGGCAAATTCTGACTTTTTAAATACCCTTCAAATTTTTGACTGACCAGGTCTTCGAACAAATGGGAGATTTCACTGCCCATGGCGGAGAGCCTTCCCGCTATTTGATTCGTGCCCTCGGCAATCACAGATTGCTCGACGCCGGCTTGGCCAGAACGTTCAAACTTTGACGAAATATAATGGCCATTCGACCAGCCGGGCGTGTAATCAACGTGCCTGGCGAAAAAATCTTTGGGAAGAACTCCGCGGCCGCCATGCTCCGCGTCTTCGAACAAATAGCTGTCGGGGAATATTTTTAAAGCCCCGGCAAAGGCCAGGTATTTAAGAAATTGGCCACCGTCATCGATATTAATGCCTTGTTTCTGCGAATCCATCAGGCGCCGTATTCGTTTAGCTTCCGCGATGGATGAGGGATAAACGGTATCTTCAGATGTGATGCCAATCGCGGAGCGGATCAGAATATTCTGCCAGGAAGCGCCGGCGTAAAGCTGCTCCACACGGGCCCTTTGCCCGGCCGTAAAACCCTTTTTCCATGACTTTGGCAACGCCGCGCTGTCTTCGCCATAAATCAAATGCCAAACCAGGGCAAGTTCGTCGGGGATATCATCCGGCCTGCGTCCGTCCACAGCGGCGAATCTGTTTTTAATCGCGGAAATAAAAACGGCCTTCTCGGTATCCGAAGCTGCGCCAAGTCCTGCTTGATTGAAAAGCGCATCGCGATCATAGAGAGAAGCAAGTATCACACCGTTACCCGCTTCAGGCGTGTCCCATTGCTGTAACTCCGAACGCAGAAGTGGAACCAAATCCTCGGCAATTACTTTTTTATAACTCGCTTCAATACGGTCCGGGACATCACCGCCTTTCAGAATTGCTTCGCGGCTCAAGGCATTGAGCTTTTCCAAAACACCGTACGCATCAGGTGAAAGGCCGGCTCCGCCCAACTGCATCACCCTGCCGGGCACAATGAAATCAGTGACCACTTTTTGGAGAAAATAAACCAGTCCCTGAAAAGTGGTTGTGGCGCGGCGCCATTTTTTTTCAGCTTCGGCCTGGCGGTCTTTTCCCGCCTCTACCAGCCCAATGCGCAGGGTTAAAAACTGCGTGATCAGATAATTCACCATGCCGGGGTCACCGACACGGTCCAGAAGAGGCAGTAAACTCTTTAAAAACTCGAATCCGTCAAGAAAGTAATCCGTAGAACGGTAAAACGAATTTTCATAAAATTTCCCGATAATCGCCGACGCCATTTCCGGTTCGGACACATCGCCGGCAAAGGCAAGCCCGGCATAGGCCTCCAGAAAAGCTTTTTCCGATATCCCCGCGGCAATGTCACCCGGATGTTCTTTATTAAATAACGGCAGGAGGAAAACCGTGTTTTCAGCTTCAGTCCCTGGCCCGACTTTGGCGAACACCCATTGTGCCAGCGCTTGCGCCGTTCTGCCGCCCGCTGCCTTCCCACTTTCAAGTTCGGCAACACCGATTTGGATTAAATCCCTCAAAGCCTTGTTTTTATACCCATGGATGCTTTTACCCTGTTTTTTCAAACCGGTTATTTCGGGATGATTCGCGTACAATCGATCCGCAACGATGAATGAAAGCCCTGCAGAATCCTCGTGAATTTTGCTTTCTGGATTATCCAGATGGCTAACGAGAAGTTTTTTAAACACGGCGGCCTGTTCATCGTAATCAAACAAATTGCTTTCCAGCAGGCGCGTGAGCTGGGCCGGATTGCCGAGCATTTCATGCTGTAAAGCCGGATAGCGGTACACAAACTTGCCCCAACCCAGGCCCAGGTTATGACTGTAGGTTTTTCTTNCATCAAGCGAGATTTCAACTCCGGGCCAATAAAATACCCTGGCCTGCATTTCATTGGGATCGGAGTCAATAACGCGCCGCGCCTTTTCACCGTCGGGTTCATGCTTGGTCAAATCGCTCACCGCTGACAGGTAGAGGTCTTCCAGCACCGCCCTTTGAAACCATATGACGCCCTGGGGGGCTTTGTACTGTCTTTGGAAATAATCACCCTGAGCAAGATCCCCGTCGTTGTTCGCCCGGTAAATGTCCCGCAACGTGTCTTCCGCGGCTTCCCTGCGCCAGGGTTCTGCTTCGGGATCGTCCAGCAAATCCCAAAGGCGATTCATGACAACTTCCCGGATTCTCGAAGCAGTTGCGGCCTTCTCTTGCGCGATCACGACCGGCTTCGGATTCGGGTTGATAACACCCGTCATATACAATCCGCCGCTAATAAGTGACGCTCCAGCCAGGAGACCCCCGATTAACAAATTCCTGCGTCCCCGAAATTTGGATAAACCCGAACGCCCAACCTCCCCCGCGCCCAAGGATGCGCCGGAAGGCGCCGGGGCCGTCGTAACGGCTGCGGGTTTCGTGCCCGCCTGGCCGGTTGTTTCGACATTTTCCTGAGCGAGCATTCTCTCGGCTATTTCGGCGGCAGGTATCTTGACCTTTCCACCCTCGGCACCCGGCTGGTCTAATTCACGGGAGATGAAATCCAGTAAATCCTTAAATGCCTCAAGCCGGCCGTCTTTTCTGAATCTTTGCCGGATTTCGTTCAAAACCTTCGCGGCATCCGGTAAATTGTTCCACGCCCTCAAACCCGCAAGCAGCGGCTCGCGAAAAAGTTTTGGGTAATTGTCCGGAAATGTCTTGTATTGCGCCCATTCACGAACATCATTCATCTCCCTTCCTGCTCCGAAAAATTCGGTCTTCTCTTGTCCCACGAACTGAAGAAAGGCATGGGTCGGTCCGATCGCCTCTTCATGCCATTTCTTTCCTTCCTCGCCAATGAGATTCAATTCTTCCATTTGCCCTTTTTCGCGATCAAATTTGAAATGCCGGAGTCTCTCACTGCCATCCGCAGCTACAAACTCATCTTCCCCAACTTTCAACAGGCCTGTAATCTGGTAATGGTATAGCCTTTCCTCTATGCCCCCGCGCCATCTCTCTCTCAACATCTTCTCGTACCCGCTGGGTAATCCAATCTCATAAACCCTGACCGCCTGGATGCTGCGGTCAGGACCTATCCTAAACAAGGTTAAAAGTTTTTTCCCGCGTCCGTGAGCTATAAGAAATTCCGAATCGTTCAATTTAAGCGCCGCTGAAGGATAATCCAAAGTCGGCAAGAATTCCTTTTCGCCTTCCCATTTTTCACTTTTTGTCATGTCAACGAATTCGAACCGCTCCCCTTCCGGACCCGAAATCCTTCTAAAACGGCTCAAACTATTGCCGTACCAGTTGACAACCAGAAACTCGTCATTTCCCAAATCAACAAAATCTACCGGGCTGGAAAGGGAATATTGTGTCTCATCCCCTTTGCGCACTGTTTTGCTTGTAATCTGACCTTGGAATTCTATTTGCGACTTGGTGGAAAGATGGGTCACCTCGAACAGACTCAGAGTGGAGTTTTCGCGGTTAGCCACTAAAAACTTTCTGTTGCCGGGCACACCCGCTGGATTCTCTCCCAGATCAAAAATAGCCTCGGGTCCATCTAAAGTATTTGTCTCGCCTTCCTTAGTGCTGTCCGGCTTCATTGCCGGAACACGTTGACTTCCCAATTCACCGAGAATCCGCAAACCGGTATCCGCCATATGGAAGTCTTGGTCGAAATCGCTCCTTTTGGTTTCCTTCTTTAAAACTACAATCCTTCCCTTCTTGTGCGTGCGCCCCTCCGCAACGGCCAGAGCCAAATCAGGTCCCAGAGGCAAATAAGCGCGCACCTGGTCCCATCTTTCAAACACCTTAATTTTATCTACTGACCTCAGAATATTCGCTTGATGCGGATTAATGTCCGCGGATCTTTTCATTTGCGCCATAGTCCTAAGGATTCCATCCAGGTATTCAGTCTCAATCAAGTCCAGGAGAGAATCAAAATCCGTGATGATGTAACTACCCTTCGGACGTCCCTTCAAATTTCGCTCGAGAACGTCGTCGGATACGGGCTGGATCTTTTGCTCATTCGCAAAAAAGAGTACCCGGTCCAATGCGGACACGGTTTTGATGCCAACCGCGCAGTGATCCTGGCCGTTGTACACCCGCGCCGTAAAACCCCGCTCAAAGAGGTGGGCAAAGAATTCCTTGAGAATGGGGCTTAATTTCTCCGGGAGAAGGCTTCCCCGGATAATAATTTCTTTCGGAATTTTTTCGCCGGCTGACAATGAAGACCGAAGCAGGGGATGAGTCGGGTCCCTGAGCGCCTGCCGGACGTTGAAAACGCCGGATGTACTGCTCGGCATTTTTTCGGGCGCTGACTTGTAGTCATAAAAGTCCGCGGTGAGATCTTCGAGTTTATCGGTCAGAGAGAATGAAATCTCGTGCAGAAAAGGATTGCGGGTCTCTTCTTCCTCTTCACTGCCGTAAAATATTTCTCTCAAGGGTTTATCGATTACGGTCATGGCCGGTTCTTTTTCAGGCTTGTCAGCACTCCCGGTTTTCCGATAACGGGGTCCTATCGCGCCTCTTACCGGGCCCGGGGAGGATGGAACCTGGCCCCCGGCACCGCCGGAAAAAAAATCTCCTGATGCCTTGCCCAAACCGACCCCGCCCGGCCCGGTATTTGCTTGTCCCGCCATGGTGCCCGAACCCGGCAGTCCCGTTCTTGCGGAAGCCCCCTGCCCTGCTGATTGTTTCGAAAAATCAGGAATACTGATTCCTTTTCCAGTCCCGGCTTGTCCTGCTTCCCCCGGCGAAGTCAAGTCAGGCGGTTTCAGTTCGTCCGGGTTGATTATTCTTCGTCCGCCAAGCCAGCTTTTGACATTGCCTGTTAAACGGTCCGCCCATTCCCGGAGTTTCTTTTCCAGCTCGGGCGCAAAAGCGTTCAAAACGTTCAAAGACGGGATCACAGATCCCGGATGATCTTCTTTTGTGAGCTGCTCGAGCATCTCTTGCACGCGCGCTCGAGTCATTTGAGAATGGCTCAAATCAGATGCTATTTCCTGAAGAAGTTCCGCAGCGCGCCTGGCTGCCGCTTCAGCCGCCATCCTTCGTTCTTCCAGGAAAGCCTGCCTCATCGCTTCCATATCAGAACGGGTCCCTGCCGGGACACCGGCTTGAGCGCCGGCCGTTCCGG
>ASOC01000002.1 GCA_000405945.1 Candidatus Omnitrophus fodinae SCGC AAA011-A17
ATCACAAAAATTCTGGTGGCTGATTTGCCTGAAAATATCAACGCGTTCGTAAGTGATGGTGTGGTAGTGATTAACGACAAGCTGATTCATCCTAAAAACGGACAACCCGCTGACATTCGGAAAATAGCCCAGGCTTATATCCATGAAGTAGCCCACTTGTTTATGTCCAACCGGAAGATTCTTGCGCCGTTGGAAGCGGAGCTGGTTGAAAAGGGGCGTTTAGATTCCAACGGAATCGCCACCGTAAGTCCAATTTGCACCGCTTCACGACCCAAATTGAACTGCTTCCCAAGCAGTTCAATTCCATCAAGCTTGCCTACAGCTGCGTCTATATCCCCTCCAAACATCACAAGCCGTATCGCCAATAATCCTTCAGAACTCCCAAGTCTGTCTCGGATCTGCACAACTTCAGTCATTTTTGATTCAAGACGTTCCATGCTGCCGCCTCCCATTATCCCGCCCAAAGCTTCTAATGCTTCATTCTTACCCAATGACTCCGCGACACGACTGATTGCATCCGCCTTATCAATAGCAACGCTGAGGCCATCTGCCTTGCCCGTCATCAAAACAACTTCCAACGCCCGCTCACTGCCCGCCGTGCCTAACTTGGGTATCTCCCCGATTTTCTTGATCAAATCCATGTTCCCGGTCTTAAGCGTTTCATGCACGCCGTCCATCTTCCCGGTCACGAGCACGGCATCCAATGCCATTTCAGCACCCCTAGCGCCGAGGCCTGACGTTTCACCGACCTTCTTAATAGCATCCATGTTCTCACTCTTTGCCACTTCCGCCACGCCCTCCATCTTTCCCGTCACTAACACAAAATCCAGCGCCTTCTGCAATCCCTGACTTTTATCTCCGGTCATTTCGCCAATTTTTTCTCCGGCCTGCTTAATTATGTCTATGTTTTTGACTTTCGCGCCGGCGACATCGCTGACGCCAACAACCACGTCCACGCCTTCAGCGCCGCGCGCCAACGCGGTATCCAACAGCCGGTCAAAACTTACGCCGGCAGCCTTCGCGATTTCTTTCAAAGCCTCAAACCGCGTCTGCATCACGACATTACCGCTGGAATCTTTCAGCGCCTCACCGGTAACAGCGTCTATTTTCGGTATTTCCTTGGTCAACCCAAGCGCGTGATCGGCTCCGGTTACTATTGCCGTATCCAGCAATTTATCAAAACTGACGCCTGTCTTAATTGAAACTTCCAGCAGCGCAAACGCCTTTGTTGTGCCTTGACTATCAACGTGCCTTAATAAATCAATCGCCTGATCCGCTCCATGCACCAATGCCACATCGATCAACTTAGCAAAACTTATACCGGTCTCGCTCTCGACATCGATCAACCTTTCAAGCTTTGTTGTTCCGGCGACATCCGAAGCCTTCAACAAATTAAGCGCGTGATCAGCTCCGCTCACCAGCGCCGTATCCAGCAATTTATCAAAACTGACGCCAATCTCGCGGGCGACATCCTTCAACCTATCAAACTTGTTTTTCCCGGCAACATCCGAAGCCTTCAACAAATTAAGCGCGTGATCAGCTCCGCTCACCAGCGCAATATCAAACAGCTTGTCAAAACTCACGTTTAGCTTCGAAGCGGCAGCAGTCAAAGCTTCAAGCTTCGGCACCGTCTCCATCGTCCCGTCAGCATTCTTGATATCCGCTGTCCCATGCGCCAATTCGATCGCCTTGTCTGCTCCGTGTACCAGCGCAATATCAAACAGCTTGTCAAAACTCACGTTTAGCTTCGAAGCGGCAGCAGTCAAAGCTTCAAGCTTCGGCACAGGCACCATCTTCCCGTCAGCATTCTTGATATCCGCTGTCCCATGCGCCAATTCGATCGCCTTGTCTGCTCCGTGTACCAGCGCAATATCAAACAGCTTGTCAAAACTCACGTTTAGCTTCGAAGCGGCAGCAGTCAACGCATCTAGCTTCGACACCGTCTCCATCGTCCCGTCAGCATTCTTGATATCCGCTGTCCCATTCGCCAAATTCAACACCTTATCCGCCCCATGCACCAGCGCGATATCAAACAGCGTTTCAAAACTCCTTGCTATCCTTCCGCCATTTTCCTTTGCGGCGGCCTTCAGCGCATCCATATTCGTTATCGCTTCATGCACATTGTCCATCTTCCCGGATCTCAGAACGGAATCTAAGGCCATTTCGAAACCAACATTTCCAAGCCCCGAGGCGGTAGCAACTGTGTTGATTAAGTTCATGTTCCCAGTCGTCAACACTGCTTGCACCCCGTTCATCTTCCCGGTTGTGAGTACGGCGTCGAGCGCCTTCTCAAAACCGTTGATGGGACCCAATGCGTTGTAATGAATCTCTCTGCCGGCGGCCAAAAGCGTATCGATATTCAGTATCGTCACACCACTCGCATCCCTGGTCTGCCCGAGCACGGCATTTAATCCTTCCCTATCGCCCCTAGTCAACACCGAGTCCACAGCCTTATCAAACGCGCGATCGAGACCAATCGTTAATCCAACAGCCCCCGTTACTATGGTCCAAACCGAGTTCAAAGTCCCACTCTTAACGATCATCTCCAGCCCGTCTGTTTTGCCGGTCTTCAATATCGAGTCAAGGGCCCTTTCAAAACCATTTCCCTCAACTCCATGGTAGTTTGCGGCTCTGTCAATTTTAGTTGCCCCGTCCCAAAGTATTCTTGCAACCCCCGCATTGATCCTCGCTATCCCGTCCGTATTGCCGCTCATCAATACCGAGTTAAGAGCCTTGTCAAAACCATTCACATCGGCATGATAATTATTTGCGAATGTATCAATTTTCTTCGCCGCATCCAATACAGCATCCATCGTCCCGGACTCATTAACCTTCGTAATCCCTCTCATATTGCCACTCATCAATACCGAGTTAAGAGCCTTGTCAAAACCATTTTGTTCGGCGCCATGAATCGCTGCGGCGATGTCGATTATTTCTGCGGCGTCTACCACTTGGTCCATGGTCCCGGCTTTATTGATCTCTGCCACGCCGTCTATTTTCCCGGACGTTAAAACAGAATTCAAAGCCGCATCAATTCCCTTTGTATCAGAATTAAACTTTGACGCCTCTCTATCGATTTTCTTCGCGGCATCTACCACTTGTTTCATGGTCCCTGCTTCATTAATCTTCAACACGCCGTCTATTTTGCCAGTCCTTAGCACGGCACCCAAAGCCATCCGCGTCGCATCATTCTGTCCCTTGCCCGTCCAATCCGCGATTTCCTGGCCTGCGCTTCGAATCGCGCTCATATTGCCGCCTCTTAGCGCTGTTTCAACGCCAACCACGCTGTTGGTGCTTATCACGGAACTAATACCCAGCAGAATGGCTTCATTGCCGAGGGCCGACGCCCTGGCAAGTTCTACGAGCCTGTCCATGTTCTTAAGCGCCAAATCCACGCCTTTGCCATCCTTGGCGCCCATCACCGCTTCCAGACCGGTCAATATGGCCTGGTCGCCAAGCTCGGACTTCTCTCCGAGTTTTACGATATCTGTCATATTGGCAAGCGCCAAATCCACGCCTTTGCCATCCTTGGCGCGCATCACCCCTTCCAAGCCGACCAATATCGCCCGATCGCCGACGCTCGATGCGGATCCAAGTGCTTTTATGTCAGCCATCTTCGCAATAGCCACAACAAGGCCTGTGGCATTCCCAGCCTTCACCACTTCAGTCAACCCAGTCAATATCGCACGATCACCCACGCCGGTATCCGCGCCGAGATTTTTGATATCGTTTATCCTTAAAATAGCCGCATCCAATCCGCTCAAGTTCCCGGCCTTCATCACCTGTTCCAAACCAATCAATATCGCCTGGTCACCCACGCCCGTACTCCCTCCCAGACTTGTGATCTTGCTTATTTCAGTTATAGCCGCATTAAGACCTTTTTCATTTCCGGCTTTGATCACCTCTTTCAATGCCACCAAAATGGCCTGTTCACCGACCCCGGTACGGCTTCCCATACTTGCGATGTCCGTAATCTTTAAAAGGGCCGCATCTAACCCTTTTTTCGCAACATCAGCGCCTTCAGTTCTGACCGTTTCCATCACAGCAGACAGAGCCGTTAAAATTGCAACAGCCCCATCGCGCACGCCCGCTCTAGATCCAATGTCTGTGATCTGATCCATTCTTATAAGGGCGACATCCAACCCTTGAGCATGCCCGGCACGCATCACCTCGGTCAGACCTAGCAAAACCGCTTTTTCACCCAAACCCGACTGAAGCGCAACTGCGTCAATCTTGCCCATTCCGCGCATGGCCGCATCGATATTTCCACGCTTTATAACCTCGCCCAAAGCTGTCAGGGCCGCGTTATTGCCCCACCTCTCTCCGACCGCGTCAATCTTTGTCATATTTTTGAGCGCAAGGCTGACATTACCGCCGCCCATGGCCTCCAGAACAGCCACGGTGGCACCTTCACGGCCCATTTGGCGGCCAACTTCTTGAATATCAGTCAGCTTTTTTTGGGCGGATTCAAGACTTCCGCCTTCGATCATCTTGAAGGCTATGGCTACATCACCTTGACTGCCCAAGCGAACGGCTCTTACGAAATCACCGATTGTTCCGTTTCTCATATATCCGATGACCCACGAAAGCTCGACATTATCCCCTCCGATTTGAATCCCGTGAATCATCATGGCGGCCGCGTTCTGCACTCCAAAATGGTCAACCAGTTTTGTCATTAGTATTGGATGCGCGCTGGTAATAACTTTGATGATATCCGCGCCTTGTCTGACCGCGGCCGCGGCGACTTGAGCGGCACCGTCTTTGTCAAATCGCTCCACAAGGATATCCAGCCCTAACTTGAAGCGGGTCGAACCTGCGCCCGTCATCAAATCCGTAAAATTACGGCCCTTATCAATGGCCGCACCCGCAAGGACAACCGCGCCCATGGCGCCCAGTTTCCCGGCCGCTTCCGTGAGAGCCGCCTCATGCAAATTCACGAACCTCGTGAATTCCGTAATGCTTCCGCCCTTGCCAAGGTTTTCCAGAATCTTCCCGGCCAAAGCCACGGCCGCATGCGCGCCCATGTTGCCGCCGCCCAGAGCTTTGGCCGCGGCTTCCAAAGCCCTGAAATTATAATTCATGAAACGGCCGAAATCACCGCCGTTACTAAGAACATGGCCCATGAGAGTGGCTGCTGCCAGCCTGGCGGTATCGGTTCCGCCAAGGCGGTCGGCGGCTCCTATCAAATAGTAAAAGATGCCATTGGCATTCATGTACGCGTTCATATCAGTCTTTCCGTTTTCAAAAAGGACTCCTGCCACTTTTCCTGCAGAGGTTTTGTCCAAATCTTTGGCAAGGGTCTCAATGGCGGCCCTGTTATTCTTGAAATAAGTTTGCATCTCCTGGCCTGTTTTGAAATGGGGCACTGCCGCAAGGAAGCCTTCCCTGCCCACAACCTTAATCATGTCTTTGAAACCGCCGGCCCCGGTTTGCTTGATGAATTTTGAAAAATCTTCCCCTGCCGCGAAACGGGTGATCAACTGGGCGGCTTCAGTGAATCCGAGCTCACGGATAGTCGTGTTGATTTCACTCTTGAACTTGTCCATAAACTCAGCCAGTTTTTCGGGCGATCCCATATGGCTGGCCAAGATGGCTGCGCCTTCAATGCCGAAACGGCTGAGGGCTTTACTCACCACATCAGCGCCCTGATTAAAAAAATCGCTGAACTTTCTGGAATCCTGGATCTGGGACACAAAAAACGAGGCTCCGGACTTGCCAGCCAAGGCCGTTGCCTTGGCCAGACTGCCGTTGTCAATAATGCGGGTCATGTGTTCCATCAAAGCGTCAGCACCTTTGTCTTTCCAGGCGCCGAGCACGGCCCCTGCGTGACCCGCGCCAAAAACCCCAACCAGCGTATAAATCCCATGTCCCAGCTTGCCGATATACGCCGCAAAATCCGCGCCTTTTTGGTAAAACGTTTTGCCATCTTCCTTAGCAAACGGGTTCATGGCAGCAGCCGCCCCTTGCGCGCCGAGAACCTCAAGCGCTCGCCAAAGCGCGTCCCCGCGGCCGGTGGCTTTAACACCGTCCACAAATTGCTTGATGTCCGTGCCCCTTTCAAATACCTCCGTCACGGTTGCCAAGCCGTGAGAACCGCCGGCCTTCACGATATCCCGGACCACGTTACTACCCATTTCACGGAGTTGGCGGTTAAACTTTGCCTGTTGTTCAATGTGACTGGCACTGCCGATGGAGGCAACAGAAATGGCTATTTTACTAGCTATGGCTTGCGCTGTTTGGGGGTCAAAACCGATCCCTATCAAAAAGCTTGTGAGAAAGCTTTCAGCCAAATTCACTTTGATGCCGAATTGAAGCAAAGCGCCTGCGCCCGTTACTGAAGCTTTTGCCAGGGTCAAGCTCACGGCATCTACTACTTTGAAAGTAGCAGCGAGCAAATTGCTACCGGCGAATTTATTAGCCAGCGGCACCAATACTTTTCCCAATGTTTTCTCGTTAAACTCATTGATAGCGGCGGCTCCGATGCGCCTATCCAGGAACTTGAAAAAAGTGCCGATAATCGGCAAGCTTTCCACAAAAGGCAATATCACGGGCATCAAAAGCATGAAAAACGGCAGGTCTGCCATTAGATTGCCCACCATCTTCGCGGGGCCTTGCTCGAAAGAAGTTCCGATGAAATTTCCTTTCCAGTCAAAAAATCTTCCGCTCTCATGGGGATCCATGCCGCCAAAACTGAACACGGTCATGAGGAATTTATGCCCAAAGCCCAAGATAGAGCCCCAAATGCCGTCCGTAAGGTCTGCCTTTTCGCCGAGTTTGTCCGCTTTCTGCATCAACCATTTGCGTGAGTCAAAAGTACGGTTGCCTGTGAATGCTACAATGACAGCTTGAACACCCGAGAAAACCATCTGAATGACAGCATAAAGGCTAATTGAAAAATAAGCCATGCCCAGGGCCTCGCCAAAGGCCGCGATCCACGCTTCTGCAGCCAATGCCTTGCCGCTCAAACCAGAAATATTTCCCAATCCAAACATGGCCTTGGCCCGGGCCGGAATAAAACCCAGCCCGCTTCCGGTCTGGGATTTTACCAATTTCACAAAAGCCGCATTCTTGCCTCCAAATGTCCCAACTGCCCCGGCCATGCCAACGGTGTATACAAGGCTCATCGCGATTTGCATCATGCCTTCTATGCCCAGGCCCGTTAATTGCCGGATCGTGTAGCCTTCACGCGAAACCATGGCCGTGCCCACCGCGATAACCAAGCCAGCACCGCTGGCAATCATTATGCCGCCCTGCGCCATCATGGCGACGGAACCGGCTTTTGCCAGCCATCCTGTCGCGCCGGCCAGCCCCGCTCTGCCGGCTAAAAACATGAACCTGCCGCCAATTATCAAGCCCACAGCAATAACGCCGCTGATCAAAATGCCGGCCCAGGGATGAGCATCAAGCCAATCATCGATGCCCTTAAGCCCTTCTTTGATGACGCTGTTTTTTCTGCCCATGCGTTCGGCGGCTCTTTGGAATTGCTCAGTACCCACGTTCACTAATCCAAAAGAAAGAAATGAGATGGCAATGCCAAAAGCCAAAGCCCCGAGAGAGAGGGAATTCCGGAAAATTTCGCGGACTTCGCCAGGCCGCGCCGTGCCTGTCAAATTTTTATATCCAGCTTTAACCGTGCCATAAAGCAAAGATGCACCGGCGACAGCGCAGGCCGCTGTGACTAACGCATACGTCCCACCCAAGAATGTTGAGCCTGCCGCAAATGCAGCCCCAGCGGCCCCACCGGTTACCCAAGTTAAAACGGCTAATACGATAATCCCAACAACGGCCCCGGCCCAAGCCAGGACTTTCCAGCCGCGGCCATATTCACCTTCCGCGGCGCGGCTCCATTTATCAACCACTAATTCAAAGCCGTAAGCGATTTGTTCACCCACCCACGCCAGGACAGATAAACGGTCTTTGAATGAAGTGAACGGATTGATGAGGTGACTAAGGGGCGAGTCTTTCTCAAGTCCAAGCAAATCATTAACAGCGGCTTCTCCCTTGTCCATGAGGACGCCGATCCCGTGAAAGATTTGCATGAAAAAGCCGCGGCTTTCAAACATCCAGGTGGGAGAGGCCTCGTCAAACGTGACTTCCGTTTTTTCGCTCACCAGACCAAACATTGATTTTTCTTCGCCGCTGTAGCCGGTTTCGGTCCTCTTCCTCCAGCTTCCATCCGCTCTTTCCTCATAAAGCATACCGTCTTGATCCGCAACGCCGTTGCCTTTCTCCTCCCAGCCGAATAATCCCAGGCTGTAACCCACGACGGTAGTCTGGCCGTTTTTCTTTCTTGTCGTGACGGTTTTATGATCACTGCCCGTTATTTCCTCGGTGATGTTATTGCCCTCTTCATCCTTGTAAGACTTCGTCATGCTCTTTTCCTTGGAGGTTCTCCCTTCCTTATGCCTTATCGATATTTTATGCTCCCAGCGGTACATCCCGTCCTCGCCCTTTTTCTTTTCATAGCTGTCATACCCGCTGATGCTGGTACCCTGTTTGTGCGGGTTGCCCCTGGCGTCTTCCCCTGTCTTACTTTCTTTTTTGACGACGATTTTTTCACCTCTCATTAGCCGCACTGCGACAGCTAAGCGGCTCACGTCAGGGGCGTCTTCCAAAGCCTTCGCCACCACCTCGAATAAATCGCCTATGTTTTTGACTCCGCTTATGTCAATCTCTTTACCGCCCTCTTCCAAGCTGTGTTCCACTCTTGTCTTCAGTTTTTTCGACCCATCCGGATTCAGTACTTCCTTCCCATCCTTATCCTTTTCCACATCCCATTGCCCGTCCTTTTTATCTTTACCGTCTTTATCCTTTGCACCCTCCTCATCCACGAGCATGGTAGTGGTCGTGAGAATATCCCCGCCCGTTTCAATCCCGTTGCGTCCGATTGTCCGTGTTCCCTTGACTGTCCTATAGCCGATGACTTTGCCGCTCGGGTCTGTAAGGTCTATCTCTAAATTGTAATCTCTGCTGCCGCTCTCAATGTCGCCGTTCGTGTTATAATCCGTGACTGCGTGGACGCCCTTTTCTTCATCGGAAATAACCCTTCTGCTGATCATTCCGAAATGGTCCGAGTTCGTGATTTCCGTTCGTTTCAGATCCAGATATTGGGTGGTCGCCGTAGACACGGAATTGAGCAGGCCACCCTGGGCCGTCATCTCCGAGGTGGTAACCACTTCACGGGTGACGCGGACTTTCTCTTTTACGCCCTTTATCTTTTCATCCACCGTCGCATTGTCTTCCACAACTCTCCTGACTTGTTTAAAACTGCCGTCCGCGTTATAGAACCGTTGATACTCCTCTCTGCCGTTCCTGTTCTTGAAGCTTTCATATTCCCGCACGCCGTCGTTATAGCGGGTGATCAGTTTGCCCTGGCCCGTGTCCTTGACTTCCTCCACCTGCGCGCCGGTGACAAAAGACATCGTTTCCAGCTCGGACTTGGCCATGAGAACGGGCCTGGCCGTCAATCCGGGCAAATTGACCAGCACCGACTCGCGGGCAAGTTTCTGGCGCCGTTTTTCAATCTCTTTCTTGATGCCGGCCATGGTTTCCGCGTCGTGGCTGCCGGTTTCGATGATTCTTCCGCTGCGGCCGACAATGATGTGCTCGCTGATGCGCTCCTCGATAGCGCCGGTTTCAGAAACCGTGTCGTTGTAATAGAGGTTGCTGTTGTAGGCGCGGGCACGCGAGGCCACGCTTCCGTCGCGGGTTTTGGACAAAGTGCCCAGCCGGATGAGCGACTGGTCGGCTATGGCGGACACATAATCATACGAGGTATTGGCCGTAAACTGCTCGGGATCGAATTCATAAAAATCCATGGTCAGATGACGTCCGAAGTTCTCGAAATTCGCGCGGCCTTTGAGGTAATCATCGCTGAACACCTTTTGATATTCAACTTTGTCCGACGTCAGGCCGTACTCGTAATAATCCCGTATCGGAGTCAGGGTGTTCTCGAAAAAGCTGGTGGCCAGTCCGCCGAGGTTGACCATTTTTTTATAGAGCAAATCATCCGAAGCGCCGTTGTAATGGAAGTCGCTGATAAGCGTCTGGTCAAAATAATGGGCAAGGTCCACCAGGACTGCCTCCTTCTTGTTCTTCAGGCCTTCAATACCGCCATTGGGCGAACCCACCGCGCCGTAATTCACGTTGCGGGTCAAATCTTCCAGGCGGTCATACAAATCAAAAAGCCCTTCTTGCGACATGACACCTCTGTCCACTCTTTTCGTAAACGCCTCAGCAAAATACCCTCCGCTCGTATCAGGGGTGTCTTTGATGAAAATAGCCGACCCAACGCCTTTTTTACGAATCGAATACGGAGAAGCTTTAAATTCTTCCGGATCGCCAAACCCCCTACGATCGCTTTCAACGCCGCTAGGATCGCTGTTTACAATCGACTTATTCCAGCTTTTGCCGAATATTCCCTCGATGCGGCCGCCGGGCAGGGTCATGTCCTTGAAAAATTGGGCGACAATTTCTTTCACGCCGCCCGAATAACCGGGGTCGGCGGTCAGAGTGGGCATGACACCGGTATACGCGGCGGAAAAATCGCCGCCGCTGTTAAAGGCGCTCACGACCGTTCCGTCTTTGTCCGTGTCCTTTAGCACGAAAAGTTCCTTGATGTCATCGGGCAAAGCGCCTTTGCCATCGATGCTGTGGAGCATGAACTTTCTGCGGATTTCCTCTTCTTTTTTGGCCAATGTCCCTTTCAGGGTTTTATAAACCGGCGTTCCGTCTTCAATATGGTCCACCACCCGGTTAAAACGGTCATCGCCGATAATGGACCTTTGGTAAATTTCAGAAATAATGTTCTTGGGATTGCCTGTATATTTCGCATTTGTCCCGTATTTGAGGAACTCAACGTCTGTGATAATGCCCGCCTTGTAAAGATTGTAGAGGCCGTCAAGAAGCGCGGTGTTCGTGCTGCGCAGCGGAGTCTCCGAACCTCCGATCCCGGTCAGGGTGTTCAAGGCGGAATCGAGGTTGTCGGACCCGGTCGCAAAAAGCACCTTGACCACGCGGTTGTTGAAATCATCGTCCGAGTCAAAATATTTCGGGTCATTGCCCGTGATTGTCCCCAGGATGCGGGTGAGTTTTCTTTCCGGCTCGGTCATTTCAACTTCCAGGTGATTTCCGAGCATGGCGTCCAGGATTCTCATGCCCACGCCTTCGGCGACTTTCCTCGTGCCCTCCTGGGTTTCCGGGCCGTAACCGTCGGAATCGAATATTTTCATGAACCGAATGAAGCAGGCATTAAGATCCATGTCCGCGCCGGCCGCCCATCCGAATCCACCCGTGATCATGGGCATCCACCACGCTTCGCTTCCCCGGTCGGGCAGCACGTAATTGCCTGCAAAAGTCCCGAAAAACAACTTGTTAAAAGACACCATCAAGTTCTGGAACCCATCGTAATAGGCTTCATCAATGGCGTTCTGCCGCATGGCGTCCGTAAAAAACATATTGCCGGGTGTGAGCGAATTGTAAATCATGGAAGTTGAGTAAATATCCGTACCCACGGCCCGCACAATGCGCCAGGCTTCTTTCAGCACGGCGAATCCAAGGTCGGCCGCTACAAGGTCATATCCCTGCATTTCCCGCAGGGTTCTGATTTTCTTATCCAGGCCTTTGGCCGTGACCATCAGGGCCTGAACGTTTTGGGTGTATGTCGTGAGAGAAGCAGTGACTGTGTTTTGGTAATCCGTCCAGAGCTGGTTCTCGGCCAGATGGAATTGGGACATCACTTTGGCAATACCGGAAGTAACATTTCCGACGAGACTGCCGCCGCCGCCCGTGACATGGGTCTGATAGATTTTGTTAATTTCCCGCTCAATCACCACCTCGCGAACCGCGCCCGGGGCATTCAGACCGGGCAAATCAGTCATGGTCTCGTAATGGGTCATAACCGCCTCGTAATTGCGGGACATTTCATCGAACCATTTGTCAAACTCAGACGTCACCCATTTAAGGCCCTGGCCCATCACCAGCTCCTGCTCTTCACCCTTCTTGTTCACCGTGACCGTGATGAGCTGGGTGGGATTTTTCGGATCCGCTATTCTTTCCTCGACAATCTCATCCTTCGTCAGGTATTGCGTCAGATTATGAAGGATGGCGAAATTCCCCTCGGAAAGCGCCTCCAGCGGAGAGTTGAGCGAAAGCGCGAAAGGATCGCCCCAAATCTCACGGAAGTCTCCCAGCATGAACCGGACCAGATAATCGCGGTACGCTTTCTTGTATTCATTCAGCGCGTTGATGGTGGAGCGGAATTCCTCCTCGCCCTCTTTGCCGGCCAGGGCGCGTTTGCGCGCGGCTTCGCGCAGCCACTCGGCCATCTTCTTTTCCAGCTCTTCAAGTTTCGAGGCCAGCAATTTTCCTCCGCTTCCTATTTTCTCCACGTAAACACGGTAGGCCGTTTCTTCCGCTTCTTCAAAAGTATCCGTCGACTCCTCTTTGCCCGTAGATTGCTGTTTCCACCAATAGGTGCCGTCGGACATTTTATCGAGCCTCGCGTTATTGAGATTAACGCCGGGATGCACATACTCTTCCATAGCCTTGCGAACCGGCAAATAGGAGCTGTAGAGGAATTGCTTGTATTCCTTGCCCAGCGAGCCGTCTTTGTCCACATCGATCTTCAACTGAGTGACGTCGAAGTTGCTGATGTCCACGACGGGATTGAGCACGGTTCCCATCTCCGTGATGAATTGCTGGATAGAGACTTTGTTGCCAAGACTGTTTTTGACCAGCGTGGTTTTCTTTTCGCGTTCATCGGCGATTTCGCGCTGCAGGATATAGCGAACGGCCGAGGCAGACTGAACGCTCCAGGAAAGAGCCTGGCGCGACGCGATGTCGGTCAGCGCGCGGCTCCGCATAGCAACCAGGAAGTCAAAATACCCGGACTGCTCTCTCTGAAGGTCCGTGAGCAGCGAGTACAGATCTGTCTTTTCAAGGTCTGTGCGCAATTCCTCAAGCGATTCGCCTATGCCCATCTGCTTGCGGGTCTGGTTGTAAGTCTCGATCAGGCGTTTGGAAACATCCACGTATTTGTAAACCTCATTGCTCACAAAATCAAGGAGGTGCGTGACGGTCTCTGAATAAAAATCAGGGACATTGCTCAAATCAACAATGCCCGGAATGTTCGGCACATTGCCCGAGATTTGCGCGTAGATGGATTCGTCCCATTTGCGCTTCACCTTGGTGGGGTCAATTTTCAGGAAAATATCATTCAATTCATTGACCCGCGACACCATAAGCTCAATGTCTTCCAAGGGTGACCGTACCCGGTTGCCAGCGGCGTCTTGGCCGTTGATGGCCGTGTGGGGGTCGCTCATCAGGGTTTGGCCGTATCCCACGATTTCGAGCACCAGGCTTTCGATGCGGCCCAAATAAACGGCAATGTTTGGATCCAGTTTGCCGTCATAATACGTCTGCCCTTTGGCCCATAACGGAAGGAGGACTTTCTGGAACAGGGTTCGGAAACCGCTTGAGGCGACTATTTTCCTGGCCTCCGACACGCCGGTGCCGTTATCAAACGCCGGAAGCACCGTGAGCGATGGGCTAAGCAGGGAGACGATTTTTTCGATTCCTGTGGCTGCCTCATCGCTTAACCGCGAGGCTTGATTGATGGCATCATGGAAAGCCAATTCAACCTGATAATCATAACGGTCCAAATGTCCTATTTCATAATCGCCCGCATTGATCATAGCGACCTTCTGATTCGGAAGCGGCGGGATAAGCTCCTCATCCGGCTTGACAAAATTCACGGGCGCGCCGTTGATAACCGTGGTGAAAGCGGCCGGAGAAATGGCGCCTTCCGTGAATTTCTGCTTGGTGCGGCCGACAGTCGATATTCTGATAAATTCTTCGATGTTCTTTTCAGCCGGCCTGACATCTCCCAATTCCTGCGGCCTTATCATATAGAATCTACGTCCGCCGACCATGCGGTGATAACGCACGCGCGCATTGCGCACCGTGGTGGAGTATTCGAATTTGGCCTCCCACGCCCTTTCATTCATGAACTTTTCATATTCCCTGCGCGCCAGTTCTATCCATTCCCGTCTTTGCGTGGCGTCGTTCGGATTGTCAAGAATAGCCTGGCTGTCGCGGCTTATAATTCCATTGTTCTGGATTTGATTGACCAAGGTAGTCAACTCCGTTTGCTTGGCATTCTGATACGTAGTCAGCTTGTTCAGGATGTTATCGATGGCATCGACCAAAATCCCCGACGCCGCTCCGCCTGCCGGCACGTAACGCGCTTTGACAATATTGGCCGGATCAATACTGATAATGTCGCCGGTCCAGGAAAAAAAATCCGTGGATGGATCGTAAGTGGCTGGCTTGTAAGTAATCACGTTGTTTGCCCCCACCTCGGCATACGCCCATTTGCCTTCGGGTGTGCTCATCCCTTGTTTAACGCTTTCCGTGTAATAAACAAAATATTTATCAAATTTTAAAACATTATTGATAAATCCCATCGCTTCGGTGTCAGCCATGCCGTAGCTTTCAAACGTACCGCCGTAGATGGCGCGGATTCTCGGAAGGTCTTCGAGTAAAAGATTACGAACGAGTTTGCCGCTTTTGGGCGCGCCCGCGGTGCCGGGCGTTGGGCCGGGCAAATATTCACTCAGATAATTCGTCAGAAAATCCTGGGCAGTGACGTTCATGATATTGTTCAAATACCGGTCTTTGACATAGGCTTCAAGTTCGTGCTCCAGGTTCATGTTAAGACTGACTTCTTTTTTCATGTTCGCATCGCCCGTGCCGCGGGCAAGGCCTTCCTGGATGGCTTCTTCGCTGTAATTCTCGAGCGGATTGTCGTCGTGCAAAACGAATCCGGAAAGCCGGCGGAGATAGTTCTGGAAATCCTCCAGGGACAGCTTGACACCATCCGTCGCGCTCCCATATTCATCATAGTTAACCCAATCCTTGCGGTCTTTGGTGAAAAACGCGCCCGGTTTTCTGATTTTTACGGGACCCGTGTCAAAAGCGCCGGGGCTGTTCATGTAATCCGCCGCATTGGCCATGCCGACCAGAAGGCCAGCCGGACTGCCCAGGGTATAGCCAGCGCTCATCATCATTTCCGCACCCGCGGTCAGCGTGGCCAAATAGCCAGGAGTATGCGCAAAATTGTTGTCCGACGGAATTCTGCGGGAATACCAGTCAAGGAGGGCTTTGCGGTTGTCGCCAAACTGGTATTCGCTTTCCACCCAGAAATGCCCGCCCACTCTTTTCGCGCCTCGGTCTCTCATCCCTTCATAGACACGCAAACCGTCCAGCAGGACGTTGATGTCATTGTCAACGGCCGTGTCGCGCTCATCTCTGGCCGTGTTGATGACCGTCATGCGGGCGTCAAAAGCGTCGCGAATACTCCTCAAATGCGCTTCCAGCGGCGCGACTTTGCGCTGGGTGTTGCCATTGAACTGCAAACCGTCGAGAGCGGGGGTCATGGGATTGTCAAAGATATTGCCTTCAAGCAGGGGCCAACCTGCAGGCACAGCGCCCTGACGCCCGACCCACATCAGAGGCTTGAAATCATTGATCATATTCCAGTCCTTGGCGCCGGCCACGTACTGCCCTTTTCCTTCAAGCAGAAAATCAAGGCGTTCACGCCATTCCGCGAAATACCCTGATTTCAGCGAGGTCGGAGCGTAAGTGGTATTGGTGTAATAGGCGCCCGGCAGGAACAGAGGAAGCGACGCTTTTTGTTGCAAGTAATCTTCGTCATAATCAGCGCCATACCTGTAAATCCTCTGCTCGATCAGGTCATCGTCCAAAATTTCTTCCAGAATAAGCCTGTCCCAGGTATCGGTTGCATTGGTGACATATTCCCAGGTAATGGTTCCGTCCTGCGCAGTGACCCTTTTAACCGGCCTGTATTTCATGGACGTTCCGCCAAAGGCCTTGGCATCCGGCTTTTTCATGAACAATCTCACGCGGAAGAAAACGCCGGTAGCGTCCTGTTGCATGGTTGACTCATAATCGTAATTACCGAAGGAATTGCTCACATTAGGTGTGTTCGCGCCGACCCGGCCTTTGATGGCGCCCGTTTTTTCGTCAAAACTGACGCGCAGCACCCTGTCCGATAAATAACCGGCATTGGCGCCTCCGGACAAATCATTGGCTTCCTCAACACTTGAGTTCCGGTAAATCTCCATCACGCCATCCGGACGGCGCCGCATATGCACGTATTGTTTGTAATCCTGATAGGGCGCCGGTATGGTCTGACCGTAATATTCGATCGAATTCTGGACGGTACTCTTACCCTCCTCATAAATATTCTCATGATAAACCTGGTTAAAGGTCAATCCGACTTCCGTACGGCCAAATTGAGGCCACTCCACGCTTTCAAAGGTTTCGGTCATCTTTAGCGGCGTTCCGAATTCATTCCGCATAATCCAGCTTGTCCCATTCTGGGTATACGTGTCATAGGCGTAATAATGCACCAATGGAAAAACCGGCGTGCTTGAGGGATCCACGTCCACGACATTAACCCCGTAACGGAATTTAAAGGAATTCCAAATCGCCACCAGTTGCGCCTGGGCGCTGGCCGTCAAGGGCATATTGGGAACGCTGCCGATGTTGGGGTCCTTGTAATCGGGAATGCCGTCCGCGTCCACATCGCCCAGTTGGAAGTCAAATTCCATCAGTTTTTCACCTTCCTTGCCCTGAACCACAATATTCCCGTTCGAAGTGGCAATATAAGTTTCCACCGGCTGGTCCAATACAGGATTGCGTATCACATGCCCGGCCGAATCGCGCGCGTACGATTGACGCTCCACATTGCCGTTTCTATCCACGGACATCATGGTCAACCCTTCTTCATCGCTGAAAACAGCGGTGTGGTCCGAATTGGCCTGATAAAGAGGATTCCCCATGAGTTTAGCCAATTCGTCGCTGCCTACGGAAGACTCGAAGCTCTGCGGAGTAAGCACAAGGCCGGTTAAGGGATTGTAATATCGGAAACCGTTCGGATTGGTGTGCGCTATCGTCAGGGATTCTGTTTTAACCTTCCCGGCCGCATCCTTGTAAGGACGCTCAAAATAATCGTAATAGTGGGCAATGCCGTCGTCTTCAGTCATCTTGACCTGTTTTTCCCTGCCCCGCGGGCCTTCGTATTCCGTTTTGGTGACGCGGCTCGTTCTCGCCCCGTAAGCCGGATAAGATATGGTCACGCTGCTGGTGAGACGTCCCTGCTCATCACGGATATAGGCGGTATGGGATTCAAGCTCGTTCCTGACTACATGGCTGATAGTACGGCCCATAGCGTCACGGACAGGCCGCAGGATGCGTCTGTATTTTTCAACGGTTTTCACCACTTCATAATCCTTGGGCCCGGAAAACTCCTGTATCGTGAGAATGGGATACTGGTCAGATGCCTTGATCGTGCGTATCAGCGGCGGATTGCCCGTGAGAAGCTGTTGCAGGGTGAGCCCCGTAACATTCAGCGTGATTTCCTTGCGCATGGCGCCGAATTCATCAAGCTCGTAAATTTTGACGGTTTCCACCTCATATTGACTGCCCCGCTTGAGCTGGATGGAACGGAAAATGCGCTCCTGCCTTTCGTCTCCGGCATACAGGATATAGGTTTTCTGCCAGGACCCTTCGGGAAAACGCACGACCTGCACCACGAAATCCAAATCTTCGGCATCCGCGGCCTTCACGCCAATATCCTTGTCCATATCCAAAAGATTCGCGGAGGGACAACCCACACCCGAACAACCGGGCACAATGGCTGTCCCGAGATTTTCCGCGTAATAAAAGTAGTAGGAATCCTGCGCCTGAACGCCGGTGACATTCGGCGGCGGCAAATTGAGAGGCGCCTGCGACGGGTTCCTCGTCAACGTATTGGCAATGCCCGCCACTTGCCTGTCGCCCAAAACACTGACCGGCCTTTCATAATTCTTATCGCCTTCATAAATTGTTTCCGAAACCCGCATTTTGAGAGTGGGGCCGGTGGCCATTTGCACCTCTTCATAAACCTGCAGCTGGGTTTTCTGCAATGCGTCATTTTTGGGACGGCTTGAGTCGATATTGTAGAAATGAGAAATTCTCTGCTTAAGGTAGCGGTCCTGAAGGAGAAAATCCGTGCCCTGCGTGATTCTAAGAAGATTTTGAATGGCCGGTGCCTCGGGCTGCACGTCCACTTCGGTGTACTCATCGATAGTCCTTAGCATTTCTTTGTTCTCGACGGGATTCATGTAAAACGCCTGTCCTGTCAAATAATAGGTATCCCCCCGCATATAATCAACGCGCCGCAAAGCGCGCTCGGCGAGCTGGCCGTTCATTAAGGTATTGTTGTCATAATACCAGTACAAACTCGTGTTTTTCACCTTGCCCTGCTCAAAATTCACGATACGCGCTGTCTTCTCACGGCCTTTTTCGCCGAACTGCTCGAGCTGGGTCGCGAGTTCAGGCGCCTGATGGCTGTCATAGCGGAAGGTGCTGATCATGTCGACGGCTCCGTATTCCTTCGCGTACTGGTTCCATTGGGTCGCGGCGTAATTGATCAAAGCGGCACTGGCCAGGGCCTGCTGCTCGTCCTGCAGGGCCATTTTGTATATATTCTCGAGTTCGGGCTCGTTCGAACTTCCTCCCCAGATATTGTAAATGCGAGCGCGGCCGGCCTGAAGTTTGGACACGGCTTGCGTGATAAGATTCGACAGCCTTGTCCGGTCATCGATGTTCGAAGACCGCTGATAGGCCGTGGAGAGTTCGCCAATCGCCTTAGCCTGGCCTTTGACGTTGATCATCTCCTCCGCCAGCGCTTCCTGCATTTTTTTGGCGCTGGCCGTCAAACCCGTGTTTCCGAGAACACCAAGTTCATTTTTCATCGTGGTCGCTTCCTGCTTCCAATCCAGAATCTGCGACAAAGCCATATTGAGCGTGAAATACGCGTTAGGTTCCCTGGTCACATTCATCTGGTTTGCAATGGAAACGCGCTGGTCTTCCAGGTCAATCAAAGCCTTCTCGGCAGCGGCATACCCGATTCTCGAACCGCTGTAAATAAAGGAGGCCGCCTGTGTGGCAAAAAGCGGGTCGCTTTCAAATTTCAACTGCTGGTAGGCATTCCATACCATTTTATAATAAGCCCTTGCGATTTCGAAGGATGTAACCTGCGGAAAATCAATACGGCTGTCAGGCTTTTCCGGCTCGGCCTGAGCCGCGATGGTGGCAACAGCGGCCAGCGATTGATTCAGGACGGCATCAATGCCATTGGCGCCTCCAAAAGGATTCATCGTTGTGCTGACAACATTGAAATAATTCGCCACGCTTTGTGACGCGTTAATAGCGCCGGTAATAATGCTCTGATTGTCCAGCACCGGCTCGCGCCCTATTCTCTTGTAATCCTTAGGATCGGAAAGCAGGACGGAATCTTTAAGCAACTGATTTTGCGATTGCGCTCTTTTGACCATGACCAGCAGAGCTTGGGATCTTGATGTAAGATCCCTGATTTTGGCGTCTTCAAGCGCGGCCCTGCCTTTGAGTCCCACAATATCATCGCGCATGCGGTTCATCACCTTGCTGATATACATGGCCTGGTCGCCGTAGCGGTTGCCGCCGTCCAGAGGTATTTTGTTGAAGCGGTTTTGCGCCGTCCTGATAATCTGCGCCTGCTTCAGGGATTCCTGGGACAGGACATTAAGCTCGACCCGGGCATTGACCATTTCCACAAAATTGGAAACCAGCTCCGCCACATGGGCCACGACACCGGCATTGTTCATCATGCCCTTCGACGTTTGGTACTGGTTAAACTTGGACAGCCGGACTCTATAGGCCTCGGCCGCCTGTTTTTGGATCAAGTCTTTTTGCTCGGCCAGGGCCAGTAATTTGGTTTTTGCATTGCCCACCGGCATGTTTTTATATTTAGAGTCGTACGTAGCGCCTGGTGTGAGAATGATGGTGGTCTCATCCAGCGTGGCCCCCGTACCCGGAATCGTTTGCGTGCCGGGCACGATTGTGTCCAGGCCGTCCATCAACCCGTCCCCGTTCACATCCGCCAAGTCAAAGGCTTCCGTGTAGTCAAGGTAAGCTCCATCCCGTAATTCCATGCTGCGGTCAAGCTCGCGTTTCAATTGCTGCAAACGATCCTGACGTTTGACCAATTCGTCTTCTTTATCAAGAAGTCTGGCCCCCCAAGAGCCCAGGTCGCGGCGCACACTTTCCAAACTGGTTTCCGAAGCCTGATAGGTGTCTGCCATGTATTTCAGATTATTCAGCGCGGCGGCGAGCTGCGTACGGCGGGCCAGATCAAGCGGATCTTGATTGTACCACCGCAAGCTGGATTGATAGTAGCCCAGGGCCTGGTCATAATTGGCCTTGTCGCTCGGCACAATGGACAGCGACAAGTTTTTCTCCAGGGCTTTGAGAGAAGCCACTTGTTGTCTTTGCAGAATAACCGAACTCTCGAAGCTCGTGACAGACGCCTGCGCGCTGGTCACGGCCGATGACTTATCAGTGACCTGCTGTTCCAGAGCCTGCCACCGCTGTTCTTTGACATACGCATCGCTTTCCAGTTCAGCCCAGTAAGCCAGAAATTCCTCCCGGGCTTTGAGGAACTTCTTAATCAAGTCTTTTTCCTGATCAAGGGCCTTGCGGTATTGCTGTATCAGGTCCAAAAATGCCGATTGATTGGGGTCAAACCGCAAATTCGCTGCCGCCATCAGGGTCCCGCCCAGATTGGCGCCGGGTTCAGTGAGAAGCAGCACGGAAATAAGCTGGTTGATTTGGGCGACTTTTTGGCCCGCGTGTTCCACGACTTCGGCAATCACGCTGGCCGACTCCGCGGAGCCCTTGGGCTTGTCGCCCATAAGCAGTAGAGCCAGGGCATTGACCGCGTTGGAGTAGCCGTTGGATTTGTCAAACAGGTACTCCAGATTTTCCTCCACAAACGAGAGCTGGCCGAATTGGCGGCGCAGGGCCTCGACATTGGAGCCTCCGGCATCCCTGAAAACCGAAGCCTGCTGTTCCGCGCGCGAGGACGTTTTTTGCATGGCGCCCTGCTCCTGCGCCCTCAGACTGATTTTGCTGATAATATGATCGCTTCGTTCTGCCAGCAATTCCATGGAATCAGAATAGCTCTTGAACTGCGCGCCGAAGGTTTGCAGCTGTTTGGTGTAATGCAGCACTTTGTTATAATCCCGGACATCAAATCTAGCCTGGACATGACCCCGGTCTGCCCAGGTGTAACCTCCGTTTAACGCACCGAATTGGTCAATATTGGTATAATTGCCGACCGAGGCCGCAAAACCGCCGGCCGCTTCCTCGGCCGTCTTGACTACGTCCAGAGCAACCTGCATCTCACTCAGCTTAGTGTTCACATTCTGACGTTTGGCGTCGTAGTCCGCCTGATTGTCGCTGAGCCATAGCGCGGTCGCAGTAAGAAAAAGGTTGGTATTGTTGATTTTTGTGGTCAGTTCCAGGATCAGAGCGTTTGTAGAATTGATGTTATTCTGCGCCTCGGCGGCTTCACTGTTTCTGGTGCTGTTTTCCGCCTGCGCCGAATTTTTCTGATTTTCCAAATCATTGATGTAAGTTTCCTGTTTATTGGCCGCGGCCACCAAACTGTCTCTTTCCAGCTGCAGGGCCGTATGCCTGTCTCTTTCGGCCGGGTTGTTGGGATTAAGGGCATCCATTTGCGCTTGCTTGGCCGCGATTTGATTCTGTAAATTCTCCCATTTCTTATACTCATTAGCAGGCGGCTGAGCCACCGTATAGGGAGTGCCGGACGGAACAGGATAGTTGGGTGTCCGCGTACCCAACTGCGCGGTCAAAAGATTCAAACGACTAGTGGCGAGCACAGCTTGACGCGTAGCTTCCGTCTGCTGCTCCGTGTATTTCAGCAACCTGAGATTTTCCACCTTTAGGTCGCCTTGAAATTTTTTGATAATGTTTTCGTAATATTCCTTCTTTGTCTCCATATAGTCAAAATTATCCTGAATAAGCTCCCAGTCTCTTTTGGCTATTTCATATTCCTTCACCTTGGTCCGGTACACATCGTTCCCTTGTCTGACCTGATCCCAAAGCCACCACGCCTGATTTTGCTCCGCAAGACCGGCATTGTTTACCGGATTAACATAAAACTGCTGTCGCTCAACCGTAGCGCGGGTTGAGTCTCTTTGCGCTTCCCTGGTTTGCAAGGTGGTCAACGCATTTTCGAATGTGGTCCAGGCGTTGTCTCGATTTTGCAAGGCCCAGTCATAATATCCGGTGCTGTTCATATTGGTAATTAGATTGTAAACATTATTCTGAGCCACCCATTCCCGGCTGTTAACTTTGGCCTCCAGAATCGCTCTCGACGTGGCCTCTTTGGCTATCGTCATATCAACAAACTGTTGTTGAGCTAATTCAAATTCCTGGCGAGCCTGCTCCTTCAACTTTTCAAAACCAACCACCGCTTCTTCCAGTTTATAATACTCCCACCACTGGTATTCGCGGTTCCACCGCTGCTGGTCTGTTTCTTCTACAACAATCCATCTGTTCGTACCCGTTTCCCGTTTGACCACAGGCTCCCATCCTTTGTAATGGGCCTTGGCTTCAGTCAACGTAGACTGCAGAGGGTCAAAGTATTTGCCGAGATAATAGTTGTTTGCCGCATCATCGCGCGCCACCTTGTTCCACCAAACTACGTTAATGTCAGTAGTGCGCAGACCGTTGTAATCCGTCATATTCTGCATCGCGGTGGCAAACAGTGCGGCAATGTCAACATTGGCAGGGTCGGGATCGTCGATCGCGTTCGGAATTTCAACATCCCTACGCTTTAGCAAAGCACCAAGTTCGCCGCCGTCATTGATGTCCGGGACATTATTAATGGGGGCAGCGTCCAGCCACAGCGCATCCAGAATTTTTTTCTGGTTCAGGTACGCATCCTGGGCGGAAAGCGTGAGCGGGTGGTTGGGGCCGTAAATAGGATTGCCGTTCGAATCCACGGCCGTGTTCAGTTTATTCCATTTCATCCAGGCCTGATTTTTCTTGATAAGTTCGAGTTGCACCTGGCCAAGATCCAGTCTTCCGTTGCCGTTCAAATCATTGGCAAGCGCAAATTCGCCGTTGTCCATATTCCCATCTTCGTCTTCATCCACCCATTCACCCGGGTCCACATTATTATCATTGTCGACATCCGCCCACTCCATGCCCAGGAGCCCATTGCCATCCAAATCCCGCCATTCGCTGTTCCACATGGAGAAAATCGTGACCTTGTCCAGCAATTCCCATTCGCGCTCAAGCCCCATTTTCCTGATCATAAGGTCAAAGACGCCGTTCCGGCCCGCATCGGCCGTGTCAAACACGCCGTCCAGGTCATTGCCGATGTGATCCACAAGCGTGACGGTGCCGCCCAGGAAACGATCGCCCGTGATATGAATTTCATAAGAATGAATAGGGCCGACATGTTTGCCGGCGTTGGTGTCGTATTCCTGGAAAGTGATTTGGCCTCCGGACATCAGGCTCTGGTAAAAATCCTTGCCGCGCTGGAAACCGGGCCAAAATACGGTGTTATTCGAGCTATCCACCACGTCAAAAGCCACGAAATAGCCGAGCTGTGAATTGTAAAGCGCCTTAAAAAAACGATTGCCCGTGTCCGGCAATGGAATGTCAAGACATCCCAGCGGAAGAGGCGGAGTTGCATAGCAATCGGAAAAAGGCCGGTTAAAACCGTCCACATTGGAAGTCGTGAATTCGGAGATAGGATCGAAACGCTGGGTGGATTTGACCGTTCCGTCCGTGCCGCCGTACCAGAACAGATACTGCTCCCAGTTCGTATCAGGCGCGACCATATAATTGGCGGCTTCCAGTTCCTTCCTCTTCATGGCGTCATAAGTCATCTTCACATCCGGATCAAGATGATTGGCAAGATCAGCCGCCTTGTCCTGGAATTGTTTTCCAAGCCTGTCAATGGCCGTCGCAACAAGACCCATCTGAAGCTCGGCTCTCTTGATGGTGGCGTTGTAATTCGAAAGGTCTTCCATGACCTTGGCGGACTGAATGGCGCCAACCTTGATATCCAATCCATCCAGACGCGTTCTTTCATAGCGATACTCGCTGGCCTCCTGCTGAGCTGAATAGGACTCATAGTCGGATTTGGCCTTCTTCAATCCTTCCTGCAAGCCCAAGACCTTGTTTGCCAGTTCCGTCGTGGCATCAAGATCTTTCTGATACGCGTCCGCTTTGGTGTTGTAAGCCGGAAGCAGGGTACTATCCACTTGGGCTTGCAGCAGGGTGGCGCCGCGACTCCAGCGCTCAACGTAATTGTCAAAATCATTCTTTCTATCCACGGCAATCAGGCTGAACAATTCCGCATTTTGGCGGGCCGCGTCTACGAGCAACTCGCTGACATTGCCGTCGATATCAATATCCGTTATATCAAGCAAACTTTGGCTGTTAGGATCATCCCGGATCATTTCATAATACCCATTGCTCTGCATGGCTTTTGCCACCGCCTCGCGCCAGGCTGTTCTTAAAGTTTCCTTGCCGTTAATCACCGTATGCTGGGCCACGGCAAGCAGGTACTGACGGTAGGCCGCGTCTTTATCGATCAAGGCCTGCTCATAGCGCAGACGGGCCTCTTCCGTATCATGGACAAGCCGGTCATAACCCAGGCTTTGCCAGGTTCCGGCCGCGGCCGCGGGATCGCCTTTTCTGATTTTTTGCTCGTTATCCTGTAAAGTCCTCAAGTCCGTAAGCGCCGCATTGTAGTCGGCGGCAGCCTGAGTCGCGGCCGCGGTTTTAGCCGCAAGCTGGTTTTGAAGAGAGGGGTTTGGAACGTCTCCAACGTTCAATTCGAAGTTTAGCTCATCGACGCGCTTCTCCAAGCCCACCGAGTATTCCTTGTCCAGCACAAACTTTTTGACGGCATTGTTGCCTGTAACATCCAGCTTGATTTGAGGATGATCAATCACATCTTTCTTGACCGTGTTGATAAGATCATCAAGATTGCCCAAATTGCCTTTTTCAACCGAAAAGGTCAATTTCTTCACCGGGCTGTCCGGATCGTTGGGGTCCCCGCCTTCAACATTCATCCTGAATTGATACCCGGGACGGTAATCACTGTGTTTTGTCGGGATTTCAAGAATCATGTTGTCCGTCACCGTCATGGGTGTCTCATAAACCAGTTCATTAGCCCGATACATGATTCTATTGACACTTTGCTGATATTGCTGATTCGCGGCGTTAACCATGCCGGCGATGGTGGCATCTTTATTCAGCTTCAAATCATCCTTATTATCTCCCACTGAGCCCCAAGCGCCCAGTTCCTGCCGCACTGACAAAGCCAAAGTCTCAGGAAGAGCCTTGCCGGTTTTTGGATCAATATATGCATAACGGAACCAATTATCGCTCCGGCGTTTCGCAGCGGCCAAACCAGCCTCCCTTGCCTTCCAGGCATCGGCCAAATTCTTCTGCTGTTTGGAATCTACGGGATACGGCAGAATAATGCGGCTTATGGCCAGTTTTTGCAATGCGCTGTTTTTACTGTCAATGGTCAGCTGCGTTCCCAAATTCTGCCATTTCATTTCAATGATAACTTTATCCTTTGTCTTTTTATCACCAGGCAGAGTGGCCGGATTCTCGCCGCGCGCCGGGTCAATATAGCCGTCCTTGTTTCCGCCTCTATCAGGCTCATCCGCGAAATTCATGATATCGCCGACAAATTCAAAGGGCAATACAACCCGCCAAACGTAATTGGGATCCGCTTGAGCGGCCTGATAAAACTGGTTGACATCAATGTAGCAATTCGGGCAATTGGCCACATTGGCCGGGGGCGGGTTCTGCGAGGTAAACACATTCTGGGTGGCTCCGACCTCCACTGACGCAACGCCGATAGTCCGGGCCAATTCATCCACAATACGGGCCGCGCCGGTTCCAAGTTCGGGATCAAAAGTAAGCATTAAATCAATAATAGTTTTTAAATCATCCTGGAATATATCAGCAGGCCATTCATTAGGCTTGGCTTCCCGATACGGTTCGGGACCACCTGGATCAGGTTGAGGAAACATACTGGGAACAAGCTTTCCCTGTGGGATATCAAAGACATTGAAGTTGTCATTGATGATTTTCTGATTTTGGCCATTGTAAAGAACATTGCCGTTTGCGTCACGCGCGTAAATATACTCCGGCAATTTGCTGTCATTTCTGCCGTTCTGGGCCACACGATAATTATCACCCCATATCTGTGCGGCAATGCGAATGGCTTCGAATTCAAACTTGCCCCTAAACTGGGTGTTCGGAGGATTCGAGGCATTCGGGTCATAGCTGGCATTGCCCTGCCTGTTCCCCACCAGAAACCTGAGATTGGCGAGCGTGTCCACAAGCAATTGACGCGTGTCATTGGCCGCCTGCAAGCGTTCCCTCGCGCGCTCAAGCTCCCTGGTTTTAATGTCAACGGACCTTTCCAGCGCGTATTGGTCGGATTGCTGTTGTTCCATAGTGGCGCGCAGCATTTCGGTGCTCATCTCCTGCTCTTTCATGGCCGAATAAATGCCCGCAGTCGCATCGACCAGCGCGTTGAGTGTGGTCCATGTCATTTCCCCCGTTTCCCAGTCGCGGTCTTGCCAGGCTTCAGCCGCTTGCTTCAATTGTGCCGCCAAGGCCGTGTAGGCAGTTTGAGCCGCCGTCAACTCTGTTGTTGTATTCGTAAGAACATTCTTGCGGGTGTCCACTTCTTCGGAATTATTCGCCCTTATCATTCCATTACCCCCTGAAGATCCCAAAGCGCTCAGGATATCAACAAGCAGCTGCGTGGACAAATACCCCGGTCTTGCCCCGCCCGCAGTTGTGGGCAAATTCACATTGATATTGTCCAAAGTCACGTTGGTGTTCAAAATGCTGGAGATATCGAGGTTAAAGAGTTTTTTGGCCGGAGGCAGGGCGGTGAGTGTTCCGTCCTGCCAAAAAACCAGCTCGCCGTCCTGATTCAACTTGATATTGGTGTTCGTCAAATTAAAAATATCCCGTTTGACTCCGTCAGGGTCAGTCACTTGTTTTAAGGTTGTCACGTTATCAAAACGGCCCTTGGCTTCGAAATATTGTTCCCGCGAGCCGGTTACGTCGGTGCTCCCGATCGGGTCATCCGGGGCCGGCCAATTGGCTTGCGGACCCATCAGCTGCTGCAGGAATTCTTTATATGCCAATGTGGCCTGCGGCAGTGAATTGGCTTGATTGGCCTTGTCCACATCCGTCACCTGCCCGATCGTGGGGTTTTTGGGCAATATCTCCTTGATCGGATCGCCGACTTTGGTCCATTTGTTGGGATTGGGAATATCGGGCGGGGGTGGCACGTCGGGATTAGGAATCATAGCCGGCTCATTGGGATCAGACCGCCAAACCCTCGTTTCCACATAACCTGCGGCAGCATTGGAGGGTTCACGCATAACGGTCTCTACGCGCAATTGTCCTTTTTCACCCGTACGCACATTGATGTCACCCGTGTCGAACGTAGAATTGAAGTAATAGAATTGTCCGCCCGCAAAAATCCCGCCAGCGGCGTTTCCGTTTATGTCCGTGACATTGGGAAGATTGCGCATTCTCGAGAAAAGAACCACTTTGTGCTGGGCCTCTTTCACGGAAGCGGGAGGCTGGACAATCTGGCTGCCGCTGGCCATCATGGCTACGCCCACATTCACGCTCATGGCATCCAGAAGATCGATGAGAATGCGTTTGTTCACAGCAAGTTCGCTGGGATAATCAAAACGGGTGAGCCCTTCGGAATTGCGGACAATGTCCACCAACTCATCGGTTGAAGCCTTGACCTTTTGGGCAAACGAGGTAGCCTGGCTCCGGTGCGCCTGCATTTCTTCCTCGGCTTTCAAAAACATCTCGTAAAGAGCGGTCGTGGCGCCGTCATCACTTTCCTGTCTCAAGAGATCCACGATAGTCTGCTGGATTTCCACAGCCTGAGCCGAGGCATCGTGATGCGCGAAGGCCTTGAAATAAGCGGTGATGACATCCCCCAGGCCCATAATGACTTTGCCCACTTCCACGGCATCCTGAATGGTAGGCCGTGCCCCTTCAATCACATAACTCATTTTCTGGTTTTCCGGGAACCTCGACATCAAAGCTTTGGCGTCGCCGAAAAGGTCATAAGCGCCCTTGACACCCGCATCCTTGTCCCCGAATATCATCTGGCCAAGAGACTTGCTCAAGGCCATGGCCTGGCTGGAAAGGACATCATCGCTTTTCCTGTCCTGGGGATTTTGCAGGATATTCTTAAACTCGGTGAAAACACTCAGGTCGCTCAAAAGGTCATTGGCGATCGCGATGTTAAACCGGGCGCCGTTCACCATGTCCTCCACCAGTTTTTCCGCGTTTTTCATCTCCACGATCCTCTCCTGCATGGCGGACAATTCACGGATAGTGGTTTCCGTGCCGATGCGGATTTCCTGCTCCTGCTTTTCAGCCTCCTTCAGGGCCTCCATACTCATGTTGTACACGGAACCGAATTCCTTCATAACCGGGTTCCGGTCAATGGAAGCCTGCATAACGGTCGCTTTGTACTCGGCATTCCGGGCCGTATGCTCAAGCCATTGCTGCGTTCTTCGCAGGTTTTCATTCTCGATCGTGCCCAAAGGAGCCGTCACCTGGGTGTAAATGAGCTGGCTCATATCGGCTATTGCCACCTGGATATTTTCGAGCGGCCCCTGAATGACATAGCTTCCCTGGCTTCCAATGGCCTGATGCAAACGGTTCAAGTAATCTTCCGCAATCATGGCTCTTTGATAATTTTCAATGAGACTCACGGTCAATGCACTGTACTCATTCTGCCGCATGGTTCCGGCGGCCGATTCCATGCCTTCGCTGACAAAACCCTCCACTTCCGCAAGCACGGGATTGAGAACAGACGTGTAATCTTTTTCCGTAGGCGGCTGATATAAGACTAATGAAAGCGTGCCGGCGATATTGGCTATCGTTGTCTTGAGATCGGTCATAAAAGGATCAAGAGCCGTTTGAATTTGCGCTTCCGTGGGTGTGGGCGCCATAAGGGCCATCCCGGCGGCCAGGTCATTGCGAAAATTGTCCATAACGGGAGTTAACGCCGTCATCAAGGCGGAAGCATCCGCGGCCGGATTAAATCCTTTGATGATGTCGCGTATTTGCTCTCTGTAAGTCGTAATCGTCGCGGTAAACAGCGCGGCATAATGTTCATCCAGCATCACCGGCGCAAGCGCTGAAACCTCGCCGACATTCTCGCCCACCACGCTAACCGCTGCCGACGCGCGTTTAAGCTGACTCACGCTCACCGCATACTTGTCGTAAGCCCTGGATTCCTTGCTTAATTTCGAACGGAATTGGTCCTGCGCCGTGTTCAAGGCGGTTTCCCTTGCCGTCAGGCCGGTGACGGAGCTTTTGAAATTATTTTCCGCCGGGTCAAGATCCAGTAGCTCGGCCTTCAAATCAGCCGAATAAATAGAAGATGCGTGATTCACGGCAACCGCGTAAAACCTGTCCGCATCCTGCTTGACCGCCGCGTGATAAATCGTGAACGCATGGTAAACCTGATCAAATACAGCGCGGTGGTCGCTCAGGCCCGTTAATAGAGTCTCGACAGAGCCCGCCTGCAATGCCAAGGCCGCCAAAGGCCCGCTTTCTGAACTCATCTGCATCATTTTGGCGTTGTCCACCACGAGTTTACCGCTTTCCAGAACTTCCCTGACTTCAGTCTCAAGGGCATTGAATTGGCTGCGAGCTGTCGCGACAGCGCCCTGAAGATTCGCTACTTGGCTATCTGCGGCTGCCTTCACAGCCAACATGGCCGCATGCTCATCGGACAATTGTTGATACGTGTTGGTCACCATATCCCGGGCCGCGGTAAATTGACCAACGGTTTTCGATGAAGCGGCCTGGAGAGCCGGAAATGCGGAAACCAGAATATCCGTGGCCTGAAGCCATGCGCTCACCCCGGCAAAGGAGCCGGCAAAAGAACTTTCCGCATAACTGAACCTGGAGGAACGCCAGGTAAGTTCAGACACTCTGGCTTCATAACCGTCAAGGGTTCTTTCCAAATCATTAAACGTTGTTTCCATGGCCTCCAGTTTTTCGGCCAGGGCGTCATACTTGTCATCAGTCCCGACTTGCCTGTCATGCGTGAACCGCGCAAGGGACTTTTTGTAGGCTGCCCATGCCTGATCCAGCAGGGCCTTGTTTGCGGCATCGGGCGCGGCGTCATAGGCTGCCAACGCGGCTCCAACGTTTAAAAACGCGTCATTCAGGGCTTTGATATTATTGGCCGTATCATCCGTGGTCTGGTCCGCGCGCAGCGTTTCGGCGGCGGTGATCATCATCTGGGCCGCGGCCAGAAAATCATTTTTCTGAATCTGGTAATTTTCTAAATCCTGTTGAAGATATTCGTACTCGGATTTTGCGGCTTCGCGGGCCATGAGAAGTTCGGTTTTGGCTCTTTCGAGCGAATCGCGTTTAGCCATTTGTTCGGCCACCGGGTCAACACCTATTTCATGCGCATTGATTGCGTAGCTGCCGAGATTTGCCATGAATGAATCAGCGTTGTTGATTAAATCAGCGTTCGCGTTTCTAAACGCGGTTTGATCCGCGTGGAAAGAGGTCAATTTAGTCTGCGCAGCGTTGAAGAGACCGGTACTGCCGGCAAGAGCAGCCACGGCACTGTCGAAATCAGCCCGGTTATTCAGAAATTGGGCATAGCCGGAGTCCACATCATAGACGGCCTGTAACAAATACTGCGCATTATAAGCCTGCCCCAAACCGCTTCCGTCAAAGGCCAGGCTCCAGTCATTAGCCTTGTTGATATAATTTTGCCCGGCAGTCGTAAGCGTGCTAAAGTCCGCCTGCAAATTTGTCATCGCATTTTGTACGGCGGTATAATTTCCGTTCTCGGTTACGATATCATTAGCTAGAGCCGTCTTCCGCGTCATAAGATCGTTTTTCTCGGCATTGACATATCCCTGATATTGCGTCAAAGCCGCTATGGCCGCATTGTACTGAGCCTGCGCCTCGGGGGTCAGATGGCTGACATCCCCGGCGGCTGACAAAACCAGAGCGCCGATTTTAACGGCAAAATCAGTCTTCGCCATAATCAATTGATCCGCGGCTGCGATGGAATCATTTGCCGCGAGGATCATAATGTCCATCTTCGCCTTGTAGTCATTAAACATGGCAACCAGTCCGGCAAAAGCTTGTTGCATCTGAGCGTGTTTCCCTGCATACGCTTCAAAATCAGGGTTAAAGGAGTACTGTTTAAGATCCTCCATTCTCTGCATTGATTTGCTAAGTTCCGCCACGGTTGCGTCCAACGCCTCCTTGGGCGCCGAGCCCGCATCGTAAGCGGTCAGGGTTGTGACAAAATCGCTGTAGGCGGCATTCAAGGACTTATAAACACCGTCAAACGTTGTCTGCCCGTTCGTTATCGTGTTATCCGTATCGGCAAAATTGAGATATTCCCCTTTCATACCGTCAGGCGCATGCGCGACACTGGTAAAGGACTCAAAATTATCTTTAAAATTCCGCAGCGCGGCCTCAGCATCGGCACGAGCGTAACCATAAGCGGCATTCTCGCTTTCAGCGGACCTGGTCATGGCGCCGACCGTGAGAAAAGCGTTTTTAAGATCACTGATACCGGTCTGGATGGCCGACAGACTCGGACCCGCCGGTGTTGCGCTAGGCACAGAGCCGCCTTCGGTGGCGACGTAGACAATACTCAGAAGCGACTGCCCGAGAGAAACTGCGACATTATTCCCTACTGTACCTAAAGACAGCGGCGTTCCATTGCCGGCCAATGACGTCATAATCTGTGTGGCTTCATCTTGAGCTTGTCTGATCGCCCGTTCATGATTCAAAGACTCAAGTTTATTACCCGCATCCATCAGGATGTAATCCACCACATCCAGGGCATTCTGAAGCGTGCTCTTGGCGTCCGCGGATTGAGCCAGTTGATTAAAAAGGTTCATGGTCATAATCGACCGGGAAGCGTCTTCGACCAGCGGCAAAAGCTCATTTCTCATCATGGCTTGAATCTCATCCGGAGCCAGTTCTGCGGCATTCTCAACGTCAATGGCCAGATAGGCGGCGCGCAGCCGGTCTTCAATCTGACGGGCTGCGTCAATCATCATGCTTTCCTCGTCGTCCCAGGTCGATTCTCCGGCGGCAATCGAGTCTTCAATTTCGGTCAGAACAGCCTGAACCAAGGCGTCATTCACCTGATAAAGATCAGCTTCGATACTGTCCTGAAGTGACTGCACACTGAACATTTTTTCCAGGATGAGCTTGCTATCGTCCGTCTGCTTGGTATAAATCACATTAAAATCCAGGATAGCGTTTCTGATGGTGTCCTGATAGCCGTGCAATGTCTGCATGGCCTGTGATATATCGTTCGCAGAGGCGGTGGAACCGGTGGCATTTCCCACCACGGTGATGGCGCTGGCCAACGCGGTCATGGCGGGCGCAAGCGCCTGACCTCCTTCGAAACTGGCTTTTTTCTCCAGGTACACGCTTTTGATAAGAGAAAAATTATTGCTGATCTCCTCCAGCATGACATTGGCGGCTTGCGCGTCCTTTTGGATATCGGCCTTCACATCTTCACTGGCTGTCACTAGCAACTGCTGCAGGCGGTTGAACTGCTGCAAGGCCGTGAGCTGTCTCTGCTCAACCGCCTGCAGACGTGCGTCAAGATTGGCCACCGCGGCAGTCAAATTGGTTGTGGATGTCAGGCTGGAGACATCCGACATCGCGGTAACGTCATCATGCGCGGCCTTGACCTGAAGATACGCGGTTTGAGTCAGTGTGATCACATCCTGATCCCGGCTTGCCCTTTCATTGGTGGCCTGCATCCTTTGGCCAATCGCGTCGGCCAACTGCTTTTGGTAGGCGATAACTTCAGGATTATTAAGATAATAGCCGGCGTAAGAGCCGTCGTTGGAGCTCACTCCATACACAAATTCCTCATGCCGCTGGCGCGTTTGCTCACTCAACCATTGAGCCTGACTCACGGTGACCAAGGCCGTGGCCACAAGTCCTTCGTGCACGAAATAGTCCGTGGATCCGACCTTCATCTTAAATCCATTGACGGCTTGAACCCACCGGCTCTTGATTTGATCGGTCATAGTGAGAACACCGGAAGCGGGATCAACCGCGAATCCGACAATCGTTCCGTCGAGGAATCCTTGCATTTGATAACTTTTGTCCGTGGTTCCGTCATTATCGGTATCAAAATTCAGGATGACCTTGCCGTCACGGGAAAGTTCCGCAAAAACTTTCTCCGTGGAAAACATGGGCTTTGCTTTAACAAGAGGCGTGAGGTCGGTTGCTTCATCCAGCTCGTCAAAACTCTGTTTAACCACATCATCCACGCTGGCGTTAAAGGGTTGGCTTTCGGAAGGCACGCCGCCCGCCACCGGGAGTCTGATATCCAAATACAAATTCACGGAATCCATGACCGCGGCCGCTTCTCCGGCAGACCTCGCCTTGCGGATATTCTCAACGGTTTGATACGCCTGATCCGTCAGCAGTTTGGAAATTTTGTACGCTGTATTGTCGAAAGTGCTGTTCAGTTTGTCCACGACGCTGTCAAGATTATTCAACCTTGTCGCCACGGCCGGCGTGTAGAAACTCAACCGGTCGTTGACCGAAGTCCCAGCCGCGGTCAAATCGTCGTAATCCACATCACCGTCACTGTCGAAATCCCCCATATCCAGAGCCATCCGAGCGGCGCTATCGGCATTGAAAAGGTCCGGTCTGGGCTGGAAAGCAATCACAGCCTGCTCCAACTGGGCTTTCTTGAGCATCAGCTGGTCATACCAGCGGCTCATTTCAAGGGCCACGCTCTGGGCCATAAAAACACCGCGCGGTGTAGCGCTGGCCGCGCCCGGATGCCCCATGAACCGGTCCACGAAACGGCTTCCGGTGGGATTTGGAAGCGAGGGGACAAACACCGGCTCGGTCATGATTTTCTGGAATGTTTCTTGGATGATATCCATGACTTGATTGGTGGTACTAGCCGCGTTCATTTGTGAGACAAGGTCCTTCAGCGCTGTGTTGGTGGTGAAAAAATCTGACAGCACAGCGAATTCATCACGTTCATCCACGAACATATCAGCCGAAATATCACGAAGGTCATTGCCAAAAAGGACTTTTCGTTTCCCGGTTTCGGCGACCACATCTTCGAGGCGCAGATACTCCTGCGATCCGGGCACATATTTTTTCATCTCAGTGACGGCGGCATTTTCAAGATAGGTATTCATAAAAGCAAGGGAGCTCATCTTGCTGTTGAACTTAATCGAAATCCAATGCCGCGTGATGTCATCATAGGCCTTTTGTGCGGCCACCACTTCTTCGCTGGCGCGTGCGGCAAATTCGCGCAGTGTTCGCACCATGGTTTTTAACCGGTCAAGCTGTTCAAAGACCTGGTCATACTCTGCCTTGGTGCTTCTCGCCTGCCGGGTTCTGGCCGCGTAATCCAGCTGCGCGGCAACAATTCTCGGGTCATTCGGGGACATGATGCCCGCCTGAGCATCGTTCAGAAGCGATTGCAGAGTTCTTCCGGATTGCTGCCAGGCCAGGGCTGCGACATCCGCCGCTTTTTTGTAGCCTGCTACTTCGGTTATCTTCAGTTGAAGCAGAATTTCCTTTTCCATGGCCAGGCGTTCAAGATAGGCCGGCGTTTCTTTGGTCCCGTCCTGGTTGAAATTCACAGTGCCGGCCAACGCATAAACATAGGCCCGGTCTTGCATCACCGGCAGTCTCAGAAGGAATTCCGCATAATAATCTTTTTCCCGGTTGTATTCGTCATAGAAATCTCTGTAAGCCGCTTCATAGTTCCATTCTTTTCCTTTGTAAGAATCAAAAACCGGTTTAAATGCCGTCTCTGCCCCGTGAAGAGCTGCTTCTTTGGATTCAAGCGACGCATGAGCTGTTTTTAAATCGGTCTCATGCGCCGTCTCGCTATCCTGCGCATTTTGAAAAGCAGTGAAGGCCGTGTCAAAAACCGCTTTATTGCTGCTAATACTGGCAAACTGCGTATTCACATCGCGAATTCTTCCGTCCAGATTGGCCAAATCAATGTCCAAGGCTTCTTTTGCGGCGGCCATGGCATCAAATTTAGGCCTGTAATCCGCTTGTTTACTGATCAAAGTTGTCGCCTTCGGCGTCACATTGTTCTGGAAATCAAGCCGCATGGTGTTAAAGCTCGCTTCGGTGGCCGCACGACGAGTCAGCATCAGGGATTGTTCGGCCAGCATGTTGTCCTTGGCTTGAATCAAGACGGCAAGCGCTGCTTTGTAATCATCTTTGGCCGTGGGCAGGATGTCTACCATCGCGCTCAAACCCGACAAGGCCGCGTCAACTTGACCGATCAAATCGATCACCGTATCCTGAAGTCCTTTATAAGTGTTCCAATTACCCAGGAAGGTATTCAAGGCGGAAGACGCGGCATTCATCCTCGCCTGGTAAGCGAGAAATTGGGTTTCAAAATCTTTCGCGAGCAGGCTCCAATCTCCCTCCACCGCCTTGAAATTGGTAAAGGTCGTTTCCATGATCTGCTGTTGGTTGATCAAAGCGCCTTCTTTCAAACTGTAGTGGTCAAGAGCGCTCTTCAGAGCCGTTTTCTTGGCCGCAATATCAGCCGTGATTCCGGACGCCAAAGCCGCGTCATAATCGGATTTCGCCGTCAAAAGATCTGCGTAGGCCGTGTTCACATCGGTTTGCGCGGTTTCCAGGGCCGCAAATTTGTTTTTAAAATCGTCCTCCGTGGATTTCAGACCCTGCGGAATGCCTTCAAGCTTGAGGTAATAGGCATCTTTGAGCGCGTTAAAGTCCTCATGTCCCTGCCGAACAAGCTCTTGAGCGGCCTTGAAATCCATGAAGGAAGCTTCATAAGGCAGCCTTGCGGTTTGCATGTCTTTTCCAGCCTGCTTCAGGCTCTGAATCTTGGCCATGATCGCGGCATTGTCCTGCACTGTCAAAGTGTCAAGGCCCGCCAGAGCGTCCTGCAGGATTTGAGCGGCCTCGCTTCTAAAGGCCTCTATAGATTCCACATTGGTGGATGCCAGGGCATTGTCCTTTGCCGCGGTGATACGAGCTGTGAAGATTCCAAGCTGGGGCATGAGCCCGTCCACCCTCACGTCTTTTAACATCGGGTCATCCGGAACTTCAATTGCCTGCAAAACGCTTTCCTGGGTTGGCGCCTCACCCGGCAGCCTGGGCACGGGCTTCATTTGCCGCGTGTCACCGACATATTGATAAACAGTGACCGTGTCCACAGGCCCGAAGACATAGACGTTCTGATTCTTATATTTATCGATTTCCGCCACATCCGCGTAATTAACCACGCCGTCCTGGTTCACGTCTCGAAGGTAGTTGAGTTTCTCGTAGTAAAGGTTTCTGTCTTCCGAGGTCACTTCCCCGTCATTATTCATATCCGCCTTTTGAGCCTTGGCGCTATCGTAAAAATTCAACACGCTCATGAGCGGGAAAAGCCTTTCCCAAATTGCCTTGTCGAGAAGATCCGTGAATCCGTCAAGGTTGATATCAATCATCTTGGTCAGCGAATAGGTCAAGGCATTGACGTCGTCACTGTTCACCCGGCCGTCATGATTCACATCCGCCCTTTCAACCACGCGCGGACTCACCTGATTCACCACGCTCAACTGCGCGGCCCAAAGTTTGAGCCGGTTAATATAATCAACGGATTGAACCATGATATCGCGCGCATCCTTCAACTGCCCTTGAATCACCGCGTCACGCGGGAAAGTCACGGGCGGATCCACTGCCGGAAATGCCTGCGCCAGATCAAGTAGGTTTTGAATCAGACCGATATTGGCCGTGATGACCGCTAAAGCGGCGTTTGCGATGGCCACCTGGGCATTGGCCTGGGCTGCCTGGCCGCTCGCTTTGGCAATAGCCTCCGCATTTCGAATGGTGGCATAAGCGACATTTACCGCACTCATCATATCCTGAGCGTTCTTTTCCGCAGTTCGCATCCGGTCCGCTGCGGTCTGGGCCAGAGTCACCTGAGCGTCCGTGTTAGTCTTCGCGGCTTGAGAAAGCGACAAAAGCTCCTGCAATTTGAGGTCCAAGGGCAAACCAGCCGACAGATTGATTAGATTCGTTAAAAGCGGTGCGACTTCGCGTTTCTTTTCATCGATGAGCGCAAAAAGTGTTTTGGCGACCCGGTAACTGGTGGCCACCTTGACCGAAGTTGCCAATTCCCGGATCGACTGCAATTTGGCCGTGATGTCCTCATAATTGGACACACCCTCTTCTTCTTTTCTATTCATAAGCCGGGCATGATCCCATGCTTCCTTGGCGTAAGTATTTGCCTGAGTGGAAAGGTTACTGATGGCATCCCTGCGGGCTTTGATTTCATTATCGGCGGGATAAAGGGCCAGCAGGGCTTCGGCCAAACTTAAATCATTTCGGATAGAATCCGCAAACCCCTGGGTCATGCTGGCATAGCGCATGGCGACGTTCGCGCGCGAAGCGTTCAGAGTCAAAGTGCGGTAATTCTGGGCCTTGGTCAGCGCATCATTCGAACGGTCAAGTAGATTCTGCCCTTTGGTTTCGTTTCTCTTCAAGAATTCCAGACGTCCCCGCATATTTTCCACCTTGAGCTCAAGCTCCGAAAGTTTTGCAAGCGCATCACCTGTATTGGTGCGCAAATCTTTATCATCGGGATACTGAGCCAAAACTTGGATCATATCGCGGACAATACGCTTGGCCTCGTCGCGAATTGTTTCGGCCGTGTTCAGAAGAGTTTCAGCCGCGGCCGCGGTCGGCGCCTGATCTATCAAAGGAGAGAGCTTATTCACTATCAGGTCACGAGATTCAATAACTGTGTTCCGGCTATCCACACCGTGGTTTTGCGCAATCACGGCCGTGCCGAGCATATTATTCATCAGGGATGAAATGTTTCCGATGGAGGAGAGAGCGCTCGCATTGGTGTAGGCGGCCATCAAAGCCGTGATCGCGCTGGTCAGTCCGGCAGGATCCAACCCCGCCCGGAAAAGCCTTTTTGCCTCATCGGGTTGAGCGGCCAAAAGTTCCATGGAACGGATAAAAATATTCAGCACAGACCTGGCCTTGAATTCGTCATCGCTCGTCCCGTTCCAGGACGTCTTGGCTGCCTGGATTTTGTCAACAAGATAAAAAGCGCTTTCGTCACGGACCGAAACCCCGTCGTGGTTGTACCCAAAAACACCCTTCTTCGTAATCACATACTCGATCAGATTTCCTGCATTGGCCAAATCACCCAGGGTCGATTCTTCTTCAGCCGAATCAGGATGCGTGTGGATGACAAGGGAAGCGTCCTTGAGGAGAAGCTGGCTTGAGTCCATGATTTCGATTTCACCGGCCTGACCGCTCGTGAAGATCACGATGCGGCCGTACAAAACAATAATTCCGACTTCCTTGTTAAGGGCGCGTAATTTGACAATGTCTTCGGCTTTCAAATCATCAACAATGGCCGCCGCGGCGATTCCGTCCTGCTGAATCAAATCGTAAACATAATCAAAAGAGCGCGTCTGGATCTCATCATAAAGGTATGACGATTTGGCCTCCTCAGCGGGACGCGCCACTTTAAACTGTATAGGCGATAACCCGAGAGTCTGAACCATGAGGTTAAGAGACGCCCCCGTGACCTGGTTACTCTGCACGAGTAACTTTTGAGACAGTTCCTGCGCCTTGGCTGAAAGTGCCTGGGCCTGGTCATTGTAGATAGCTTTCATCACCACGCTGGGGGTCCGGTTATATTTTTCCTGCAAAATTTTGATATAACGCAACATGGCCGGCACATCCGATTCCGGTCTATCGCTAAAGCTGTCTTTTTTGACAACACTCTGGAAATAAAGCACGGCACCGTTCTTGAAATTACTGCCCTGATTCACAAGATCGTTCACCGTGCCAAGCACATTATTCAGGCCGGCGCCGGGCTGGGCAGCGGCCATTTCCGCGACAAGGGCCTGAATATTCTTAAGTTCCGCAAAAGCGCTGTCTAATTGATCAACCAGTTTTTCACTTGTGGCCACGGTGGCCGACACCTTGACGGCGGACTGATATGCCTTGACTCGCAGCAATACCTGATTCGCCCTCGCGACCAAATTGGCGCCCTGAGTAACGCCCGCTTCGAGTTTGTCAATGAACAGCCGGTCTGCGCCCATTTTGACAGCAACGGTCCTGGCCACAGAGGCTGTCCTTTCCGTCCCGCTCAATAGTCCCGGCCGGTCAGGATTAAATGAAGCTATTTCCGCCATGGCACGCAGTTTGTTTTTCGCGATTGTTTTCGCCTGTTCCATGAAACTGTAAACTTTTTGAGACTCGGCAAGCGTGGTCGCATTCTTGAGGCGATTTGACAAGGCGTTCATATCCGCGAGTTGACGCTGGGCTAAGGTCTCAAAAGAAGCGCCGTCACTTTCAAGAGCCGAAAGCCCAAACAAACGGGCGTCGACACGGTTCAATGTGGCGGCCATTTCATCGACCTTGGAAGCCGCTGTAATCGCGCTTTCCCTCAGATAGCCATTGGTGGGTTCAGCTTTAGAATCCTCATACATCAGCCAAGCCTGGTTCTGGACTGTCGTCTTTAAATTGGAGACAAGGTATTGATACGGCAAGGATGAAGTTTGTGTCAAAGAGCCATCCACCGTAGTAGCCCATATTTTGCTTTCCGAAGCGGACAGGTTGACAGTTTCCATTTTTGTCAGTGTTTGCTTGTCGATATCAAAAGCCTCCAGCCCTTCAAACGTCCACTGGACGTCATCCTTCAAGGCGTCGTTAATCGCCGTTTTAGCGGCGCCGAGCAGGGTGTTCAATTGCGCGAGGAGATTGTCAATATCCTTCAGATTTTTATCAGCGTCAGGATCGCTGGGATTGAGAACAGCGGCCGCTTCACTCTTACGGAGGGTCATTTTATCCTTGATATCTTTCGCGATCTGATAGTTAATCACCACCAAATCCTTGAGACTGTCATACCCCCAGTTATACCGCTGATTACCGGCCTCCACAGCCTTTGCCTGGGCCCGGTCAAGCACCAGTTTGATAGCATCCAGGCCAAGTTGGACATCGGCAACAGCTGAAGTCCCATTTGTTGTCTTGGCCAGGGCCTTGCGCATGGCAATGGCCGCGCCCTCGCGGGACGCCAGAATCTGCGCATAGGCGCTATCCGCGGCCAGAAGATTGGCGGTGACCGTGGTGCTCTTGTGTTCTCCTTCACTGAATAGTCTTGCGGCCAAAACTGCCTGATAGGCATTCTCGCTCAGGTGATCAGCCAATTGACTGAAAAGCACCGCTTCATCGGCGTTGGTCGTTTCCTGGGCTTTTGCCGCCGCTAGCCGGATCAAATCAAGCGACTTCTGGACTATTTCCGTGTACGAACGATTGTCGGTCAAAACAGCCGCGATAGTGTCTTTGGCGGTCTTCGCATCCGCATACATGACATCAATGCTGTCCGCAATTTTCTTAATCTCGTTGAATTGATTCACAAACGTCTGCTTTTCACTGTAAGGCATAAACAAAGACCGGGCCTCGTTCAAACTTCCGTGGACCTGATCCCACAGGGATTCCGTTACTTCAAAGTAAGCGGGCAATTCGTCGAGGTTTACGGAACCTTTGAGTAAAGTCACGGATTTTGAAAAGGCATCCTTGAAATTGTTCATTTGCAATTTCAGGGCGTCGAGAGACTTGCGGGTCGCGTCCTCACGCACTTGGACTGCCCGTTCTTCCGCGTTTTTGATTTTCTCGGCCAGCGCATCCAAGTTCTTTTTCAGATCATCCGTTGGATTTTGCGCGTAACGGGCCTTACCCGCGGTTTCTAGGTCTTTGAGGCTGTTTAGTGCTTCCCTGGCTAGTTCATCTGCCAAAACAGCCATCTGAACATCAGCGGCCGCGGCAGCGTCTTCCTGGAAGCCCGCGATTCTGCGGGTAAAAGTATCCGCGGCCTTGATGAGCGAAGATCCCTGATCGGCCTGCCCTTCATCCGCTGTCATCTTCAGGTCAAGTTCGGCAACCCGCAGACGGAATTGCGCTAAAAGATCATCTGCTTGCGCTAAACGCCGGGCAAAGGGCTCTGAGATCGTCTGATTAAGACGGATATCAAACATCACCCGCTCCGCCGAATCAACCTGTTTTTCAATCGTAACCAGGAGCCGCCGGGTCAGGTCCAGACTTGCGGAAGGCATTAACGCTATCCTGTTCTGCAAATCTACCAAGTCATTCAGACGGTCATTCAGATAAGTTTTAAGGCTTTCGCCCGCGGAAGTCACAGCCTCGCGCGACAAAACATTTTCTTTAAGCTCCTCAATCAGTCCATGGACCTCCTCCGCGTTCACCCGGATGATATCCACCTTCTCCTGGATCAGGCTGCTGACTTTTTTGATTCCTATCGCCAGTTCCGCTCTTTCGTACAGCGAGAACAACTCATCGCCGGACTTTTCAATGGTCGTCAGCCAATCATGAATGCTCGTGAAATCGGACGACGATTTTATATGACGATAGAGCTCACGGCTCGCCTCAGCGGCAGCGTCACTCTTTTCAACCAGATCTTGGACGGTGTCCAGCAATCCACCGACTTCGACGACTTTAGCATCCGCCTGGACTTTTAACTTTTTAATCTCTTCGCCGGCAAAATTAATTTGGGCCATAGCTTCGCTCACCGCGGCATTGCCGATATTCTGGGCCTTAAGCTCGGATCCTATCCTTTTGAGCCGCTCTATCTCACGGGACATTTCATCCCAGACTCTGCCCAGCGACACAACCGTATCCGGGTCAATCCCCTGATCCATCATGGCAAGGATTTGGCCGCCCAAAAGCACGGCCGCCTTGGCCTTGCTGGACAATGATTTTGCGTCGGTCGCAGCGCCGTAAGCCAGTTCCTGGCGGTCTCTAGTTGAATTCATGATAGCGCGCGCATGGGTCATCATATCTTTAAGACGAGTGAACTCCTCTTGGGCCAGAGGATTGCGATAAGCGCCAGCAATAAGGAACATAGCGGCATCCATCCCTTCCGCCATTTCAGAATTCGCGCCGGACATCGAATTCAGAATACCCGCCAGCGCGGCCGATTCGACCGTTCCGGTGGAGGACGAATTGGCCACAAAAGATTCCCGGGCTTTCATTTTGCGGTCAAAGTCTTTGAACGCGTCAAGTTCCTGCTTAAGCGCCGCAACAATTTGGCCGCCCTCTTCCATCAAATCCCGCAGCGTCTTTTGCGAATCCTCGATAAGGGTTATGCGATTTTCAAGCAGGATATCGTCAGGTTTTTTAGCCGCTTCTTTCGTTAACGCTTCCCGTTCTTGGTCGAAATGCGTATTGATGTTTTCCAAAATATCATAATAGCCGCGAGCATCCGAAGCCTGCGGAGCCATTCTCAAAAGCCCAATGGCTTCACGGGCCAATTTCATGAAATCGCTGGGTTCGGTCTCTATGCCTTCAGTCCCCGTTTTCAGAAGTTCCAAGACCTTGGCGTGAATCAATCCGGACGATTTTTCGGCATCCGCAAGAATGGTATGCATACTCCGGGAGTTAATGGCCATTTGGATCCGGGTACGGTTTTCGTCAGCCAGACGCTCGAGCAGTCGGTCTTTGTCCTTGAGCTTCGCGCTGATATCGCTGGCTCTCTCATCCAGATACGAAAGCGTTTCCGCGTGATCAATGGCACCGCTCCATTTCAGAAGGAGTTCTCCTAAAATCCTGTCTTCAGACGTTGAGTCCGTGATATTTTTACCGTCGCTCCTCAACGCCAGAATCTCTTCTCCTTTAGCGAGAATCGATTGGGCGGAGTTTTTCATGGTTTCTAACTTGAAGATGAAATTAAGCGGTTTCACCCGGTCAATGATGGAGTTCATCAAAACATCAAAACCGGCAATCTGCGTGGCCGTCAGATTGGCATCGCCCATGATTACTTCCGCGGCCTTCATCATGCCTTCCAGAGCCGTCAACTGCGCTTCGTTTGAATCTGTCTCCTCTGAAGAAATGTTCTTCTGAGCGGCCGCGCTCAACGCGCTATTCTTTGCGGTCACGGCTTGATTCACCAGGATCTTTAATTCGTCAAAATTCCCGGCAAGCGCCAAGTCGGAAGAGTTTGCGGCGACCGCGGCTTCCATGCCCGCCTTCAAATCATTCAATTCGCCCAACTCACTGTCCAGAATACGGAGGATCATTCTCATCTCGGCCGGATCTCGCGTGGATTGCGCCATTCCGGCCAGAGTTGCCATGGAGGCTGCCTCTTTTTTAGCGGCCTCCACTGCCTGGGCGCCCGACTTCGTGGCAATCAATTTTTCCTTGTAGCTTTGCTCCACCGAAGCCGCCAGATTCCGGATAATATCAAGCTGTTGTGTGGAATTGGAAAGAATGGGCGCAACAAATCCAAAGTTCGGGTATTGGTCCGTCGTAGCTTTAAGACCTTGCCATCCCAACTCACTCTGGCTGAGCATCTGCCGCGAAAAACGCAGAATCTCACCGCGCACATAAGCGTTTTCCTGCGTTTTCATATCAGCGAGCAGGGATTGCATCACTGTATTCTCGGCGGCAAGACGTTCCTGGGCATCAAGGGCGCTTTGAATCTTGCCCATTAGGCCTGCTTCTTTATTCAGAATATCAAGTCCCTGCTTTTTGAATTCATCCATGGAGGCGGCAAGGTCAACAAACCGCGGATCGCTCGAGTGCGACTTATAGATGAGGGTGAATTGCGATTCCATCGCGCTCAACTTTTCAGCGTCCTGTTTAAGAACAACATCCAGAACCGCGATATCCGTCACGTCACTTCCCGCCTGAATGCGCGTCCAGACCTCCTGCATGGAATCAACCAAGCCTTGGAAATCTACCACCTGGCCCGTAGCGTTCTCAAACTCCTCATCATCAATGGCCTCAAGCAGTTTCTCGACCGAAAGCTGACTTTCGATACGGGCGGCATCATTCACGGCCGTTTGGACACTCGTCATATTCGCATAGGCTGTTTGCCAGTTCAGATTAAAATTTTTAATATCCGTCAGCTGATTGGCCACAATTTTCACGGTCTTTTCTCTCTCGGCGATGAGAACGGAAATTTCCTGCAGCCTGTCCTGAACCCGGTCAAAGGTGATTTGAATCGGCATCTCCACAGACCTATTGTTGGAAACGAAATCACGAACCATGTCCAACAAATCAATCTTGGCTTCGATAAACCGCGAGGTGTAAAGCTGGAAAGGATTATTAAGAACAATAGACAACGGTCGCTCGCCGGTGTCGCCGGCAAGTTTTATCACGGCGTCAAGCAGGGTGTCGCGCGTCAGGGTCCCGTCGGTGATTTTTTTATCATACCCGGTCAATTCATCGTCACTGGGCAGTCTGCGGAGAATGGCCTGAAACATCCCTTGAATATACTCTTTGTCGGTCATCGAAGAGGCCTTGGAATCAGCGGCGGTTAACCACTGTTTGACAATATCCTTGACCGATTTTTCATCTAATAGATCAGTGAATACAGCCCAGTAATCGGCGGTCGTTAGCGTCCGGCTCATGAATTGCGCAGCCAAACCGTCAAAAAGTCTACGGGTCGACGCAACGCCTCCCAAAACAGCCAGAACACTGACAAGAAGGCTCGCCTCCCTGGACAAAGCATCGGTTTCTTCAGCCACCGACGCTCCTTCAGTCTCCATCATCTCGCGCGTGGCGACTTTCTCATGGATTATTCCGGGGATATCCCGAATCTCAGCCAGTTCGGCTGAAACCGCGTCCAGAGCCTCGAAAACAAGGTTGTCCAGCGGGAACCGGCGCATCGTGTCCTGCAATTCCAGATAGGAGTTTTCCAAATCGCGAATCATGCCGGTAATACTGGTCTCTATATTTTCAAGCACCTGTCCATCGTCTATTTCATTGGACTGTTTCAACAGAGCGGCCGAGGCCAGTTTCAAATCATGAGACTGTGATTTGACAGCCGCGGCCTGGTTCTCCGCGGCCAGAAAATCATCACGCGCTTTCGCGAGCGTGTCGAGAACCTTGCTACAAGCAGCAAGCGTTTCCTCGGCAAACAATTTTTCAGCCTTCAAAGTCGGATCTTCAGGATTTGCCGCTAAAAGATCCGTGATGGACTTCTTGATCTCGCGACTGGAATCGATTAGCCGCTCCACCAAAAGCACCGAATCATTCAACCGGTCGGCGCTTCCGATTTCATTCAGTCTTAACAAAGTTTCTTCGGCAGAAGCCCGATTGCCCCGGAGAATATCAACCCGTTTCGGAGAATGGGGCTGCCCTTCAAGCTCCTTCAGGATGGCTTCAATGGCCTGCTCGGCAGCTACAATCCGCCCGCCGCTCGTGGAAGCCTGCGCTATCAATTTGCTGGCATCTTTGGGGCTCTTTAAAAGTTTGGCGACTTCCTTGGCTATGCGTATCGCCTCATTGGCTTCTTTCAGGGTCAGCCTGGCGGAGTTTGCCAGAGCGCCCACTTTGTCCGCATCCATCGCCAGACGTGCCTGAGCCAAAAAGTCTTCCATCAGCTGGGCATAATTATCCAGAAGCGCCAGCGGGTCTGTGCCCCAGGCAGCGAATATCGCCAAAACGTCCTGGAGATTGACTAATTTGTCTTTATTGATGTCGAATTTCGGCACCTGAGAAATCATTTCTTCTATTTTCTGGATATCGCCCTCGTCTATCTGGCCATCCCTGACAAGGTCCATATCGATAATATCCTGCGGCTTAACATTTTTCTTCTTCACCGCTTGCACGATCTGTCTCAACCGGTCCAGATCATTCGTGTCCACCCTTCCGTCCCGGCTCTGATCCGCTCTCCAGTAGCGGTCAATGCTGTCGCTTAGTGACTTATAATCAGCCGAGTCCACTTTACCGTCGTCGTTCACGTCAGACTTCTCGACCTGGGCGGTTTGGAGACCGAGTCCGTAATAATCCTCCATTCTCTTGTAATCCTCAAAATCAATGCGGCCGTCCTTATTGATATCCGAGCTCTCAAAAACCGCTTTGGAAACCGTCTCTTCATCCATGCTCGTGAGGTTTCCGTCCGCGTCCACATCGGCGAGTTTCAACTTGTTAAGGATAGTTCCCCGCTGTTTCACGATTTCCCGAGCGATTTTCCGCACGGCGGCAAGCAGCGGCTCCCCTTCGGAAAGCGTGATTTTGACCATGGCATCCGTCAGAATCAAATTGGTTTTTTCCGCCATGGTCCTGCTTAGTGTCCTGGCACCGGCAATGTCCTTGGCCTGGTTATAAGCATTTTTCACCAGATCAATCTCCGGATTTAACGTGCCCTCGGTAACGCCCAGAGCCATTTCCAGCGATTTTGTCTTAGCGGCATCAAACTGCAGGTTTTTCTCCACCATTTCCTGCGCAATCATCATGAACACGTCCCATGTGGGCTCACCCGTAACCGCTCTAAAGACCAGCCCCACGGCCGCAACTGCGGCATTCACGGCCGGCACTTCTTCACGGTCGATAAAATCGAGGCCCGTTACGGCTTTAGCATGATCAAACGCCGCCAGCCCCAGGTTGATTTGAGTCTGCAGGGAATCCGCGGCCAGTCCCAGTTCTTTTTCAATCTGGGATATCTGAATCTCGGACGCCGGCAACATGCTGTCATAAAGTTTTTTCGCGGCAGCCATCGCGTTAACATCATCTTGCCCGAATGTCCCGTTGCCGTTGATATCGATCAGGTCTTTCACCACCGATGAAAACAGGCTGGCGTCAACGGCGTCAAACCGGCCGTCATGATTCACATCCGCGCGTATAAAATCCTGTGGTTTGATTCCATGCCCCTTGATTTGATGCTGCATGGCCTGATTCATAATCTCGACATCTTTGTCATCAACCACGCCGTCCACATTGATATCGGCGAGCATGTAATTGGCCACGGCTTTCTTAATCGCCAGCCAATCCTTTTCATTTATATTGGGCGTGAAGGGATGCGTGGTCGGTTCAACCGTACTGAATCCGCTCAGGAAGACAGGCCACTGAGCCGGCACAAAATCCCTGTTTTCGCTCACCCGCTGAGAAGGAGCGACAATGGATACCTCAAAATCCAGTTTGCTCCGATTGTTGATCAGTGCCGTCATCTCGGCCTTCTGGTTATCATTGAGCACATAGTAATCAACTTTGACTTCCCCTTGCTCCAGCGGATATTTCACGAGCGCCTCAATCTGCTGTCCGGCGAGGGCTCCAGAGGTAGCAAACATCACGGCATAGAAAGGCCGTCTGTCGCTGTTAAGGGCTGTGCGAGAAATGCGTTGCGGCGTGACGATTCCGTTAATGGCCGTATCAAGCGCGGCGCGGTCATTCAACTGGACTTTCAAATTGTCTTTTTGCGCCTGGGTGAGCGCGTAGGTATCGACAGAAATCTGATAATCGCGGTCAGCGGTAAATTTTAAGAGTGAGTCCACATCCTGACCGATACCGGCCCCGGATTTGCGGAAAACCACGGAATAAACGGGGTTTCTGTCCCGGTCAAGCATCACGCGGGAAACTCTCTGCGCAGAAGCCAGACCGTTCAAAAGCTGAAGCAGTACCGCATTATCCGTAAGCTTTTCCGACATATCGGCTTTCTGCTCCGCGGTCAAGTCATAAACATCGGCGGCCACCACTTTACCCGCCGCATCATGCACAAATTTCGATACCGAAGCGACCTTTGTTTCGCCGCTGCCCTGGACAAAACTGATCGAATAGATCGGTTTCTTGTTGGCATCCAGGACAAAACGGCTCGAGTTTTTGTCGATGTCATAAATCACGTTCTGTAAATCTTCCTTTGTGATTCCCAGACGCTCGCTTTCCATGATGTCCTGAAGGCGGATCACGTCGATGTCGTCGATCCTGCCGTCTCCGTTAATGTCCCTGACCTTGGCAATAGCATTCGCCAGGACATCCCGGTCCGCGAGAGTCACACCGTCTTTCCCGTTGATATCCGCCCTTTTCATCTCGCCCGGCATGGGCACACCCTTGGCCTGGATAAAATCACGGATCTGGCTCAAGCGGGCAATGTCCGTGGCATCAATCTCGGCCGAGCCGGCAAGATCAAGCACCTTAGGATCCTGGTAGACCCTCTTGAAAATCTGATTATCAAGATCGTCCACTTTACCGTCACGGTTAAAATCGGCCAGCGCCATCAGGTTCTGTTCTGTATCCGTGCCCAGCAGACCTATTCCGCGCCGTATGTCTTTAAGCCTCAAAACGTCCTTTTCATCAATCCATTTATCGCCATTGATATCCAGCGTGCCCCGTTCTTCCACCAGTCTTTTGTATTTCGCCAAATCCGCCTCATCCACATATCCATCACCGTTGGTGTCAGCCCTACGCATATCCTCCCTGGTGAAGCTTATGCCCAAAGTGTAAAAATCCACCATTTTCTGCGCCAGGGCCACGTCATCCTGATCCAGTTTGCCGTCATAATTCAGGTCAGCCACGTACAAGTTTTCCATCTGTTTGATAAGCGCCTGATAGTCTTCGGAGTCAATCACCCCATTCTTGTTCGAATCCGCCGCCTTCACTTCATTTGGAGTCACATTCAAATCAAAATAACGTTTTATGTCGGTTGCACGGTTATAATCCAGAATATTGACGAGACCGTCGCCGGTCAAGTCCCTGTCTTCAAGGCTATCGATAGCGCCCTGAATGGCTATCCAGTCATTGTCATCGACTTTTCCGTCATGCGTGATATCCGCATTCTCGTAATCTTTGGGCTGAATGATTTTACCCTTCTTGATTCCGTCAAGCACCCGGTTGACATAATCCAGATCGCTTTTGCCCGTGATTTTGTCGCCGTCAATGTCGGCCTTATCAATATTCTTCAGCCCCTGCTCGAGTTTCTCGATGTCGTCGCGGTCAATCACGCCGTTGTGCGTGACATCCGCCTCTTCGCCGCCGTAACTGACCGTTTTCTGGATATCGTAAATTTCATTCCCGATGGTCACCTGCAAGGGGTCTTTGTTGCGGAGCGTCCGGGTCAGCTTCAAATCATCAAAATAAGCGGCCGTATCGTTGGTAGACAAGGCCACGGTTCCGGAATGGTAGGTGTTGTCGCTTCCGGTGATCACCAGGCGGTCGTTGACGTAAAGTTCCATTTTCCCGTGATCCACTTTGAGTTTCAAATGATAGGCAACTCCCTGGGCGATTTCAAACGGCAATTTCACAGGCATAGCAACGTCATAGTAATAACCGTTTTGCGCCTTGCGTATAAACACGTCATTTCTCACGCCTCCCCGCACCACGGCCTCATAGTGGTTCTTGGGATCCTGGGCCTGAAATAAAATCTGGGCCTCTTCATTGGCGCCGGCAAAAGTCAAATCGAGGTCCAGGCTAAAGACATCCTCCGTTTCAAATCCCGTATCGCCGAATGTGCGGCTATCCGTTCCGATCGTGACCAAGCGGCCATCAGACGTTTTCCATATCCCGGAATCAGTGTGCCAGCCCGAGGGCAACTGATTATCGTCAAAGTTCGCCGTGACTGTGTCGGTGATGTATTGCTGATTGGACTGATAGACTTGGGCCGGATCATCCAGAAGAATGAGGCTGTAGCTGGTATCGTCGTTTGTCTTCACCCAATAATGGGTGTCACCGATCTTGATCTCCTGTTCGTACAATTTATTGCTGATGTGGTTAATTTGCTGTCTCAACTGGATGGTGCCGCTGAAAGGATCTTCGACGACGTCGTAGATGATACCTTTGACATCCACCCGTTTTGAAACCGCGTTTGTGGTGTAGCTGTCATAACCGTCAAAAAGCACATAACTGCCGTCACGAAGATCCGTCACATAATATTTGGTTTCGTCATCCATCTCGATCAGTTGATCGGCCGCCGTGCGGCTGGTGGCATAATCACCGGTTAGCGTGAGTTGGCCGGTTTCCGGATTAAACTTGATCTGATAAGCGGTTCCCCCACCGAACGTGACCATATTGGTCGCGGGATCCGCCTTCACGCCGTTGATTTCGAAAACGCCGAATTTGTCAATCGACCACCCAAACTCAGTCTTATTGTCATTCATCTTCACGGATCCGGAAATGGCGTTGGGATTGGCCTTCGACGTTCCCGTCAGGTGCCGTTCCTCAAGAATGATTCCGACGCCGCGCTTATAATCATCGCGGATATCAAATTTTCTACCGTTCAACACCACGGCTCTCTTCTTGAGGCCCGTTTCCTGGCCATTCGGATCACGGCCCTTCTCCAAAGAGCTCTCGACAGTTTCACCGGTCTTCACATTTTTGAAAGTATAACTGCCGTCATTGTTTTCGGTGACGTAATAGGTGTCGTACGGCGGATAATTACCGACCTCGATCAATTGATCTGCCAGCACATGGCTGACCATATGGGCTTCCAAGAGACGTATATCGCCCGTGAACGGATCCTGCTCGATGTCGTAAAGCAGGCCGCCCAGGTTGACTTTCTTTTCCTTCAGGTAGCTCGATGTTTCAACCTCGCCTTCTTTGAAACGGAAGGTTCCGTCATGATCGTCAATCACCGTGTACTGATGTCCACCCACTTCGATCACCTGGTCTGCCAAAGTGCTCGAAGCCTTTGTTTCCTCGACCAATTGTACTTGTTTGGACTTTGGATCAACCGACATCAGGAAAGACACGCCCCGCATCATCACCCGATCATCCAGCGTGCTCTTGTAGCTTTCATCGTCATGGCTGAACATATAAAACCCGTCTTGTTTTGTGATATCCCACTCCACATCAAAAAGCTTTAACACTTGTTCCGCAATATTTACGCTCACGAGATGGGGCTGAATCAAAGTGACTTCACCGCTTCCCGAATTCACAGACACGTCAAAAACCACTTCCTTGCCGTCAACGGGTATCTTGACCTGTTGATGCGTCACATCGACCGGGGCGCTGTCATAGGGCGTCTGGCCGTTAAAAAACCGGTAGGTGTTGTTTTCGTTTTTCGTGACCAAATATTCGACACCTTCCAGATTGATGCGGGTTGCGCTGACCCTAGCGCTTTCATAGTGCTGCTGAACCAGGCTGATATTCCCTTGTTCGTCCACATACAGGTCGTAAATTTTGTCGCCGATCTTAACGAAATCGACGCCCAAATAACTCTGGTAGCTTCCCTCGCTGTCCGTAAAAGTGTAAGTCCCGTTGGGATTCTTGCTCGCGTATAGATTCCTTCCGTCCACGCGGATGCGGGAACTGCCGAGCCACTCACTCTTGAGGGCGCCGGCGCCGGCCAAAGACAACCTTTCGGTATTGATCACGTCAAGATCGCGGTACTCAATCACACGGGTGATAATATCCACGTCCTGGCTATCGACGTTACCGTCGCCGTTAAGGTCTTTCCGCATCAGCAACCCTCTGCGAATCAGGGCAGCATCCTGTTCATTGACCACCCCGTCATCATTGACGTCGGCGCGGTCCAGATCCCGGGGCTGGAGCATTTTGAGCTGGCTGATCGCGTTTGAATTTTCCTGCAGTTTAATCACATCGTCGACATCAAAGGTTCCGTCCTGGAAGTAGTCCGCCTCGACCAAAAGCGAAGGATACTTCTTGATCGATTCATCGAGAAGTTTAACGTCAGCGTCATTGATTTCCTTGTCTTTGTTGATATTGGCCCGTTCGATTTCGTCATCCGTGACCTTTAAATTGATTCCGCGAATGACATCTTTCAGCCACTGTTCATCATCACCTATTTTCCCGTTGCCGTTGATATCCAGAACCGTGTTCTTAACCGCCACCAGATCCTCCACGTCCCGCTGATCCACCAGACCGTCGCCGTTCACATCCGCGGCTTTCAGCACCTTGGGCTGATACGCTTTGCCGTCGCTGATCGCCTTCAGAATGGCGTCCATCATCACTAAATCATCCGAATTAGTCGTTTTGTCCCGGTTCAAATCAAAACGGTTTTTGACCACCTCATCCAAATCATTCGCGTCTTTGAAATCCACCTTGTTATCATGATTGACATCAGCCCACCTGATCTTCTCCGGCCTGACTTGATCCTGAAGTTCAATGATGGTGAACAGCCCGTCAACATCCCCCTTGTCTATAAGGCCGTCCCCGTTCACATCCTTGTAATGCTTGGCCAAACGTTTCAATTCATCTCCGTCCTTCTGGTCAAAAACTCCGTCACGGTTAATATCGGCCTTTTTCAAAATGAAAGGCTGGGGCAGACGCTTGTCGATCAAATCCTTAACGTTGTAAACAATGTCTTTGAGTTTGATGGTGCCGGTCACGGGATTGCTGAAATAATAGCGTTTGCCGTCATAAAGCACATAACTTCCGTCTCTTTCGTTCGGATAAATCTGATAAGTGACGCCTCCGATTTCAATCGTGTTGTCCACCTTGGACTCAGTGCTTTTCACCCATTCGATGAGTTGGATTTTTCGTGTGACCGGATCCTCGGATATTTTATATTCCACATCGTTGATTTTAACGGCCGCTATCGGGTTTTCGCCGTCCAGAGCCGGATAACTGCCGGTTATTTTCTTGCCGGCCTCGTCCTGGAATTCATAGGTCATGTCTTCAATCTTAAGATACCGGTACCGTTTACCGTCCAGTTCGATCAAACCGTCGGCTTTTTTGACGCCCAAAACCGTCGGAACGGCCAGTGTCACCCGGCCCTGATCGGCCACCGACACTTCGGATTTCACGCCGTCGATATCAATCTGCTTGGTCACAGGATCGCTCGTATAGGTGCGCAATCCGTTCGAGAACGTGTAACTTCCGTTCTCATTCGCGATCACCTCATAGAGCAGGTTATTGATCTTGAGGGTTTGATTCATGATTTCACGGCTGGCCGCTAGTTCTACTTTTTCAAGATGAATTCTGCCAGGCGCATCCTCGACAATCCTGAAATCCTTAACCCCGATGCGAATTTGATCCGGCGCAGAGCTCCTGATTTCCGTTCCGTCTTTAGCCGCCAAAATCCAAGCGGCCTGGTCTTTTCTGACTTCGTACACTGCGCCGTCAATCGAAATCAATTCATCCGCGGCATGCCGGCTCTCAACCAGAGCTTCGACCAATTTAATCCGTCTTTCATCCACGGCCGTAATGTCGTAAACATGGCCCGTACCGATTCCGATCGTCTTTCCGTCTTGAGAACTGAGGAAAAGCACGCCCGAGGCAATATCTTTCAATTCATAAGCACCGCTCGGCAATTTGGTGACCGTGAAAGTCTTTCCGTCCAGCTTCAGGATTTGCTGATAGGAGGGCTTGATTTCTTCAAGCTTCAGGGGCTCGGCCGTCACGATTCTGAAGGCCGCATTGGGTAATTCCACTGATGCTCCATCTTTATCACTCCAGTATTCGCGCGAGCCGTCGCTAAAGCGGAACACGGTTCCGATTTTTTCATAATTGAACCAGCGGCTGGAAACCTTAATCATGCTGTGGGCGGAGGAAGAGGCCTGTTCAAAAGGCTCAACAAGTTTGATATTACCGGCGCCGTCGGGTTGTATTTCATAACGGATGCCGCCTATCTCCACAAACCGGCCTGTTTCGTTACTCCTCCACAGCCCCACGGAGTTGGAGAAATTCCACACGCCGGCCTTGGTTTTCGTAACTTTGTATTCCTTGGTTCCCAATTTGACCACCTGAGAAGCAAGAAGCACCCCGTGTTCGACATACACGTATTGGCCGCTTTCATTGCGGGTCATGTCATACACGCGGTTGCCCACCTGAATCCAGTCGCGGGTTTCAGCCAAATGGCTCCGGTATTCGGCGACTCCGTCGGTCAAAATCACGGTGCCGTCAGGCTGATCGTATTGCGTGTACAGCCAGCCGTTGAGAACGTATTGCGAACTAGAATCCGCGGCGATACTCCTTCTCAATAACACATTCGAGGCATTCCCGCTTACCTGATACGCAAAAGCCCCGACATTGGCCAAGCGGCCGGACACAACTTCAACCACCGAGGCAAGGTTGTCAAACACAAGCGTGCCGGTTTCCCCGGCCTTGTCAGCCACTTTCCACAAATCATCATCCACGGCAATCACCTTGCCGGAAACATCCGTCTGCAGGGGCCCGCTTCCCGGATAAACCGCGGTTAACTGAATATCACGACTTCCGTCCGTGGCCGTGAAATTGCCGCTTATCACAAAATCCTGGCCATTGATCGTGACATGATAGGAACCGTCCGCTTTTACCGATGCAGAATATGACTCTGACCAGTTGGAAGTCGCGAT
>ASOC01000003.1 GCA_000405945.1 Candidatus Omnitrophus fodinae SCGC AAA011-A17
ATTCAAATCGATATGGTTCCAAACGGCCGCTCAACACCCGTTATGGTCAGTGTCCAGGCTCTTTCTCAAATGCCGTTCATAAACGGGGCGGAGGATTTGAGGCGCGCCGCGACTGTTGAATTGGCTCTGGCCGCTTCCATGGGTAAAGAAGATTTAACCAATGTCCGAGCTTCTGAACTGCAAAGAAGATGGGCCGCGGCTGTTGGCAACAGTGAGCGCATGGTGGCGAGAGTGGAGGCGGTGAAAGTTATCAATAGACCCGATTTGACCGGCCTCGCTGAAGTCCAGTTTTTTCCCGAGTATGAAGGCGAAGTGGTGAGAACAAGGCCGTGGCATACCGCGCCTGTTGATCCCGCCAAACCGCGAAAGCCTTATCATCCGTTAGTCCCGGGACAAGCGACGGCTACGGATGGTTTTCTAAAAGAATGGACTGAAAGGCGTCCGGAACGCATAGCGGGCAGGGCTTTTTTCGGTGATGAGACGTGGATTATCGGGGTGAATAATCTGCCGATTACAAGCAATCAATTCATGATTTTTCCGGAACATGGCAGAGAACAAAGAATCAGACGGCATGATATCAGAGCCGGCCTTGAGATTTTGGAAAGTGTCGGCGATTCTGAAGCTGTGATAGGTCACAACAGCATCCATGGAGGCGCTTCGCTTAACAGTATGCATCTTCATCTATTTTTCCCGCGTGCGCCAGGGAAGCCTTTCCCATTTTTTCAGAATGTGGTTGCAGGCGAAGTGATTAAACAGGACGGCAAGACCACCGTCCGGTCATTCAATACGGATAATGCCAAATATCCAGTCGCGGGACGCGTATTTTCAGGCTCTGACTTTGATGATTTGGACCGTGTGGTGAACGCTTATTTGGATGCCTTGGATTCCGAGGGCATTCCGTTCAACGTGGCCATTTATCAGGGCAATGTCTATGTCATTCCTGTCGGAGCCGAAGAAGAAGGGGTGTTGGAAATATTGGGCCGCCATACTTTCAAAACCAAAGCGGAGGCAGAAATCGTGACCGCCGCGGCTATATCTGCGGCTTATAAAAGACGCAGCATGCCCGCGGCTGATCTAAAGCCAGTGGATGCCGAATTTCTGAGAACCCTGCAAGCCGCCGCATCGATGGGAGCGGAGAATATTGCGGATATCAGAGCCGAGGTTCTGAAACAACGCTGGGATGACACCGTGAGCCCGCGTGTTCAGGATCTTTTTACCGGTGCTAAAATTGTGCATCGCTATCCCCATGTTCTGGTTCAGTACCAGCCCAATATGTTTGCCGAAAAAAATGTCGCGGCCCGTCCGCCAGCGCCCTGGGAAAGCACCATGTCGCCTGTTTTTCCTTTTGATCCTAGCGCCCCGAATACGGACGGCCTTTTAGCGGATTACCGCGCCAAGCGTAGAACAAAGCAGCCTGATAAGGATAGAGTTATCGGAGAGTTCACCGCGAGTTCGGGCAACAAGTGGTATTTCGGTCCGAATAACGGACCTATCCTACGGTGGCAGACCATGGTGATTCCTGAAAAAGCCAGAGCGCAAAGACCACTGCTTGATGTCGAACAGAATCATCATGATATACGGGATATCCTGGAAATCGTGGATCAACTCCAGGATCCCAACGCGGTGATAGGCCTGAACGGAATCAATGCCAAGGCCTCGATGAATAGTTTGCATTTCCAGCTGTTTTTTGGAATTCATGATCAAGAAACGGATGCAACCATTCCTTTCCGCATTTTTGAAACCACGCATGAAGAACCCATTCAAACCATAGGAACCAGTACCTACAGCTCTTTTGTTAACGATCAAGGCGTGGTAATGGGAAGGGTGTTTTCAGGAAAAAATTATGACGAAGTCGAGAGGCTAGCTAATGCGTATTTGAGAATCCTTGAAGTGCAGGACCCTGGCGTTCCTTACAGTTTGATGTACAGGCCAGGCAAGGTCTATGTCATGGGTTGGAGTCAACGCAGGGGGGCGGGGCTTAACGCCATGGGAATGGAAACTTATGGCCCGGGACAAGACGACAAATTGCAGCAGACCGAACCGGAAATTTTATCCCGCTGGTATCAGGTCTTGCTATCTGCCGAGCGATTCACTCAAATTGACGAATCATTCATAACTTTGACAACGTCTCATGCCCAAAGTTTGGGAGATGATGCTGATTTTGATTTTCAGATGTTGGATACGATGGTCATGTTTTTTGGACTCATTGCCCTGGCGCCTCAAAATTTAGAAGAAGCAAACGAAAAAGAGGCGGCGCTTGAATTGCTCCGGCAAAATAGCGATATGGCGGAAACCGAAATTAATTTATTCGCCACGATTTCCGACCCTGTGCCGGGATTGATTGAATTGTACATGAGACCTGATGGTGCAATTCCCGCGCGAGACAGAAAAATAGCACGCTTGATTTTAGAGCAGAAGTATAAAATTCCTTCTGAAACCATGGATTTATTTGACACGCTCAAGTTAAGGCCAAGCATTGATGAAGAAATCAAACAGGGCCGGATCAAAATTAATGTGACGGGTGTTATAGCGCAACAGGATTTGATTCCCACGATTAATGAATATTACGCGGGATTGGGCCCCGACACAACCATGAAAGGCCTTCACTGGAAAGGTTTCGTGGATATCACAGAAGCCATTACGCCGCCGAGAAGATGGGGGGGGAATGCCTCGAGCATATTCATGGGACTGGAAGCCTCCTTAGAACAAAACCCACCTCAACCGGATGATCCGGATAAAGTTGTTGACTTGATTCTTTTGAATCCGGGATTCGGGCAAAGGCTTGGTTTTTTAACCAAGGTCAGCGCGAGCAAGGGAGATGTGAGATTTTTGGGATCGCGCATGATATTGCAGGGAATAGAACAAGCCAAAATAATCGCGCATTTTCTTCCCAAGGGTAGATGGAAAATTGTGGTACCTGCCGACAATATCATGCTGGTCGCAGCCAAAGTAGCGCAGGCCTTCTCTGACGCCGGACAGTTTTATGTGTTTGCCAAGGATGACAATATTGACGTCGTGAATGTGGAACGGGCTGATTTGGAGTTGCTGAAAAAACTATCCGAATTGGGGCAATATCTTTTGGACAGCGAGGGAAAGATTAAACCCAACGGTTTTGTTGAAAAACCGCATATATTCAAACTGCTAAGAACCGTGGCGCGGAACGCGATACAGGAGGCTTATCGAAAGCCCGGAATGACCGACGCGGAGGTCGAGCAGGTATTCTATACTAATGTGTATTCAAAGTTGAGCCCTCAACTTCAGGCCCGCGTTGGGGAACACGGCATTGACTCCATGATTGATTTTTTCGTTATTCCGCAAATATTGGGTCAGGGCCTCCGGGGCACGCAAATCTGGCAATATGTTTTCCGCAACCTTCAGCAAAAATACACTGACGCATTTCCATGGATTACCTCATTGACGGAGGCGGAATGGATGGAAATTTTTCAGGGCGCTTTTCGGGTTCCGGCGTACTATTCCAGCAATATTACAGAGTTGATTAATAAAATTAGGCCATTTCTCAAAACCTTCAGCAATGGATTTTTCATTGTTATGAGCGAAGATGCGGCAAAACTTTTGCTCTCCGAACAGGGGTATGGGCATTCCTACACTCATCCCGGTAATGGCACCTTTGCAAAGCCGACTATTCCGCGCCCCGGTTTGGCGGACCTGGATATGTCCAAGCATATTTTGGAGCCCATGATCACGCCCACGCTGGCGCAATGGATGGCGACGCCCACTGTCGATAATCCGGCCGGCAAATACACGGCTACTGCTCCACCTGGCGGTGTTCCTGCTAAAAAGCTTTATCCAAATCCGAAAGATTGGGAATTGCTGTGGAATATTGCGCACGAGAATATCGCCCCGCAGGTAGGGGGCTTAAGACCCGCTACTTTTGGCCGGTTTTGGGCTGATACCGGGAGAATTGTCGACCTTTTGGATTTCTATCACCGCGCTGTGAGTACGCATACGGATGCAGAGTCTGTGGCTGACCGGCTTCTGGTGAGGGGACTTTTCGGTCTTCCGAAGTTCGATAATATCCACAATTCCCTGCTTGAAGGATACGTCGTGCAAGATAATACGGATTCCTTTTTAATCACAGATTCTATTATCAGGGTGCCGCAGGGCGTGACTTTAGTGCTGGGTACGGGAGTGACCATTGACGGCAGTATCATTGACCTTACGAAAGGGAATTATCACCCGGGGCAGGTGATACGCATTCCTGACGGAACCATTATCGCCGGATCCCTGATCGAAGGGCAACTCACAGGATTCACGCCCGGCAATTATCTTTATCATTTAAACGTATCTGATGAATTTGACTTTGACAGTCTTCCCCATGAGAAGTATGAATTTGTAAATGAAAAGGGTAAGGCCTTTGGCACGTTCATGATTGAGGGTGGGCGGGTCACTATGAGCAATTCGCCCGGAATAGATGTGGGCGATGTGATACGCATTTCAAAAGGCCATCAGGGCAACCTGGAAGCTTTCAAGGGCGCACAATATTTGGGGATAGTGAATCATAATCCGGTTTATGTGGCCGGAACCATGTTTGTCACAGAAACTAACGCAGAAAAATTATCCTTGCCGGACGGTTCGCGTGAAATAGTACTTGGGCACAATGTTGCCGGGTTTGACCCGGGGTCCAAAGAACCCATCTATGCGCGGGATAAACGGGGACATATTTTGCCCGGCATTAATCTGGGCGAGCACGTTTTTGGCGGTCCGGAGGTTGCGATTGCGGATTACGGCGCGAACTTTCAGTTTGCTGCGGATTTGAGGGAGCGCATACGCCGGGAAACCGCAGCCGCTACCGTCACCGCGCAGAGCTTGGGTGCAGTGAGCAGTCCGGCACTACTTTTTGCCTCGGCTGAGAAATATCTCACGAATCTCGGCATTCCGGAGCCTGTTTTGCGCGCCGAATTGCTCCGGGCGGGTTTGCCCGGTCCTTTCATTGACTTGCTTCAGACGGAAAGGACCGCGGGTGAATTTGATGAAAGAGTGGCTAGTGGCAAGCTCAGATACAAAGCCGTGATTGTTTCCGCGGACGGCGCTACGAGTAAGATTTCACGGCCGATATTAGAGCAGGATGGCGCCGGGATTTTGAGAAATGTGGAGATTTCAACCGCGGACTGGGGAAGCCAGACACGAGCCCAACATGGATCCGGTATTCAGCGCGGCGGAAACACATCCAATATTTTAAATCCCTTGCTTAAACTGCTGAGCCCGACTTTGCCTGACGGGAGCGAGAATCCGGATTATACACCTCCCTTATCGAAAGAAGAAATAGCGGCGGGCGTTGTGGATGTGACCAATATTGTCAATAACGCCGGGCCCGGCTCACGGGGGCTTGGATTAAGCGCGGCCGGAGGTACGAAAGGCGATATTCCTTTTGGGTTGCCCAGGTTCGTGACTCTCGGTGTTAAGGCGTCCAAAAGTTTTGCCAGATATCTTCCGCCCGGAGAATGGATTATGGTGGCTTCCTCTGATAACCCAACTCTTGTGAGCGCTAAAGTCCAAAATGCTATGATGGAAGGCCGTGAATTTTATATGTTTCCGTATCAATCCCGGATATTGCCCGATATCGATCATAACGGACGGGCCATTGAGGCCACTTTGCCCGATTATCAGCATTACGAAGATCTGATGCAATTGGGGCATGCCCTTATCGGTCAGGACCTCCGGGTTGACGATTTTGTGGAAAAGCCGGGGCCTTTATACAATTTTTTCGATATAATCCTGGGCTATCACATGGGAAAAATAAGCGGGAGCAAAGAGGCTTTTTTTATAGAATTTGCCCGGCTTTTGCATATGGATGACCCTGATTCCCCGGCTAACCATCTACTGCCGAAGCAGAAAGATTTTCTACAGGAACATGTGTTCCTCAATTGGCTGCTGCCCGGCAAAAAGGGTGACGCTCTCTGGGACATTATTTTTCACCAAACACCGGCCACCGCTCCCTTTCGCGGGGATATCAGCCTTGATGAATGGCAATCCATGAGAAAGCGCGCTAATCAAACCATGGAAGCCACGATAGCCAAATATGGATCCGTTGACATACACGTTTTTTTTGATCAGTTTTTGTCCGTGAGCCGATTCACCAATGCCAACACATTTTTCTTTGCCTTCTCGCGCCGGATTGCCGAGGAGATGTTGCATCCTATGAGAGGTTATTTGCGGCCTTATAGGGAAGAGGGTTTGGGGAGCCCCCTGCTCCCGAAGCGAAATTTTGATTTTGACTGGTCGAGACAAGTCTTACGGCCCATGGTGAAGACAGGGCGTGCGGGTGAAAAATTTTGGCGCGACTTGTATGATAATGATCCTAAATTGCAAAAGGCTTTTTCGTTTAGAGATGTTAATCATCCTTCCGATTGGATGAAGCAATGGATGATTGCGCAGCATATTGCGCATGAAGCCGGAGGCCTGTCTGCCGCGCCGTTTGGACAGTTTTGGTATGACACGGGCATGGTGCATACGCTTTATGATTTGTACCAGTTACTGGTCAGTCCTGATAATCCCGTGCGGCGTGTGTTGGTGAGGGCTTTGATTAACGTGGGCATGACTAAATCGGTGTACAATTCCAGCATTGTCGAAATGAACAGGGAAGGTCAAGCTTTGCGCGAGGTGTCTCCGAATATTCATCCGGATGCCTTGATCATGAATTCAATTATAAGAGTGCCGGAAGGTGTGACTCTCGTCATTGAACCCGGTGTGGTCATTGACAGTTCGGATCTTTATCTCGAACCTGAAGCCGGCGAGAAAACAATTGTGATTTCTCAAGGCACCATCATTGCGCGAAGCAAAGTGCGAGGAAAGGTTATCGAGCCTTCCGAGCTGGTTGAGCGAAAACGCTATTATTTCCACTATATTTCGGATAGAGGTATCAATTTAAATGAGCCCGGAGAAGTTTTTGTTTCCATATTCCGCAGGCCGGGGAAGTACGCTGATAATGATCCGTGGCAGGGACTGTTTCATATCCGGCATTCGTTGGATGATGATCCCAGGCAGAAAAAACCCATTGATGCGATTACACCGGACGGACAGCCGCTCACGGGTTTTACGGTTGATGGAAAACCGCACGGAAGACCCGGAATATCCTGGCCTGTTCACTTTTTTGCGGACAAGAATGTATACCCTGATACAAAAGAAGAGGACAAATTGCCTGATTTCGGGCGAAATGCGAATTGGACCGCTGAATTGGAAAGAGATATCCTAATGCTTCTCAGGGCTGATCTTGACGAATTTGGCGCTGCAAGTCTAGGCGCGGCCATTCCTGTTAAGCAAGCGGCGGGAATACCAGTGGCGGCGAAAGTTCCTGATGAATTCACGCATAAATTTCGCGGCGGCATTATATCTTTGGAGGAAGTGCGCAGGCTTAGAGATAACCCCGCTGCTTTGGCCGCGCTGACAGACCATGCTGTTTCCGCGCGGCCCCCGGTTTCCGAGGATATTCTCCATCGGATAGAGAAGAATCCGGACAAATTCCAAATGCTTAAGGCCCTTTTCATGCCGCAACCTTCATTTTCTGGCAATGTCATTTTAAGCGATCTGAATCCGGCCAGTCCGTTTTCTTTTGCCAATCCCCAAACCCAAGAAACGGTCAAGGTTTTGCTGACAGAAATCAATCCCAAAGCGCATTTTGTCGTGCTGTGGCCCAGCAAGGATGACAAGGTTTTAGCGGGCGCCCGGGCGGAATTCGCGGGCTTAAATCTCACCATCGTGCCCTTTGAAGGCAAGTTAGACTCCGTGGTCCCTAAAGCGCTCACGGATTTGTATAACTCGAGCCGCGATGATTTGAAGGCTTCGGGGATCAAAAATTTTAATGATTTTCTGGCCGCTTCGACCTTGATAGGAAAGCAGGACGCGCTGGAACAGGTCGGTTTAAGCACCAATGTGAACCGGCTGAATTCGCTGGAAGGCAATCAGGCTTTGTCGAAATACAAACAGCAATACGGCAATGCCGTGGAACAGCAGGTCCTGGATTTTGATTTGATTCTCGGCAATGCCATCAACTCTTCGCGCGGCAGCTTTGCCGCTTTGCGCAAACAGATTTCCGACGACAATCTTGTTATGCGCCAAAACGGAATCTGGTCGCTGAAGCCCGACGCCTTGGTGCTTGAGCTGGTTAGCGGTATCGTTGCCAGCTGGGCAGCCGCGCGTCAAATGGCACAAGCCGCATAATTTCAATTTACATTTCCTTCTCTTTGCCGATATAATCCCCAGGGTTAATCCCATGGCAGAGATCAGACAAACGGCATACCGCAGACAACTGCGCAATATCATTATCCACAAGCCTCTCCAGCGGCAATACACGCTACTTATGATAGGCATGATGATGGCCACGGTGCTTATCGTGGTTTCTGTGATTCACTGGACCATGAAAAACGCCCTGTTTGGCAATCCGTATCGCGTGGGATCGGTAAGTCCGTATGAATTGCTGTCGGACATGACCCAGCAGCTGGTGACGCGCGTGAGCCTTGTTTTCCTGATCGCCACCGTGATATTCACCGTGATCGGTGTTTTTTTTCTCCACCGCGTTGCCGGCCCTGTCCACCGTTTCCGGATGACGCTCAACCGTTTGGCCTCGGGCGAAATTCCTTCGGATGTACGTCTGCGCCAAAATGACTATTTCAGCGAAGTGGCGTCTGAGTTTAACGGTGTTTTTAAGTTCTTGAGGCAAAAGAAGCTGTTAGCCAAGGAAATTTCGGATTCCTTGGACAAAATCCCTCTTGATAAATTAAGTGACGAAGCCAAAAGCGCGATTCTGGAAGCCCGGAAAAACTTGGATCAAATCTGAACAGGGAGATATAACTCTTATTGACAAATTTGTAACATCCTGATATTATTGGAATTACGAATGATAGAGATGGCCAAAGTGGGCGAGATGCCCACTTTTTTTTTCAAAGACAGGAATAGGAGTTTTATGAATAACGAACTTGCAGCAAGCATCGAATACATAGAGAAGGAAAAGAATATAAGCCGGCAAGTGCTTTTAGATGCGCTTAAAACCGCTCTGGTATCCGCCTGCCGCAAGACTTTTCCTAATCCTGATGACTTTGACATTGAAGTGGACCCCGAAACCTTCAGGATACGGGTGCTGGAAAAAGGCAAGGAAATTCAACACGCCGAGTTCGGCCGCATTGCCGCTCAAACCGCCAAGCAAGTCATTATTCAAAAAATCCGTGAAGCGGAAAGAGAATCCATCTTTAATGATTTTTACAAAAAGGAAGGCGACATTATCATGGGCGCGGTGCACACCGTGGACAAAAAAGCTATTATTGTTGATCTCGGCAAAACCGAAGCCATTTTACCGGCCCGTGAACAGTTCAGCAAAGACACTTACCGCCAGGGGGATTCTATACGCGCCTATGTGCTGGAAGTGAAGAAAACCGCGCGCGGACCTGAAATCATTCTTTCACGTGTTCATCCCAACCTTGTGAAAAAGCTTTTTGAACTGGAAGTTCCTGAAATTCATGACGGCATTGTCGAGATCAAGTCCGTGGCGCGGGAAGCCGGGTCGCGGTCAAAAATCGCGGTCACTTCGCATGATGACAAGGTGGACTGCGTTGGCTCCTGCGTTGGTGTTCGGGGGCAACGCGTGAAGAATATCGTCAATGAGCTGGGAGGGGAAAAAATAGATATTGTCCGGTGGAGTCCGGATCCGGAAACCTTTATCCGCAACGCGCTCAGCCCGGCCGAACTTTCCCAGATCAATCTTATCACGGCGGAGCAGCGGGCCGAAATCATTGCCAGCGATGACCAACTTGCGCTGGCCATCGGTAAACGCGAGCAGAATCTTAGGCTGGCGAGCAAGCTGACCGGTTGGAAACTCGATATTCGCAGTTTGACCCAGAGAATACCGCTAGGTTCGCTTGACGGAGTGGGCGGAAAAATCGAGGAAGCTCTGAAGGGAGCGGGAATCCATAATATCAAGGACATCCTGAAAGCCACGCCGGAAGAATTGTGCCAAATCCCGGGTATTGGACCTCAAACCGCTGAAAAAATTGTGGCCTCGGCGCAAAAAGCCATTCTTGAAGGTGGCTCTTCAGGAAATAGACACAAGGACATTTAACATCTATGCGAGTTCATGAATTGGCAAAAAAATTGGGCATATCAAGCAAAGATTTGCTTGAGAAACTCAAAGGGCTCAAGGTGGATGCCAAAAGCCACATGAGCTTTCTTGAGAATGATATAGCCCAATTGGTGGAAAACGAGGTTTCCGGAACGGCTAAGAAGCCCGCTCCGCAGGCTGTTCCGACTCCTGTGGCGAAACCGGTGGTGGCGCCTCCTCCGTCTCCCGTAAAAGCCGTTTCTGTTGAACCGCCTAAACCTGAAGTATCAAAACCCGTAGCTCCGGAAGTTTCGCAGCCTGCCGTGGCTGTCGCGCAAACGGTTATCCGTGTGTCTATGCCCATCACCGTCGGGACGCTCGCAACGGTTCTCAAGCTCAGGCCTTCAGAAATGATCAAACATCTCATTGAAATGGGCATTTTTGCCAATGTTAATCAGCTTTTGAGCGATGCCATTGTATTCAAGGTCGCGGGAAAAATTGGCATTGCGGTTGAAAAAATCGAGGAAGAGGAAATCCTGACCCGCATGGTCACGGATGAAGATCCCAAAAGTTTGTCTTTCCGGCCTCCTGTGGTGACCATGATGGGGCATGTGGATCATGGGAAAACCTCGCTTTTGGACGCTATACGGAAAACCAATGTGGCGGACAAAGAAGCGGGACGCATCACGCAGCATATAGGCGCTTACGGCGTCGACATCCCAGGCAAGGGACATGTTTGTTTTCTGGACACCCCGGGCCATGAGGCTTTTACGGCCATGCGCGCCCGCGGAGCCAATGTCACGGACGTGGTGGTGCTGGTGGTGGCCGCGGATGACGGTATCATGCCGCAGACCATTGAAGCGATTGACCATGCTCGCGCGGCCGGTGTTCCGCTGGTTGTGGCAATCAACAAGGTGGATCTGCCCAACGCCAATTCCATGCGCGTAAAAAAGGAACTTCAAAAACTGGATTTGACTCCCGAAGAGTGGGGCGGCAAAACTATTTGCGTCGAAGTTTCTGCTAAAACCCAGAAGGGAATACCTCAACTCCTTGAAATGCTTCTGCTTGAATCCGAAATCCTTGAACTGAAAGCTAATCCCAACCGGCCGGCCGAAGGCACCGTGCTTGAGAGCAAACTCACCAGAAGCCACGGCAATGTGGCCACGGTTTTGGTTCAAAAGGGCACTTTGCATGTGGGAGACTTTGTGGTTTGCGGCCCCTTTTACGGAAAAATACGCGCCATGCATAACGACCGTGGAAAAAGCGTCAAGGATGCGGGCCCTTCTTTTGCCGTGGAGATTTTAGGGATTTCCGGCGCGCCCGGCGCGGGGGAGATTTTTACCGTGGTTGAAGACGATAAGACGGCGCGCAAAATCGCCGAAAAAAGAACCCTTAAACTCCGGGAAAAGGCCATGCAGGGAGCCATGCAGGGAGCCATGAAAAAGCACGTGTCCCTGGACGGTTTGTTCAGTCAAATCAAAGAAGGCGCTCTGAAGGAACTTAAAATCATTCTCAAGGCGGATGTCCAAGGCTCAATTGAAGCCTTGTCTGATCTGCTTCAGAAAATCAGCAGCACGAAGATTGAGCTCCGGATTATTCATGCTGGGGTGGGCGGAATCAACGAGTCGGATGTGGTGCTTGCCGCTGCATCGGACGCCATCATCATCGGCTTTCACGTCCAAGCCGAAAGCAAGGCCGAAGTCATGGCGGAAAAAGAGGGAGTTGAACTGCGGTATTACAACATCATTTACGAGGTGGTCGAGGAAGTCAAAAAGGCCATGGAAGGCATGCTGGAGCCCACGCAAAAAGAGGTGGTGCAGGGCCGTGCTGAAATACGGCAGATTTTTAAATCTTCCAAAGCCGGCAATATCGGCGGCGCAGTGGTCACTCAGGGCCGGGTATCCCGCACGCACCGCGTGCGGCTCATTCGCAATAAAATAGTGGTCTTTGACGGCAAACTCGCCTCACTCAAACGTTTTAAAGATGACGTCAAGGAAGTGCAGGAAGGGTTTGAATGCGGTGTCGCGTTAGAAGGCCATAATGATATTCAGCCGCGGGATATTGTGGAAGCCTACAAAATAGAAAAATTCGCCGCAAAATTATAGTCAGTGATTATCGGAGTGCTTCAGGTTTGCATACATATCCCGGCAGCTCAGTCTCTTAAACAAAAAAAGAAACCTGTCAATCAGATGCTTGATAAGGTGGCGGATTTGATTCGCCAGGAAGACCGGGCGCAAATGATTGAATCGCATCTCGAATTTTTTTAGTACCGTGTCATTTTTATCTTTAAGGGAGCACGGTACTGCCTGCGGCTGCCATAGGCAGCACGCGGCACTGCTTCGCTGTGTACAAAGTCTTCCATCAAAAGAACAGACCGATAATTACAAGGTGGACCGAGATACTAGGGGGATTTATGCTCGGCGGTAAACGGACGGAAAGAGTGGCAGAATTGATTAAGGCGGAGTTGGGCACTCTGATCTTGATGAAACTTAAAGACCCCCGGCTCGGCTTTGTCACCATCACCCGTGTTCAGGTAAGCCCGGATTTGCGCCATGCTAGGGTGTGGTACAGCGTCTTGAAATCACAACCTAAACCTGACCATACGACTGAGGCTTTGGAAAGCGCCCGTTGTTTTTTGCAGCGCGAACTCGCGGCCGCGTTAACCTTGAGGCTCACACCCGTGCTTAGTTTTGAATTGGACCACTCGGTCGATCACAGCATGCAAATCGAAGCCATTATCAGGCAGATACATTCCAATGACGACAAAAAGAAAGAAGAATAAACTGTCTTCCGTCGCGCAAGTCGCGAAGGCCCTGAAAAAACATAAAACTTTTCTTCTGGCCGCGCATATCCGGCCCGAAGGGGATTCCATTGGTAGTTTGCTGGCACTGAAGTATTTGCTCGGGAAACTTGGGAAAGAGCCCTGGATTGTCAGCCCTGATGCTTTTCCCAAACGCCTTGATGTTATGCCTCAAAATGGCTGGCGCACTTTGGAAGATATGAAACAACTGGCCAAACAACCCCGGTTTGATGCTTGCATTGTTGTGGACTGTCCTAATATGCACCGGATGGGCAAACTCAGAGAATGGATTGGGCCGGAAACCAAAATCATTAATATCGACCATCATGTTAGCAACATCAAATTTGGCGACTACAATTTGGTCAATGATCGGGCATCGGCCTGCGGCGAAATTATTTATGACCTCTATAAGGAATTGCACGTGCCTGTCTCCAAGGAAGCGGCCCTGCCGATTTATGTTTCGATTTCGACGGATACGGGTTCCTTCCGGTACAGTCACACCTCCGCTAAAACGCATCGTATCATCGCCGAATTGATACAATCGGGCCTTAATTCGGAAAGCATCAATGAGCGGCTTTATGAAAGGTCATCCAGTCATCGCGTGAGCCTGCTTTCGGAAATTTTACGCAAAATCAACATCGATTTTGACGGCCGCGTTGTCTGGGCGGTCATTACCGGAAAGATGATGGAGAAATCCGGAACAGTTTTTGAGGACACAGAGGGATTTGTGGACTATCTTCGTGCCGTAGACAGCGCCGAAGTGTCTTTTATGATGATCGAAACGGGCCGCAATAAGTATCAGGTTTCTTTCCGCGCCAAAGGACGCAATGACGTGAACCGCATTGCCGAATGCCTGGGCGGCGGCGGTCACCGTAAATCGGCCGGCTGCACTATTGAAGGGAACCTGTCCGCTGCTTCCCAACAGATTCTTTCCGTGATACGCAAGTATTTAAGAAAACCCACCTTTTCCAGGCCGGTGCGCTAAACCATGAGTGCAGGTAAAAATCCCATCGGTCCGATGAACGGTGTTTTGATTGTTGATAAACCCGTTGACTGGACTTCGCATGACGTTTGCCAGTTTATCCGCAAAAAATTCTCTATTGCCAAAGTCGGCCATGCGGGGATTTTGGACAGCACCGCCACCGGAGTTCTTGTTGTCCTGCTGGGACTTTACACCAAATTATCCGACCGTTTTTTGAATGAAGCCAAAGAATACGAAGGGGTTATGGAATTGGGCGCGAAAACTTCCACGCATGACGCTGCCGGAGAAATTCTTAAAACTTCTTCCTGGGCCCACGTTGATGAGGCGGCGGTTCGTTCCGTGATGAAAAGTTTCAAGGGGGAAAGAGAGCAGCTTCCTCCCATGGCTTCGGCCGTTAAACTGGGCGGCGTGCGTCTCTATAAGCTGGCCCGCCAGGGCAAGGAAATAGACCGTCCGACAAAGGCGGTCAATATTTATGACCTTATAATCAGCCGCATTGAATTGCCGCTTATTGAATTTTATTGCCGTGTTTCCAAAGGGACTTACGTTCGAACCCTGGCCAACGATATCGGTGAAGTGTTGGGCACTCACGCTTTCCTCAAGGTCCTAAGACGCATGGCAAGCGGAGGTTTTAAAATCGAGAATAGCGTCACCATTGAGTTTTTGAAATCACTTAAAACCACGGAAGAGTTGAAGCCTTATTTGCGTCATTTGCCGCACACGGAAAGCGTTGCGGCAGCCCAAGCTTTAACCCGGGAATGATTTTAGCCACTGATCTGACGGGTTTTCCCGCAAAACGTTTTCCGAATCTGGTAGTTGCCTTGGGTGTGTTTGACGGCATGCATCGCGGTCACCGGGTGATTTTGAAAAAAGTACGCGCTGAAGCTAAGAAAATCGGCGGCAAAACCGCGGTCCTTACTTTTCACGAACATCCCCAGAATGTTTTAACTCCGGAAAAAAAAACCGAACTTTTGACTTCGTTTTGGCATAAATTATCCCTGCTTGAAAACGAAGGGGTGGATTTATGCATTTCGTTGCGTTTTAGCGAGGCTTTTTCCAGGTTGTCGCCCGAGGAGTTTGTGACGCGGATTCTTTTGCGGAAATTAAAGGTGAAAACCGTGGTTTTGGGACATGATTCCCGTTTTGGTTATCAGCGGGAAGGGGATGCCAGGCTCATGGCCGAATTGGCCCGCAAATTTGGATTCCGGCTCATCACAGTGCGGGCGCTTAATGTGGCCGGTGGCACGGTATCCAGCACCCGGATTCGAAAACTCATCGCGGAAGGCAATATACCCCTTGCTAAGCGGCTTTTGGGAAGAGAGTGTTCGGTGGTCGCATCAGTGGTCAAGGGGCGTGGCAGGGGCCGCAAGCTGGGGTTTCCCACGGCTAATTTGAATCCCCACAGCGAAGTGCTTCCGCCGGACGGGGTGTATGTGATACGCGTTAGGTCTGTTGAGTTTCAACTCTCGGGCGCAGGGTGCGGGTTTAAGCGATTTTTAGTCAAAAAACCTGATTTTTCATGGCCAGCCATCATGAATCTGGGAACCAGTCCCACTTTCCAACGCAGTGCCAAGGTTCGCGTGCCTGAGGCCCATATTTTAAAATTTCAAGGCAATTTGTACGGGAAGACCTTGGAAGTTGACTTTTTGACCAGGCTAAGATCGGAAATGAAATTTCCCACACCTGAGGCCCTTCAAGCCCAAATCGTACAAGATATCCGTGAGGCAGAGAGGTTTTTTTAGGTTTTTTTTAGTCTTTACTTTCTGGCTGGACTATCATATAATTATCAAACCTTCGAAGCTTAACATACGATAAGACAATAAGTTAGAATGAAGACGAGGAGTTTAAATGCCATTAACCAAAGATAAAAAAAGTGAAATCATTAAGAAATTTCAAAAGAAAGCAGACGATACAGGCTCCTCTGACGTTCAGATCGCTCTATTGACACAGCGTATCAATGAGCTGACAGAGCATTGCAAAACACACTCCAAGGATCGCCATACCCGTTATGGATTGATCAAGATGGTCGGGCAGCGCAGGCGTTTGCTCAATTATCTGGCCGAAACGGATCGCAAACGCTACACCAAAATTCTCGAAGAACTTGATCTTCGGAAGTAATTCATCCTTTAACCCATTCATTAAACAAACCAAAGGTAATACTATGAAAACTGCAAAAACAATTACGGGAAAAAATGAACTCATTATCGAAACGGGAAAAATGGCTAAACAGGCCCACGGCGCCGTCACGGTCCAATACGGCGGAACCGTGATTTTGGCCACGGTGGTTGGAGCAAGCGAACCGAAGCAGGGCGTGGATTATTTCCCCCTGATGGTGGACTACCGCGAAAGAACTTACGCAGCCGGTAAAATTCCCGGCGGCTATTTCAAGCGCGAGGGGAGGCCGACGGAGCGTGAAATTTTGACCTCCAGGCTTGTTGACCGTCCCATTCGTCCTCTTTTCCCGGACTATTTTTTAAACGAAGTCCAGGTGATGATCACCGTGCTTTCCGTGGATGGAGAGAATAATCCCGATATTTTGAGCGTTATTGGCGCCTCCGCGGCGCTTTCCATCTCTCCTATTCCTTTTGAGGGGCCCATTGGCGCGGTGCGCGTGGGTTTGATTGACGGCAATTTGGTGGTGAATCCCACAAACGCGGAAACCGCGCAAAGCGAGCTTGACCTTGTGCTTGTCGGCACTCGTGACAAGGTGGTCATGATTGAATCAGGCGCCAAGGAAATATCCGAGGACAGGATGAAGCAGGCCATTGAATTCGGCCTGAAGGAAATCCAGCCTTTGATTAAAGTGCAGGAAGATCTTGCTAAACAATGCGCGCCCGTGAAGTTGGCTGTTCCTAAAAAGCCGGCCCCCGGCGATGTGACGGCTAAAGTTGAGGCGTTTTTAAAAGAACGTTTTGCCGCGGTTTTTCAGCAGCCCAGCAAAGAGGCCAGAGAAGAAGCAGTTCGCAATCTCTACAAGGAGCTTGTGGCGACTTTTGATCCGGCCGCGGAGGGTTATGATGAAAAGCTTATCAAATCCAACTTTGAAGAGTTTGAAAAAAAATACGTCCGCGAAATGATTTTGGGCAGAAAACAGCGCCCCGACGGACGTTCTTTTAAAGATTTGAGGGACATTAATTGCGAAATTTCCGTACTGCCCCGCACACATGGGTCCGCGCTTTTCACGCGCGGTCAAACCCAAAGTTTGGCCGTGACCACGCTGGGCACGAGCGCGGACGAACAGATTATTGACGCTTTGGAAGGGGAGTCTTACAAGCGGTTTATGCTTCACTACAACTTTCCCCCTTTCAGCGTAGGTGAAACCGGACCTAATCGCGGACCGGGACGCAGAGAAATCGGGCATGGCGCTTTGGCTGAAAAAGCCCTGGTGCCGGTATTGCCGACTCCAGAAGAGTTTCCGTACACGGTTCGCCTGGTCTCCGACATTCTGGAGTCCAACGGCTCCAGTTCCATGGCTACGGTGTGCGGCGGCGCGCTGTCGCTGATGGATGCAGGAGTTCCTTTAAAAGCGCCGGTGGCAGGTATTGCCCTTGGTCTCATCACTGACGGTGCACGTTTTGAAATTTTGACGGATATTGCCGGCATTGAGGACCATTTGGGAGATATGGATTTCAAGGTGGCGGGAACCCGCAAAGGAATCACCGCCCTTCAATTGGATATCAAGATTAAGGGTATAACGACCGAAATAATTAACAAGGCGCTGGATCAGGCTTATGAGGCCAGATTGTGTATTTTGGACATTATGTCGAGGTCCATTGACAAGCCGCGGCCGGATTTATCCCAATACGCGCCCCGCATCACGGTTCTAAACGTCAATCCGAACAAGATCAAGGATTTGATAGGGCCGGGAGGCAAGGTGATCAAAAAGATCATTTTAGAAACGGGCGTCAAAATTGATATTGAGGACGACGGCAGGGTGTTCGTGGCTTCAAGCGACGCGGCCGCGTCGGAAGCAGCCATTGCTAAAATCCGCTCGCTCACCGAAGAGCCCGAAGTTGGAAGAATTTATATGGGCAAGGTGAGAAAGATCATGAATTTCGGGGCGTTTTGCGAGATTTTACCCGGCACGGACGGCCTGGTTCATGTTTCCGAAATCGCGGACGGCTATGTGAAGAATGTCGAGGATTTTCTGAAGGTTGGTGACATAGTGCCGGTCAAAGTGGTCGGCATTGACGACCAGGGGAAAATCAATCTAAGCATGAAAAAGGCTAAGCCGGCAGAGACAACTGGATGACGAAAAAAGAAAACCAAAAAAAACTCAATGAAATCATTGGGTTGTGTTTTCTTCTCATAGGCGTTTTCACTTTGGCGAGTCTGGTCTTTCACAGGCCGGAGGATCATCCCTATTTCAGCACGCAGCCGAACCGGCATATCCATAACCCCACGGGCCTGATAGGCGCTTATTTATCCCATTACTTCCTGCTTTCATTCGGATATAGCTCCTACTTTATATCCGTGATGTGCATCTTTTGGGCCATTTGTCATTTTCTGCAAAAGGTCCCAGCCAGAAAACTCGTCAAATGGGCAGGATTCCTTTTTTTACTTTTTGCCTCCTCGGGGCTTTTCGCTCTAGCAGCAGAAGAAGGCGTCAAGACCATTCAGGGAGGATTTGTGGGATATCTCCTGGACACCTATTTGCAAAGATATTTTGGCCCCCTCGGCGCTTTTATCCTCATGACTTCCTTTATGCTGCTTTCGCTGCTTCTGGCCACGGATTTCTTTATTTTTCCGCTGGTTTCGTCCCTTCTCGAAAACTTGGGAGTTATGGTGGGAAAAGTGACGGATGGATTTGCTTCCTTCGGCGAATGGGTCACGGAAACCCTTGAGGCTTTAAGCAAGAATAAGAAGGTGTTGCCGGCTGGAAATGCTGAAAGCCGCACAGCAGTCAAAAAGGAAAAAACCGAGAAAGAAATTGAGAAGTCTTTCTTTCCCAAAGAAATGCCGATCAAAGTGAAAAAATATGAACCCACCGTGATTCCGTCCAAATCTCTGGAGGTTAAGCTCAAGCCGGTCACCTTGCAGGAAAAGCCGGTCAAAGAAACTCCCAAACCGGCAGCTGCTGAAGTTAAGACCAAGCAGGAACCCAATGGCGCAAAACCGGCTGAAATTGCCGTGCCTAAGGAAACGCCAACGCCTAAAGATTATATGCTCCCGCCGCTTGATTTCTTAAAAGTTCCGCAGGCTGTGCGCAGGGATGCTGACGCTGATCTCAAGGTGAAATCGCAATTACTGGAGGCCACGCTGCGGGATTTTGATATTGACGCGCGCGTGGTCGAAATTGAGCAGGGACCTACGGTGACACGGTATGAAATCATGCCCGCGCCTGGGGTGAAAGTGAGCAGCATTGTCAGTTTGTCAGATGATCTGGCCCTGGCGCTTAAAGCCGAAAGTATCCGCATTATTGCGCCTATTCCCGGTAAGTCCGCGGTCGGAATTGAAGTGCCTAATTCCGTGACAGATATTGTCTATTTAAGGGAGTTGCTGGAATCGACGGAGTTCAAAAATGGAAAAGCGAAATTACCGCTTACCCTGGGGAAGGCTACGAGCGGGAAACCCCTGATAGCGGATTTGGTGGAAATGCCGCATATCCTCATTGCGGGGACCACGGGCAGCGGGAAAACCGTTTGCGTTAATTCGATCATTGCAGGGCTTCTTTTCTGCCGCAAGCCCGATGAAGTCAAATTTGTCATGATTGATCCTAAAATGGTTGAACTGGCTGTCTATAACAGCATTCCGCATATGATAACGCCGGTGGTTACGGATGTACGCAAAGCCGCTGCCACTCTTAATTGGGTCGTGGGCGAAATGGAAAACCGCTACCGCTTGCTGGCCGCTAGCACGGTGCGCAATATCGCGGCTTTTAATCAGCGGGAAAATAAATCAGACAATCCTGAGATACCTGAAAAGCTTCCCTACATTGTGGTCGTTATCGACGAACTCGCTGACCTTATGCTCGTGGCGCAGGACAAGGTTGAAACGGCCATCACGCGTTTGGCCCAACTCTCGCGCGCAGTCGGCATTCATTTGGTTCTGGCAACACAGCGGCCTTCGGTGGATGTGATCACGGGCGTTATCAAGGCCAATTTTCCGGCAAGGATTTCTTTCAAGGTGGCCCAAAAGGTGGATTCCAGGACAGTGCTGGACACCAATGGCGCGGATAAGCTTTTGGGCAAGGGCGACATGCTGTTTCTGGAACCCGGTGACGCCAAACCCACTCGCGGGCAGGCTGCTTTGGTCACCGACCAGGAAATAGCCGATCTCGTGAAATTTATTCAGGATCAGAAAAAAGTGGAATACCGCGTGGATGTTGAAAAGGTTCAAAACGGTGAAAGCGAAAGCGGCGAGTTCGGAGAAAAAGATGAGCTTTACGAACAGGCGGTCAAAGTGGTGGTAGAGGCCCGCCAGGCTTCAACATCCATTCTTCAGCGAAGATTGCGCCTCGGATATGGCCGCGCGGCTCGAATTTTAGACATGATGGAGGCCGAAGGCATTGTTGGTCAGCCTCAGGGAACCCGGCCACGGGAAGTGCTCGTAGAACGTCTTACCGATATAGCCTAACTCTTTATCCCAGCAATCCTGCCATGAATAATCTTGAGTTAAAAAGGGTTCCTAACACCGATGGATTTACTGGCAATTTATGCCCGTTACGGGGTATCATACGCCATGAATCATAAACCCATTTCCGTTGGTATGGTGTCGTTGGGATGCCCTAAAAATCTCGTGGATAGCGAAATCATGTTAGGTCTTCTCAAAACCAGCAAATACCGCGTTGCTTCTGACATGAACGACTGTGATGTGGCGCTTATCAACACCTGTGCCTTTATCGAAGACTCGCGCAAGGAATCAATCGATTCTATTTTGGAATTGGCGGAACTGAAAAAGCGGGGAAAAATCAAGGGCCTGATTGTTTGCGGATGCCTGCCTCAAAAATATTATAAATCACTCAAAGAGGGGATCAGTGAAATTGATGCCATGGTCGGCACGGGTGATTATTCAAAAATCGATGAAATCGTCGATTCCGTGCTTAAGGGTGATAAAGTTTCCCGCGTGGAAGACACGCGGTTTATTTATGATCATTCGGCACCGCGTTTTTCGCTTACTCCTCCGCATTTTCGTTACGTCAAGGTAGGGGAAGGCTGCGACCACCGTTGTACTTTTTGTATCATTCCCCAACTCCGGGGTGATTACCGGTCAAGGCCCCTTGAATCTATCGAGACTGAAATACGGCGGCTTGTTTCTGAGGGCATGAAAGAAGCCAATTTGATCAGCCAGGACACTTCGTATTACGGCCGTGACCTTGGCGGTCAGTATCTCCTGCCCGCGCTTCTGAATAAGTTGAACGCCATTGAAGGATTGGGATGGGTGAGGCTCCTCTATAATCATCCTTTTCACATGACGGATGAAATTCTGGAAGCCATGGCCGGGCTTGAAAAAATTTGCAAATATATTGACATCCCCCTGCAGCATATCAGTGATAGGATGCTGAAAAGCATGAAAAGGGGTATTCTTAAGGATAAAACCGTGCCCCTTATCGAACGCATGCGGGCCAAGATTCCGGACTTGACCATTCGAACCACTTTTATTGTGGGTTATCCCGGGGAAACCGACGAGGATTTCAGGGAATTATACGACTTTGCGGCTGACGCCAAATTTGAAAGGCTGGGGGTGTTTACTTACTCCCGCGGAGATGATGAAGGGGCAAAATTAGCGGATCAAATACCTGAAAAAATCAAAATTGAGCGCAGAAAAACGATTATGGAGCTGCAGCAAAAAATTTCACTGGAACATAACCGGAAATTGGCTGGAAAAAGGATGAAAGTGCTGGTGGATCGTGAAGAACCTTCCGGACGCTTTGTCGGCCGCACTTACCGGGACGCTCCGGAAATAGACGGCCAGGTCTTTATCCGCAAACCGGTTTCGGGTAAAATCACGGCCGGTGAATTTTACAATGTTGAAATCAAAAGCGCCATGGAATATGATCTTACCGGAGAATTTGTGATGCCGTGATGCACCCCAATTATTTGACCCTCTTGCGCATTGTTCTGGCCGTTATTTTTCCGCAACTCATGGCCTCACCTCTTTTATCGATGCGCCTGATGGCTTTTGGCGTGTTCCTATTCGCCGCTTTATCGGATTTATGGGATGGCCTCATCGCCCGAAAAACCAACCGCGTTACCGATACGGGTAAAATCCTGGATCCCATTGCCGACAAAATATTAAATCTCGGCGCTATGTGGATTTTCGCCAAATTGGGCGCTTATCCCTTCTGGATTATTATTCCCATTTTTATCCGCGAAGTTCTGGTCACTATGATCCGGATACGCTCTGTCGCCAAGCGTGAAGTGATAGCCGCCGAATTGTCAGGCAAGATTAAAACTGTTTTGCAGTACGTGTCCATAGGTTGTTCTTACGTCTATGTCATGGCGTTTTCTTTTAACATGCCGGCACCCTGGCTGGATTGCTTGTATGTTTTGAATTTAACGGGCATTGCGGCCGCTTTGGGCATGACTCTTTACTCCGGATATCTTTTTTTAAAAGAGCAAGGACGGCTGGAAAAGGGGATAGAGGTTGTGGCCACATCCGGGTATTTGGGGTTTTTGCCGTTTGCTCCGGGCACTTGGGGAAGCGTTGCGGGCGTGTTGTTGTATTTGTTAATTCCGAGAGAGCCCGTCCTATATGCGGCAAGCCTTTTAATATTGATCGCGCTCGCGGTTTGGTCAGCGGGAAAACACCAAATCAAATGCGGTTCTAAAGATCCGCGGGAAATTGTTGCGGATGAGACAGTGGGAATGCTCATGACATACTTGTGGTTGCCGCATAGCCTGTTCAATGTTCTCGCGGGTTTCGCGCTATTCCGATTTTTTGATATCGTCAAGCCTCTATTCATCCGTAAAATCGAAAGCCTGCCGGGCGGCTGGGGCATAGTCCTAGACGATATCCTGGCCGGTGTTTACGCGAATCTACTGCTAAGAGCAGTGTTATGGCTCGCTCCCGTAAAGTTTTAAGCCCCCGCGCTATCCTGGTTCCTATTGGATCGGAAGTTGTATCAGGGAATGTTGTCGACACCAATTCTGCGTTTTTATCGAGAGAACTCACCCAATTGGGTTTTGAGGTCATTCAGCATGTGGCTGTGAAAGACGATGCAGTCATGATCATTCGAGTACTCGAGGACGCGCTGGGAAAAGCTGACCTTATTATCACCACCGGCGGATTGGGACCCACGTTTGACGACATCACCAAAGATGTGCTCAGCAGAATAAGCGGTCAGCCTTTGGTCTTTAGCCCAACCCAGCTCAAACATATTCAGGATTATTTCCGCAAACGTAAACGGAAAATTCATAAAAGCGCCAGGTATCAGGCTTATTTTCCGCGCAAAAGCCGCATTTTTGATAATCGCTTCGGAGTGGCGGCGGGAATCGGCATTGAAAAGGAAGGGAAATGGCTGATAGCGCTTCCCGGGGTTCCTTATGAAATGGAAGGCTTGTTTAAGACCGAAATAGTGTCTTTCCTGGCTTCTCAATTCGGCAAAACCAAAATCGTGTCTGTCATGAACGCGAAAATAACCGGCATGAGCGAGGTCGACGTGGTGAAAAAATTGGGGACACGCTTTCCTCCCGCTGATAACAATATCCAATGCGGGATTTATCCCTCACCGGGTGAAGTGACGGTGCGCATGACTTTCGAAGCGAACAATCATAAAAAGGCGGCATCATTGCTCAAGTTCTGGGGCAATGCTTTATGCTCCAGTCTAGGCGCTCACCTCATTTCACTATCCGGAGAATCCCTTGAAGAAGTGGTGGGGAAACTCCTGGTTAAGCGGCGTCAAACGCTGGCCGTGGCAGAAAGCATGACAGGCGGTCTTATGGCAAAGCGGCTAACCGATATCCCGGGATCTTCCCGCTATGTTAAAGGCGGAACCGTCGTTTATTGCGATCCTATCAAGGCCGCGATTTTAGGAATAGACAAGCGAACGTTGCACCGTTATTCCGCTGTATCTCCCCAGACGGCCTGGCTGATGGCTAAATCGGTCCGAGAGAAGTTTAGGAGCGATTGGGCGATTTCAATCACCGGCAATGCGGGGCCCGGTTCGCAGGGCAGGCAGCCGGTGGGAATCGTTTTTGTAGGCCTGGCCGGTGAAAATACGAAGGTAGTGAGAAAATATTATTTTGTCGGAACACGAGAACGTATCCGCTGGCTTGCCTCGCAGTCCGCCCTCGACATGTTTCGCCGGGCTTTGCTGAATGAATAAAATAAGGTCTTTTCTCGCCATTGATTTCGGCGCCTTTTATTCGGAAGAAATTAAAGCGATTTTCCGGAACCTTGAAAAACAGCTCACCGGCGTGAAATGGACCAATCCGGAAGAGGCGCATCTTACCTTGAGTTTTTTTGGTGAAATCGATGAAGATCTCATTCTTTCGGCCGGTAACGCGGTGGAATCCCTTGCGGCGAAACGCCATGCGTTTTCGCTCGGTCTTAGAGGGGTTGGGGCATTTCCGAATTTTTCGAGTCCCAAAGTGTTATGGGCAGGGCTATCTGGGCAAACGGAATTGCTTCTCGGATTGAAAAGGGATATCGATGACAGCTTAAATAAAGTCGGCATTACACCGGAAAATAGAGAATTTCACCCGCATTTGACTTTGGGAAGAGTGCTCAGGTTTCAGCGGCAATCCTGCCGGCTGCCCTCCGAGATTTTAAATTTCAGCTCAAACCAAATATTTTCAGTTTCTCGATTAGTTATTTTTAAAAGCGAACTTGGCCGGGAAGGGGCTCGTCACACGTCCTTACGGACTTTCAGTTTTCTGCCCAAGGAAACGTCAAAACCGTCAAGGGACGGCTCCACTTCGTTTCGCCGCCACCCGCCCGGGGCCTGTAACCCCGGGCGGGTACTGCTCCGGAGACCCGGGGCAAGCCCGGGGCTTCCTCCGCTGTGAAAGTCACGCCTAAACTCTTGTTGCGCGTTTATAAAGCCCTTCGAACAAAGTATGGGCATCTCAAATGGTGGCCCGGAGATACCCGGTTCGAAATTATTTTAGGTGCAATTTTGACTCAAAACACGTCGTGGACAAACGTTGAAAAAGCCATTGCTGCGTTGAAAAAACGCGGTTTCCTGAAGGTAGAAGCCATTCATCAAATGCCCGAGCGGGAATTGGCAGGGCTTATTCGTTCAGCAGGTTATTTTAATATCAAGGCCAACCGCATCAAGCATTTTACAAATTATCTCTATCAAACTTACCATGGGTCACTTTCCAAAATGTTCCAACGCCCGGGAAACCTGCTGCGCGAGGAACTCCTGGCAGTCAAAGGCATTGGCCCTGAAACCGCTGATTCGATTCTTCTCTATGCCGGTGGTAAGCCTTTTTTTGTCGTGGATGCCTACACGAAACGCGTGTTTTCCAGGCATAAGTTTTTCCGTGTCACGAGTTCTTATGGGCAGGTACAGGCGTTTTTCATGACGCGTCTGCCGTCTGACACCCGCTTGTATAATGACTATCACGCGCAAATTGTGAATATCGCTAAAACGCATTGCTTCAAGAATCAGCCCGATTGTGACTCTTGCCCCTTGAATTTTTTATTCTGCCTTTAAGACCAAAGCTTTAACCTGTTCAAACTGAAAGAGTTACAGCAAATATATTCCTGCTCTCAGGCTTTTTGTAATTTTGCTAAACAGAGTATATACTTGTTAAAAAGAGCAAATTTTTTTTACATTCGATATGCATTGAAACAACATGACTTAAGGATTTAGTAAGCGTCAATTTTTTTTGCACATCAAAATATGAGGAGGATGACCTTGTCCGCCGAAATTCGACCCAAAAAATTGGGTCAAATCCTGATAGAGCAAGGCGTTTTGACCGCGAAAAATCTTGAAAAAGCCCTGGAAGTGCAAAAGACCGAATCCGGTCTATTGGGCGAAATCCTGATACGGCTAAAGCTTGTTCACGAGGAGGATATCGTGATAGCCTTGGCCACACAGTTCAATTTTCCCTATTTGGCTGTACAAAATTTCACCATCAATCAGGAAGCCATCAAATCCGTACCGGCTGAATTGGCTGTCCAGCACACCTTTGTACCCATCGATAAAGTTCACAATATTCTGACGGTTGTCATGGCCGACCCTTCGAACCAGGAATCAATTCGTCAAATCGAGGAAAAAACTGGCTGCCGTGTGCAGGCTTTTGTGGGTACGGTGTCGGAAATCGAGGAGGCGATCAAAAGAAATTATAAATTAACGGATTACACTAAAACCAAATCCGAAGGCCTGAAAGTCAAGATGGCATTTAAATCCACGGCCGAACAAAAAATCAAAAAAAGCGGGGACTGAAAGTGACGGATTCGTTGGAAGACAAGTGGCTTCAAAAAATGGTCGACACAGGTGTTTTGACCAAAGAGCAGCATGATAGCGTCTTAAAGGAGTCCAAGTCTTCGAAAAAACCCGTTACGGAAATCCTCATTCAACGAAATATCATTTCGGAACGCGACCTCACGATTTTTCTCAGCCAGGAGCTTAATCTTCCTGTCATGAATCCGCTTAATTTCAAAATCCCAGCGGAATTGCTGGCGCTTATTCCTCAAGACTACGTCAAAAAAAACCGCATCATACCTATTTCGCGGCTCGGGCGAACCCTCACGGTGGCCACGGCCAATCCTTTTGGTCTCGTGGCGTGGGATGATGTTTCAGCGCTCACGGGCTTAAAAATCAAGCCCGTGCTGACATCTCCGAGCATTTTGGACGAAGCCATTAAAAAATTCTATTCCCCGTCCGAGTCCGAAGACGCCAAAAGCCGTGAAGTTTCAATCGCGGACATGATGAAAGAACTCGAAAGTGCCCCCGTGCTTCACACGTCGCAGAAAACACAGGCCGTTGATTTGGCCAAAGAAGTGACTGAAGCTCCGGTTATACGCATCACCAATCTGGTGATTCTTGAATCGGTCAAGCGTAAAGCCAGCGACCTTTTTATCGAACCCTGGGAGAAGAACACGCGGGTCAGATGCCGCGTTGACGGACTGCTGGAGGAAGTGAAATTACTGCCGGCTTCCATAGCGCCGGCTATTGTATCCAGAATCAAGGTCATGAGTCATTTGGACATTGCGGAGCACCGGATTCCGCAGGACGGCCGTTTTAAGGCCAAAGTGCAAAACCGTGAGGTTGATTTCCGCGTGTCGATTATTCCAACGAGTTATGGCGAAAAGGTCTGTATCCGTCTGTTGGATAAAAAAACTCAAAACCAAAGCCTTGATGCCCTGGGATTTACCGGTCTTGAACTGGCGAGAATCCGGGAAGCAGCCCTTAAACCTCATGGGATGATTTTAATCACCGGTCCTACGGGTAGCGGTAAAACCACCACTTTGTATTCGATTTTAAACCATCTACACACGCCGGATAAAAACATAACCACGGTTGAAGACCCGGTCGAATACCAGGTTCACGGAATCAATCAGGTGAATGCGCGAGAATCCGTGGGACTCACCTTCTCGGTCGCGCTGCGCTCTATCTTGCGGCAAGACCCCAATATTGTCATGATAGGGGAGATACGCGACCTTGAAACCATGGATATTGCCATCAAGGCGGCTTTGACCGGCCACCTGGTGTTAAGCACCCTGCACACCAATGATGCCTCCAGTTCCATTGTGCGCATGGTGAACATGGGAATAGAACCTTTTTTGATCGCGTCGTCCGTGCATATGATAACGGCGCAACGGCTTATCCGGCGTCTCTGCCCTGACTGCAAACAGCCCAGGGATGCGGATGCCGAAACCCTCAAACTCATGAAGCAGCAGGCAGGCGCGAAACTGACGATTTACCGCGCGCACGGCTGCTCAGCCTGCCGTGATTCGGGATTTTTAGGCCGTCGGGTTATCACCGAGGTGCTTGTTTTAAGCCCATCTATGCGCGAAGCCATTTTGAGGCGTGCCAACGCGGATGAGATTAAAAGGATTGCTAGACAAGAAGGCATGACGACCTTGCGCGAAAGCGGTATCCAGAAAGTGATTGAGGGCGAAACCACCATGGAAGAAGTTGTTCGCATCACGGCAAGCGATCCGGAGGCGGTTAGATGCTGACCAAAGAAACGCTTATCAACGCCTTGCAGAAAAATAAGAAGATATCGGAAGAAAATTTAAAAAAGGCCGTGGAAATTCACAAAACAAAGGGAGGCAAGCTTTCCGAAATTTTTGTCTCCGAAGGGCTATTGACTGACCAGGAATTGGCCGTACTCATGAGTCAGGAATTGGGTATTCCGGTGCTCACAATATCAGCCATGAAAATAGATCCCGAAGTCCTCAAGCTTATTCCGAAAAAAATCGCGGAGCATTATGAGGTTGTTCCGATATCGAAAATGGGCAAAGTGCTTACTGTTGCTATGAGCGATCCCCTCAATATTTTCGCGCTTGATGATGTGAAACAGATCACGGGATGCATGATTCTGCCTATTGTCACCACGTCCAAAGAAATACAGCACGCGCTGGAAATTTATCACAGCGGCGGACAAGGCCAGCTTGATGATCTTTTGGAAGGCATGGAAGATGAGGGGCTTGAGATTATCAAAGATGAGGCCTTGGATGAAAAATCCAAAGAAAGCGGTGAGGTTGACCAGGCGCCTGTTCTCAAGATGATGGATTTGATTTTAAGGGAAGGCCTGAAACGCCGCGCCTCCGATATTCACATCGAAGTGTTCGAAAATGACTTCCGCATCAGGTACAGGATTGATGGCAGCCTGCATGAAGGTTTTCATCCTCCGCTGGCGATGTACAGTCCGCTGTTAAGCCGGCTTAAAATCATGGCCGACCTGAATATCACGGAACGGCGCGTGCCGCAGGATGGCCGGTTCCGGGTTAAGACGGACGGACGGGAAATCGATTTCCGCGTGTCTGTTTTGCCCATGCAATTCGGGGAAAAAGCGGTTTTGCGCGTTCTTGACCGGTCCAATGTCCGGGTCAGCATTGATAAATTAGGCTTTAATTCCGAGTCTCTGGAAAAGTTTAGGGACGCTATCACCAAACCTTATGGGATGATTCTGGTCACCGGCCCCACGGGCAGCGGCAAATCCACGAGCCTCTATTCCGTGCTCAACGCTTTGAATACACCCGACCGCAACATCATGACCATCGAAGATCCGGTTGAATATCAACTCGAAGGCATTTCGCAGACGCAGGCCCAGTCTGAGGTGGGTTTGACATTCGCCAATGGACTGCGCTCGATATTGCGTCAAAGTCCCGACGTGATTCTAGTGGGAGAAATACGCGACACGGAAACCGCTGACATCGCGGTGAAAGCCGCCCTTACTGGACATTTGGTGCTTAGCACGCTTCATACCAACAGCGCGGCCGGAGCTTTTTCTAGAATGATAGACATGCATATCGAACCTTTTCTCATTGCTTCGTCGGTTATTTTGGTCACCGCGCAGCGGCTTTGCCGGAAAATATGTGAAAAATGTAAAGAACCCTATGACATCCCGCAGGCAACTCTCGAAAGGCTTAAAGTGCCCCTGGAGCTACTGAAAGGAATCACGCTGTTTCACGGCAAGGGATGCGCGGCCTGCAATTCGACCGGTTATTACGGCCGCCTCGGCACTATGGAAGCTCTTTGGGTGAACGATGAAATCCGGGAAATGGTTTTGCGGCGGGCATCGACGGATGATATCCAGGAGGCGGCAAGGAAAGCGGGAATGAAAACATTATTTGAAAACGCGTTTCTTAATTTCGAAAGCGGATTGACCACTCTGGAAGAAGTTCTAAGAATCACTTCGGAGGCTTAAAGAAATCAATATGCCTACCTATGATTATCAGGTGAAGGACTCGAACGGCAATAACGTGAACGGGCAGAAAGAAGCGCCGGACACGAACACCTTGGTGCAGGAGCTGAAAAGCCAGGGGTATTTGATTCTCAAGGTTAATGAGGTGAAAGCCGGGCGGGGAAGGCGTAAAAAGGAAACCGGCAAACAGGGAAAAATTAAATTAGACGATCTCCTTGTGTTTTCCCGGCAAATGGCCACCATGGTGGATGCGGGCATCCCTCTGGTGCAAAGTCTTGAAATATTGACGGAACAAACGGAAAAAATTTTATTCCGCCGTATCATTCAGCTGATTAAGGCGGATGTTGAAGGAGGAAAAAACTTTTCCGAAGGACTGGAACAGCATAAAAAGGTTTTTTCCCCGCTTTTCATCAGCATGGTTCGGGCGGGAGAATCTTCAGGCACTTTGGATGAAATCCTTGACCGGCTGGCTACCTATCTTGAAAAAATCAGCAATTTGCAGAAAAAAATAAAATCCGCGATGATTTATCCTATCGTGGTCTTCGGTATAGCGCTGACGATCACGACTTTGATGCTGGTTTTCATCATCCCCAAGTTCGCAGAAATATTCCAGTCTTTGAACGCGACGCTTCCTGCACCCACGCAAATGCTGATTGATTTAAGCCATACGCTTAAAAGCAATTTTATCGTTTTCGTGGCCGGATTTGCCGTCATTTTCTTCGTGTTCCGCGGAATTATCCGCACGCCGGCCGGCGTTCTTTGGTGGGATCATTTCAAGCTGCGCATGCCCATATTCGGCACTTTGTTCCTGAAATCATCCATTAGTAAATTTTCCAGGACACTGGCCACATTGGTAAAAAGCGGTGTCCCTATTCTGACGGCCCTTGAAATCGTGGGGACGACGGCCGGTAACCGTGTGATTGAGCTGGCGCTTATCGACGTGAAAAACTCCATTCGGGAAGGTGAAGGCATTGCCGCGCCCCTCGAGAAAAAAAAAGTGTTCCCGGTGATGGTGGTGAGAATGGTCGCCGTCGGCGAAGAAACCGGGGAATTGGAACAAATGCTCTCGAAAATAGCTGACTTTTACGATGCACAGGTGGACGCCGCTGTTGAAGGCCTAAGTTCGCTTCTCGAACCTTTGATCATCGCTTTTTTGGGCATAGTGATTGGCGGAATCGTGATATGCATGTTTTTACCCATCTTGAATCTTAGTCAGGCGATTAAAATGTGATCCCATGATAAAGCCGCTGCTTGTTCAAAAACTGAAACGTTTGATTCTTGTCCGGCTTTTGGCCGTCACCGTCTTTATCACCCTGGGTGCTTTTGTGTTTGAAATGAATGCATTCATTTATTACGGTGTTATTTCCGTTTTTCTATTTTTAAGCCTAGTCTATATCATTTGGGCGGCAGCCGAGCGCCATCTCAAAATTCTCACCTATTTTCAAATCGCCATGGATCTTTTAGCCATTACGGTTTTTGTCTATTACACGGGTGGTGTGGACAGCGTGCTGGCCACACTCTACGTGCTGCCGATTTTAAGCGCCGGGTTTGTTCTTTTCAGGAGAGCTCCTGTTTATGTGGCGGTGGCGAGCAGCATTCTTTTTACGGCCGCTGTGGTCGCGGAACATTGGAGCGTTTTGCCGGATTATATGCCTGGTATCGCCTATGATTTTCATTTTGATCGGGATTTGTTTTATTGTTTCTACATGGTTTACGTTCGTGTGACTATTTTTATTTTGATCGGTTTTCTCGCGGATTATCTGGTCCGGGCTGTGGATAAAATGGAGCAAACCCTGAACATCCGTGAGAAATTCGCGCTTCTAGGCGAAATGGCCATGCACATGGCCCATGAAATTAAAAATCCGCTCATGGCGATTTCCGGGTCCATTGAAGTTCTTGAGGATGATTTACGCGGGAAATTGTCGGTTGAGAACCGAAAAATGATGGAATCGATCGTCGTTGAATCTCAGCGGCTGAAGGATTTGTTTGAAAAGGTTCTGGATTACGCACGGCCGGAATCTTTCGACATCCAGCGCCTGAACGTGAATGAAGTTCTGGAAGAGGTGTTTATCCTGCTTGATTCATTCATTAAAAAGGGAAAAAACGTCAACGTTCTTCACGAATACCGCGGATATTCACCGTGCTGGATATATGCCGACCGTAACCGGATCAAACAGGTTTTTATCAATATTATTTACAACGGGATGCAGGCCATGCCCCAAGGCGGAGACCTTGCCGTCTGGACGCATGAAAGCAACTCGCATTGCGAAGTGAATTTCAAAGACACGGGATTAGGCATGAACCGGCAAGAGATGGAGCATCTGTTTATACCATTCCGCTCGGGTAAAAAAGGCGGAACGGGAATCGGTTTGGCGATTGCCTATAAAATCATTCATAGTCACGGAGGAAATATCGCGGTCAAAAGCCAGCCGGGCAGGGGAAGTGTTTTTACCGTTTCCTTGCCGAGGCTGTGAAGACCGGAGAAAGGCGTAAACTTCAATGAAAATTCAACCAACGGCGCGTTTGCTTGTTATCGATGACGAAGCCAATATTTTGCGTTTTCTTACCCGTGCCTTGGAAAAGCGCGGGTATGAAGTTCATCCTGTCATGGAGTCTCAAGAAGCGCTTGAAAAGCTGACGGTGATACAGCCTGACCTTGTCATCACGGATCTGGTGATGCCTGACATGAGCGGCATTGAACTTTTGAAGCGGATTAAAGCTTATAATCCGGAAATCAATGTGGTTGTGATCACTGCGCACGCCTCGCTTGACACGGCGATATCAGCCATTCGCGGCGGAGCCAGTGATTATCTGGTTAAACCTTTTCAGATTGAAGAGCTTTGCTCGGTCGTCAAGCGCTCTCTTTCGAGCAAGCGTATCATTTATGGCGAAGGAGGAAACGATGTCTTTGAAAAACGTTATGATTTCCGGAATTTGATAGGGACTTCGCAAAAAATGAAGGAAATCCACGCCCTGATTCAGCGCGTGGCGGCCAACGACGCGACGGTTCTGATCACGGGCGAAAGCGGCACCGGAAAAGAGCTTGTGGCCCGTTCGATTCATTACAATTCCAAAAGAAGAGCCAAACCTTTTGTGAGCATTAATTGCGCGGCTTTGCCGGAAAATCTTATGGAAAGCGAATTGTTCGGGCATGAGAAAGGCTCGTTTACGGGCGCAACTTCGACCAAAATGGGTCTGCTTGAGCTTGCCCATGAAGGAACTTTTCTGTTTGATGAAATCGCTGAAATCCCTCTGCAAGTTCAGGCCAAACTGCTGAGAGTTCTGCAGGAAAAGGAATTAAGGCATGTGGGCGGACTGAGGGACATCAAGGTGGATGTCCGCCTTGTCGCGGCGACAAGCAAGGATTTGCGTTCCCAAGTGCAAAAAGGGTTGTTCAGGGAGGATTTGTTTTACCGTCTTAATGTGGTGCCTATTCATTTGCCGCCTTTACGTGAACGCCGGGAGGATATTCCGCTGCTGATCGCTCATTTTCTTGAATATTACAGTCAGAAACATAACTTAAAGACAATAATGCGGATTGAGGAAGCGGCCGTGAAACACATGACGGAAGTTTCTGATTGGCCCGGAAATATCCGGGAGCTTGAAAACGCTGTGGAGCGCGCCATTCTGTTTTCCGACAACGGCGTCATCCAGGAGGATCAAATTCTTAAAGTTGCGTCTGAACATTCCCGCGAAACGCCGGGATCTGTCCTGCCGTCCAACGGCTCGCGAAATTTGAAAACTGAAACCGAAGGGTTTGAGAAAAGGCTGATTGAAAACGTTCTTAAGGAAACGAGCGGGAACAAGTTTCGGGCGGCCAGACGTCTTCAAATCAGCCGCCAGAGCCTGCAGTATAAAATCAAAAAGTATCAGCTCGAATAATCGAGCCTTGCCTTTTGCGCCGAGGGTTCCGGCGAAGGCGCTATTTCACGCGCTTTTTGCAGGGCTTCGCGTGATGCATTTTCATCTCCCGTTAGTTTGAGGAGATTCCCAAGATTCAACCAGGCATCTGCCGAGTGCTCATCAAGCGTGAGCGCGTAGCGGAGAACGTTGATGGCCTGTTGATAGGATCCGACTTGGGACAAACAGTCGGCGATCGCGATATGAAAATCAGCATGGTAGGGGTCTAATGCGAGGCTTTTCAGGAAACACGTATACGCCGTTTGGGGCTGTTTCAGATAATCGAGAGAAAAACGGCCCAATTGGAACCAGGCAAATGGATTTCCCGGTTTGATTTCCGTGGCTTTTTTGAAGTATTCCAACGCTTTTTCCGGATTTTCCTTTGATTCGATAATGCCCAGTTGGATATAAAATCTTTCATCCTGCGGCACCTGCTTTGAGAAGGCCAGGGCGTTTTCACGGGCCAAGGCATATTCGCCTTTTGCCATGTACATGGCCACCAGATTTTTTGCGAAAACCGGGTTGTTAAGACCAAGGGAAACTCCCTTGGCTGTCAGGCGAATGGCTTCATCCACATTTCTTTTCTCATAGTAATATTCGCCTAGCTTGATGTGAGCCATAGCATGGCCGGGTTGTTGCCTCAAGACTGAAGTCCATAAGGCGTGCGAATCATGCCAATGGTTCAAATCGTGTCTTGAAATCGTGAAAAGGGCGAATACCACGGCCGTCATCACGCTGGCGATCAGTGATTTGGCGAAAATATTTTTTGACCAGTTCCAAAATTTTTCTAGGGAACGGCAAAAAAACAGAACAGGCATAAGCAGGGGCAAGTACATGTACCTGTCAGCTGCCGGCGCGCTTAGAGGCAGCAGATTAATGGTCGGGGCTAGTAAAACGATAAAGCCAATTAAAGTGGCTGAAAAATAAACAAACCGTTTGCGCAATGCGAAAGCGAGAACGATAAGTGTTAAGCAAATCAAAGCGGGAATGGCGTAGGTACCGTTGAACCAACTCACATGGGCAAGGGGAGGATAAAGCGCTATCAAATGGACGGGGAAAACGGCGTTTTTTAAATAAAAGAAAATGGTCCAAAGCGGGACAACGCTGTAAAACTCAGGGCCGGGAGAGGCCATGGGTGCGAAAGCCTTTTCTTTCAGGTGCGCGAGAATCACCAGCCCAAGTTCCGTTCCGGCAAACAGCAAGAATGGCAGGATGCGTCTGATATTATCTTTCCAGGATGTCCGAAAAGAAAGACGATCCATGCCGCTTAAGATTAAAGGGAAAGTAATGGCAACGGGTTTTGAAAACACGGCCAGCGCGTAAAACATAAGGGCTTTGAAATAAAAGAATCGCTTTCCATGTTTTAAAAAAAGGAAATAAGTCTCAACCGCGGCCAGTGAAAAAAAAGCCGACAGCAGGGTTTTATGGGAGCTTACCCAGACCACGGATTCCACCTGAAGGGGGTGGAGGCTGAAAAGGAGGGCGGACGTGAGGGACAAAATCCAGGACCGGCTTATCTGGAACACAATCAGGCAGACAAGCCAAGTGTTGAGAATATGAAAAACGATGTTGACCCAATGATAGCCTTGGGGTTGAATTCCGAAGAAGTGATATTGAAACGCGTAGCTGAGCAAGGTGACGGGGTGATAATTGGCGAATATCAGCGATGAAAAGATTTTTTGAACGCGGTCGGCTGTCAGTTTATGAATAATCGAATTTTGGGCGATATACATGCCATCGTCCCAGTTCGTGAATTCAAAATGACCCGCTGGAAAATAGAGAAAAAGAGTAATCCCGGCAAGCAATCCCAGGCTACCTAACCATGGAAGCAGGTTGAAAAGCTTTCTTGATGACGTCAGGTCTTGGCTCAAAGCTTCATCCTTTTATACTAAAGATTCTTAGACTTTATCCGTTATATATGCAATATAAAAGTCAAAAATTTTTTACACGATGACAGAATTCTTTACAAAAAGATATACAACCCACCGTAGCAATTCTTGTAACTCATTTAATATGAACGACTTATAAAATCAATAATATTGGCATCGATCTTGTATTAGTAAGTGTGGGCCAGGGAAGATAACTAGAGGAGGAACATTAAAATGTTTATGAAACTGCAAAGTAAAAAAGGATTCACGCTCGTTGAAATCATGATCGTGGTCGCGATCATAGGACTTCTGGCAGCGATAGCCATACCCAACCTGCTCAGAGCCCGCGTTAATTCTAACGAAGCGGCTGCAAAAGGTGCGATGAGGACCATTTCTTCAGCTTGCGAGAGTTTCCGCGCGGCCCAGAACCCGCCTACCTATTCGGCGACTTTGGTGGCTCTTTCTAACGCTCTCCCGCCTTATATTGACGGGACTCTTGGAGCAGGTACGAAACAGGGATATGTGTTTACTTATACGTTTTTGACAGCTAACACGTATACGGTCACATGTTCTCCCGTAACGAATCAGGTGACGGGTGTTAATAGCTACTTTGTGGACCAGACCGGCGTGATACGTTTCTTGAACGCTGCCGGCAACCCCATCGAGAGTTAATCACGCTGTTTCAGGCAAAAAACCCCGATTCCCATTTTGGGAGTCGGGGTTTTTTTGTTTATTGACCTTTTGTTTTAATCTATACTACCGTTAATTTATACCAAATGAATATATCTGGTTTTGAAATCACTATGCCAAACCTGTTGAAGTTTATGCGGTCCCCGCAGAGAAGGGAATGCACGGTAGGTCTGGATTTTAATCACGCGCGCGTAATCGCCGTTGAACTTCAGAAAGCTTCCGGCGGCCGGCCTGTGCTGACCAAGTTGATTTCCGAACCCCTCAAGGCCGTGGAATCCAATCCAGAAGCCGGCGCTGAACCACTGTCCTGGGCACCGGCCTTTCTTTCAACGGCCTCATTGGAATCCCTCACGGCCAAATCACGGCTTTCAACGCCTAAAGTGAATATCGCGATTTCTGGCCCCGTTGTTTTAACGCGGTTCATTCCATTTCCAAAAATGACGCTCAAAGAGCTGAAAGCGACCATGCAGTTTGAGATTGAAAAATATATTCCGTTTGAAAGCAACGACGTTATTTCGGATTTTCATATTTTAGGCGGGGACGGGCAGGATAAAAAAAATATGAAGGTGATTCTCGTGGCTGCCAAAAAAACAGAAATCTCGTCTTTGATTAATTTGTTCCGGAAAACTCGTATTCAAATCCGGGTCATAGACATCCATGCGTTCGCCTGTTTCAACGCTTTTAACCACGCGCATCAGAATTCAAGCAAAGGGCCTTCCGTCCTGCTTGATATCAGCTCCGAGACTTGCTCGCTCATGGTGATAACCGACACCGAACCGGCCTTTATCCGGGAAATATCTCTGGGCAGTCTGGATATCCTTGAAACCTTTAAGAAAAAGTGCGGTTTGGCGGATCTCCCTCAAAAGGATGCGGATATACAGAATGCCGTGAGTTCTCATGCGGGACTTTTTAAAGAGGCGGCGGAACCTCTGGTGTCCCAAATTCGTCTATCATTAAACTATTTCTCTCACAATAATCCGAAAATTGATAATCCCAAGGTGATTTATTTGAGCGGAGAGCTATGCACGCTAAAGGAGTTTCAATCCGATCTTTTAAAGGTTTTGGAAATTCAACCCGAGCTTTGGGATTGCCTGAAAAATATCGATTTGGCAAACGACATATCTAAAGACGAAATTGCCAATCTCCGGCATTTGCTGCCCATAAGCGTCGGATTAGCTCTGAGGACAGAATGACATGATACGGATCAATCTGCTCCCTGAAGAATTCGCGGAAAAAAAGACTGTGCTTTCCCTGCCTTTGAAGGAAATATCCGTGATTTTACTGGCTTTAATGGTCCCAGTTTGGTTGTATGTCACGTATCATGGCCGGGTTATCCGCCGCGAACTTGATGGGGTGACCGCCGAACTGTCGGGGCTTAGCCCTGAATTGGTCAAGGCAGACCAATTGCTCAAGGAAATGAACCAGCGTTTTTTGCCGCGAAAAGCGTTTTTTGACAAATTATCAAATCTGGAACTTGAGTGGGACAGAGTTATGGACAGCATCAGCAGTGCATTACCGCCGGGAGTTTGGCTGACTGCGCTTACGTTTTCCGAATCACCGGAATTGGATGTGCGGCTGGAAGGCTTGGCGCGTCCGTATAACACCCGATCTTCCGCCAGCCTTATCGGCGATTTTGTGACGCTCATCAAAAAATCCCTGGAGGCCTATGTCGGTTCCGGCAATCCGGCCCAAGCGGGTTCGGTTTTTCGCAGCGAAACATTCACCCAGCAAAGAGACACGGAATCTCAGCAATTGACGGAATTTATTGTTGAATTCCGGAAAAAATCATGACCAAAGTACCGGGACTTGATTTTCTGAAGTCATTTGACCGCAAACTTCTTATTGATTTGGGGGTGCGGTATAGTCTAGTGCTTTTCATTCTCACGGTCCTTCTCATTCCATCATGCGGACGCTATCAATCCCTCAAAGGCCGGCTGGCGTCTAAAAAAGCTGAGCTGCAGGCCGCCCGTTCGAAGCTTTCCCAGGCGCAAAAAGCGCAGATTGACAGGGATGCCATAGCCCGTGAGATCCTCTCCTATGAAGAACGTTTTTTTATGGATGAAGAGCTGTCGCAAATGCTGGGCATGGTTTCTGATCTGGCCAAGCAGAATAATCTCCAAATGCGCTCTTCTAAACCTATCAAGGGAACGGTGCCCCCGCAAACCGTTCAGGCGGCTAAACCGCCCTCGCCTCCTTTGCCGGCTGCTCAGGCCGCCGCCGCACCGGCTTATAGCGATAGCGGTCAAGAATTTGAAATCGAGCTGGCCGGCGCTTATCATTCTTTGGGCAGCTTTTTAAGTGATTTGCGTGATTATAAAAAATTCATCCGTGCGAAAAAAGTATCCATGCTGGGAGCCGTAACGCCGCAAAGCGGCCGCGAAATCCGGTTAATCCTTCAGGTCTATTTAAGAAATCAAGAGGCATGAAATTGCGAAAAGCGCCGATTATTTTCATATTTTTTTTACTGTTAGCGTGGCACTGTAAGCCGGCTATTGCGGAAATCTCCAAATCATTTCACTATGACTCACGCGGCCGGCGCGACCCCTTTTTGCCGTGGGATGGCAGCGAAGCCAAAAACAAGTCTGACATGGACACGCATGACCTTCACGTGGAAGGGATTATTTTTGATCAGGCAAAGGGGTCTTTGGTCGTGATTAACGGCACCGTACTCAAGGAGGGGGATAGCGTCGGCCAGTACAAAATTTCAAAAATTGAAAAAGAGCGAGTTTTGATTACCAAAGAAGATGAGGAGGTGTGGCTGCCGTTTAAAACCGGGGAAAACGGGGCATAAAAAAAATATTCAAGCTTTTACAGAGGCTAACGATATATAAAGACGAAGGTTATTATAAAAAGAAAGGATTCCCATGAAAAATAGGTACTTTTTTAAAGTCATGGCGCTCGTCACACTCGTGTTAACTAGTGTTGCCTCAGGTGCACAAGCTGTCGAAACACCCATTAGCGCCAATTCGGAAACAACCGCCAATGTCACCCTGGACTTTAAAGACGCTGATATCAATAACGTGCTTAGAATTTTAAGCTTAAAGAGCGGCGTGAATATTGTGGCCGGTCCGGAAGTGCAGGGAACGGTCACGATCCGTTTAAGCGATGTGCCTTGGGACAGGGCTCTTGAGGTCGTGTTGCGCACTTATGGCTATGTTTACGAAAGGGAAGGGAATATTATCCGCGTGACCACACGGGAAAGAGTTGAACAAGAAGATTTAACAACCGAAACTTTTGTGCTAAATTATATCACCGCGCAGGAGGTGGAAGAGTCTATATCGGAAATTCTAACTGAACGCGGCAAAGTAAAATCATTTGGAAGAACCAACATGGTGATTGTAACTGACGTGGCCTCTAATATTACGAAAATAGCGCAGGTGATAAAACGCCTGGATAAGGCGACGCCGCAGGCTTATGTGGATGCAAAAGTGGTGAGAACCGAATTGGGAAAAACAGAAAATCTCGGCATTGACTGGAATGTCGCGGGAGGAATAACCTCTGGCCCATACAGGCCTACAACTTTTCCGTTTCCAGCTTCCAACAGCAAACATAGGGCCGCTGGCCTTGGAGGCGCTTTGCAGGAATTTTTTCCTCCAGTTACCAGTACGATCGCCACAGCAACTGGCACGACAGCGGCAATAACTGCGAATACTTTTGATGCAAGAGATTTTCCTTCACCCACGGCCGCAATCTCGAATGGCGAGTTCAAGTTCGGGCGTCTTGATTTTACTGAGTTTTCATCAGTATTAAACCTTATCAAGAACAGGACAAACACAAAAATTGTATCAAATCCAAGAATAGTTGTTTTGAATAATCAGACAGCCAAGGTGCAGGTCGGAGAGCAAATAGGCATTCCGAGCTTTGAGAGAAACGAGACCAGCGGCAGTTTTGAAGTGACGGGTTTTACCATGCGCGATGTCGGCGTGGTTATGAGTGTCACCCCCCACATCAATTCAGCTGATGAGATTTTGGTCGACCTGAAACCCGAAATAAGTTCCTTTGTAGGGTTTCAGGCCGTGTCAGCGACGTTATCAGCGCCCCGTTTCACCATCACCACGGCTGCCACACAAGTTTTAATCAGGGATGGAGAAACGATTGCGATCGGAGGATTGTTGACGGATGCGACCACGTCCTCTGAGGATAAAATTCCCTTGTTGGGAGATATTCCGGGTATAGGCAAACTGTTCAGGTCTAAACGACAGACGGCCGGATCCGGAAATAACAAAATTGAAACCCTGTTTTTTGTGACTGTTTCCATCGTGGATTCCGAGGGACAGCCGCAAAAGCAATTTCAAAATCAGTCCTGATTCCAATCGTCATTTAGTTCGAGATCTATAAGCTCGAGATTGCCTGCTAATCTGCATGCCTGTCTCGCCTGAGTGTCTCCATCCCGCCATATAACTTTGAATAGGAGACACTATGATTTTTAACCGTTTTTTTAGACGCCACCGCTCCAATCAGCCCCGGAAGGAAGATTTGACACCTGCCGTGCCCGTATCTAAGGAAATCCTGATGAGCATGGAATCCAGCGAGATGCGAGTCGCTATCCTTGAAAACAGCGCGCTTGAGGAATTTTACATAGAACGCGCGGACAATGAGCGCATGCTGGGTAATATCTATAAAGGCAGGGTCAAGTCCCTGGTGCCGGGCATTGGCGCTTCTTTCATCGATTTAGGCACACGCCGCGACGGTTTTCTGTATGTGGCGGACGCGCTGAAATCGCCCCTGGATGAGGATACTGACTCTTCTGAAGAAGCGGATGACAAGCAAGTGCGTAACACGGATGTCAAAATTCAGGATATCCTTAAAATAGGGCAGGAAATCGTGGTGCAAGTGGTGAAAGAACCCATCCGCACCAAAGGACCGCGCCTTACCACTAAATTCACTATCCCGGCCCGCTATTTGGTTCTCATGCCCGGAGATAACAAAATAGGCATATCGCGCCGCATTGACGACAGAAAAGAACGAGACCGGCTTAGGCAGATGTTTTCCGAAATTGAACTGCCCCAGGATGCTGGTTTTATTGTGCGCACTGCGGCTGAAGGCAAAAGCAAAAAAGAGTTTGTCCGGGATATCCGCTATCTGGTCAATCAGTGGAATACCATCAAGGGCTCTATTCACAAGAAAAGGGCGCCCAATATGATTCACCGCGAACTGGACCTCGTGGAGCGCACGATCCGTGATTTTCTTACCGAAGACACGGGACGCATTGTGGTGGACCATCCGGATTTGTTTCATAAAGTCCGGCGTTTCTTGCGCATTTACTTGTCGGACGTTCATTTCAATCTTGAGTTTTACCGCGGCGAAATTCCCTTGTTTGAAAAATACAACATTGAAAAAGAAATTGAAAAGGCCTATCAGAAAAATGTCTATCTAAAATGCGGCGGATACATTGTCATAGAGCAAACCGAAAGCCTGGTTTCTATTGACGTGAACACCGGCAAATATGCGGGACGCAACAATCTTGAGGAAACCGCTTACCGCACCAATTCCGAAGCGGCCCAGGAAATCGCGCGCCAAATGCGCTTACGCGACATGGGGGGAATCATCATTGTCGATTTCATTGATATGGAGAAAGAAGACCATCGCAGAAGCGTGACACGCACTTTCCGCGAATCCGTACAGCGGGACAGAGCCAGAACGAATATTCTGTCGCTTTCCGAGCTGGGTCTGGTGGAAATGACCCGCCAGCGCGTACGGCCGTCTTTAGAAAGCGCTTACTACGATTCATGCCCTTACTGCGGGGGCAAGGGCGTGATTAAGTCAGCGAACACGATTTCCATTGGCGTGATAAAGCTGATACGAAAAACACTGATGAACGTCAATGACAAGACCCTGCAGATCACTGCGCATCCTTCAGTGGCCGACCGTCTTTTGCATCATGACGCAAGAGCTATCCGTGAATTGGAAAAGAGAACCAGGAATAAAATCGTCATCACCGCGGATGGCAGTCTTCACATTGAAGACAGCAATTTGAATTTGATTTAAAGGCCCTTTTCTTTTGAGCGGCTAAGCAACCGCGTTTTAAGGGTATTCACAATTTTCAGGAATTCAGGCAAATCCTGGATAGAGCTTAAATCCTTGTCATGGAGAAGGTGTATCAAGTCCATATAGCCGAGTTCCACGGCTTTGCGCAAGCTGCGAATAGCGTCGTCACGTTTGCCGAGTAAAGCTTCACTGCAAGCCAAATTATAGAATACGCTTTCATCCGCGGACGTTAATTGAGACAGTCTGAGGTCAAGAGCATACCCCTTTTCATACATACCCCGCTTCGTGTAGGCGTCAGCCAGTGGAATCATGGCCTCCACAAAATCGCTTTTTGAAGCCACGAGTTTCTCAAAAAAACGTATTTCAAAATCAGTTTGGTCCGTTTCTTGTGTCATCGGCTTGCACTATAGCATTCCTGCACTTTTAATGTCAAACACCCGGCCTTGTTAAAAAAACACGTTGAATGGTTTCACATAAAACAGTATAATCTCTCTAATTCAAATTAAGGCAACATGTTATGACAATTCAAATTCTGCTTACATTTCTTAGCTTGGCGGCCTGTGTGGCCGTGCTTTTTTACCTCACTCATTTTATTGGTTCACTGGAAAAGCGTCTTCGCGATCAAACCGCTGCCATTCAACAGGAATTAAATTCCGCCCTCAGCCAAGTTCATGTGGAGATGAGGCATCAGGGGACTTTATTTCAACAGGCGCAAGTTTCGGTCGGCGAAAGGCTTGAAGGAGCAACCCATATGGTGGGACAGGTTCAAAACAGGCTGGGACAACTTGAAGAAGCCAACCGTCGCATTATTGACCTCGGCAATTCACTGGGCAAAGAAGTGGGAAATTTGCAGGGAATACTGCAAGCGCCGAAAGTCAGGGGCGGCTGGGGGGAGCTTTTCTTAGGCGAATTGCTGGAGCAAGTTTTGGGTCCGGAGCATTATGAGCTTCAATACGCCTTTAAAAACGGCGAAAGGGTCGACGCCGTGGTGAAACTTGGGCAGGGAATGGTGCCTGTTGACGCTAAATTCCCCCTGGAAAATTTCAGAAAATTTTTATCCGCCGCCACCGAAGCGGAAAAAAAGGCTTTTCGGAAGGAATTTTATAAGGATGTGCGGTATCATATGGACCAAATTTCGGAAAAATACATATTACCCGACGAAGGGACCATGGATTTTGCGCTTATGTATATTCCGGCGGAAAATGTTTATTACGAAACCATTATACGCGATGACGATTTAGGAGAGGGGAAATCGCTTTCGGAGTATGCGCAGCTCCGGAAAGTTATTCCCGTATCGCCCAATACGCTCTATGTCTATTTGTATTCAATCGCCCGCGGGCTTCAAGGGCTTAAAGTGGAGTCTAGCGCCAAGGAAATACTCGCGAACATTCAGCGTTTGACCGGTGATTTGGAAAAATTTGACGAGGAATTCCGCCGCATGGGGGTTCATTTGAAGAACGCCGTGTCTTCCTTTGAAAAAGCGGGCAGACAATTTGAGCGCATTCAAGACAAATTTTCGGTATGCGATACGATCAAGCTTGAGCGGCCGGATGAAAGTAAGGCATTACTATGAAATCTAAAATGATATTCGCAAACGGCCATGAAAAATAAATCCCTTTTTGTACTCGGCTTGGCGCTGGGGTATTCGGCCATATTTGCGGTCAGGCATTTGTGCACAACCTATCTTTGGGTTTTGTTCTACCCATGAACCAGGGTTCAGGGTGACGCTCCACGGCTGTAAAGTGCGTGGAGCGTTCACGGAAATTAAAAAGGAGAGGTGAAACGTGAACCACATACCAAAGTTATTCGCTTGGATCGGTATCGCTCTTCTGCTTGGCTCATTTCTCATCAGACTTCCCGGAGGATTTCAATTTTCGACCCGCGGTTTGATGGAATTCACCCAAACCTTTCTCCTCGTCGGTATATGCCTTGGGGTCGCTCAGCTGCAAAAAAAATCCTGAGCCTTTATCCTCCTAATGCAAACAACCGCATCCCATAAGGAATCACTGTTGATTGTCGAAGAAAATCTCGTGGTGCAGTCTCTGTTCGGAGAGGCTTTGCAGCGCAAAGGATACCGTGTGGGTCAGGCATTGAATCCCGATACAGGTCTGCAAATGTACAGCAAAAATGCGGTGGACCTCGTGATCACCAATATCCAATTTAAAAACAGTAGCGGGATTGAATTTTTATTCGAACTCAAGCGTCTAGATCCCGACGTGGCGGTGATTGTGCTCGCCAATATTACGGACCTTGACATGGCCAGACGCACGGTTGCCTATGGGATTTATGATCTTATCCCCATCCCCTTTGAACTTGACCAGGTCGTTAGCGCCGTGGCCAAGGCGTGTGAAAAGAAAATGCTGCTTGAGCGTAACCAGCTTTTGATAGAAAAGCAGGCAACGCTGATTGAAAAGCTGCATCGTTCGTATATGCAGCTTAAGGAACTTGATAAACTTAAGACAGAATTTCTTGTCACGATTTCGCATGAACTTCTAACCCCGCTCAGTTGCATCAAGTCTTTGACTTATAACTTGCTTCACGGCGTTGTAGGGGAACTTGATCCGAAGAAAAAGGAATACGCTCAGCTTATTCAAGAAGATGCCGATAGACTGGAAGAAATATTGCGGGATATCCTGAACTTCTCTAAACTTGAAGCCGGGAAAATGGTTCTTATTAGAGAGCCGGTTGACGTGAATGCCGTTATCGCAAAAGTTGTAAGGGCCATGCAGCCTATCGCGGAAGCAAAAAATATTTTCCTGCGTCAGATGAACCCCAAGCCATTAGCGCTTGTTTCCGCCGATAGGGCCAGGCTTGAAGAAATTTTGGCTAATTTGATCGAAAACGCCCTGAAATTCACGCCAGCCGGAGGCAAGATTGAGTTGGACGCGGTGGACCACCCTGAGGAGATTAGAGTTACGGTCCGAGACACGGGGATGGGCATAGCCCCTGAAAATCTTAATAAAATCTTTGCTCAGTTCACGCAATTTCACAGAGAGCATGGGCCGGGGTCTCAAGGGATTGGCCTGGGACTGGCCGTCGTAAAAAAGCTCGTTGAGATGCACGGGGGCATCATAAGCGTTCAGAGTCAGGTTCAAAAAGGCACGACATTTCTTTTCTCAATTCCGAGACAAGAGAGTAAAATAGGCAGAACATGAGGTAATTTATGGAAAACGCGTCTCCAAAATTAGGCAAACGGATTTTAGTTGTTGACGATGAACCGCACATCTTGAGAACTTTGGAAGACCTGTTGGCGGCTGAAGGGTATATTGTGTATAAGGCCGCGGACGGTAAAAAAGCCCTTGAGCAGGCTGACGCCATGCTTCCAGACCTGATTATTCTTGACGTGATGATGCCCAAACTGGACGGTTTTGAGGTGCTGAAACGGCTCAAGAAAAGTGACAAAACCATGGATATTCCCATCATCATGCTTACGGTTAAATCCACAACTCAGGATATAGAGCAGGGAATTCGGCTTTACGCCGAAAAATACATCAGCAAACCTTTTAATTCGGAATTCCTACTGCAGGAGATTGCCAAGTCCCTTTCAATCCGGGGAAGCGGCATTTGATTCAATTATGATATTCGACTGGGTAAAAAAAATATTCGGCCAAAAAACGGAACCAATCCAAGGGGAACCGGTAGGCGTTGTCACCCATTATTTTTCCAAGCCGAAAGTTGCCGTTGTGAGAATTAAAAAAGGAAAAATCGAGATTGGAGACACGCTCGGATTTCATGGCCACACCACCAACTTTAAACAAAAAGTTGAGTCTCTTGAAATAGATCATAAAGCGGTTAAGACCGCTTCCAAAGGCAAGGAAGTGGGCCTTCAGGTGAAGGCGCGCGTAAGACCGCACGACGTGGTCTATAAAATCTGAACGCCCCTTCCTTTTGATTGCTCATGAGTCCGGAGCCGGCTAAAAACATTCGTGTTCATTTATTGATTGAAGGCAGGGTGCAGGGTGTTTTCTTCCGAGCGTACGCAAGAGATCAAGCGGTTCAGCTTAAATTGACGGGTTGGGTCCGCAACACTGCCGATGGCAGGGTCGAAGTGGTGGTGGAGGGAAATCAGAACAAGGTTGAAAGTTTTGTGAACTGGTGCCGGACAGGCCCGCCAAGCTCCAGGGTGACCGATATGAAAGTCGAAAAACAAGAGTGCGTTGGTGAGATTAAAGTTTTTTCAGTTAGATATTAACCCAAATTTATGAAATCTCGAAAAGAAGAAATTGCAATCCAAATAATCAAAATCCTCCAAAAAGAAGGCCACACGGCTTATTTCGCTGGCGGCTGCGTGCGGGACAGTATTTTAAAGGTTCCGGCCAAGGATTACGATGTGGCGACTTCGGCGACGCCCGAGCAGGTGGAAAAGCTTTTTGAAAAAACGGTGCCCGTGGGCAAACAATTTGGCGTTATGCTGGCCATTATCGAGGGCGAACAATTTGAAATCGCGACTTTCCGGAAAGAGGGCGGCTATCAGGACGGCAGGCATCCGTCATGGGTAAAAAAATCCGACCCGGAAGAAGATGCCAAACGCCGTGATTTTACCGTCAACGGCCTTTTTTATGACCCCGTAAAGAATAAAATCATCGACTACGTTGGCGGGGCCGAGGACATCCATAACCGGTTAATCAGCACTATCGGCAAAGCCGAAGAACGCTTTTCCGAAGATAAACTCCGTCTTATTCGCGCGGTGCGTTTTGCCAGCACGCTCAACTTTAAAATTGAAGAAGAGACCTGGTTCACGCTAAAAAAAATGGTGCCGGAAATCAAGCAGGTCAGCAGCGAGCGTATCCGCGACGAGCTCGTCAAGATTTTTACGCGTCCTAACGCGGGTCTGGGGCTTGAACTGCTGTCTGAAAGCGGACTCTTGAAAGAACTCCTTCCGGAAATTGAGGCCATGAAGGGCTGCGAGCAGGCGCCCGATTATCACCCGGAAGGTGACGTGTTCGTGCACACCAAACTGCTTCTGGACAAGATGGAGAATCCAACGCCCACGCTGGCTTTCAGCTGTTTGCTTCATGATGTGGGCAAGCCGCCTACCTTTCATCGAGATGGCGAGAAAATTCATTTTTACGAGCATGACCGCATCGGCGCTGACATGAGCCGTGAAATTCTCACGCGCTTACGTTTTTCAAATAAGGAAATCGAGGCCATTGTGTCCGCGGTGAGCAATCACATGCGCTTCATGCACGTTAAAGAAATGAGGCAGGGAAAATTAAAGACTTTCCTCTCCCGTGACACCTTTAAGGAAGAATTGGAATTGCACCGTATCGACTGTTCGTCCAGCCACGGAAAACTCGATAATTATGAATTCCTCAATGCCAAACTTCAGGAGTTTAAGGCCGATGAACTCAAGCCCAAACCTTTTCTTACCGGCCACAGGCTTATGGCGGCCGGCCTTTCTGCCGGGCCTGTTATGGGTCAAATCATCAAGGAAGGCTATGATTTGCAGCTAGAAGGCCGATTCAAAAATGACGATGAGGCAGTTCTGTGGGCCAAGGAGCGCTGGAAACAATTGGTCGACACGGAATAACCTTCATAATGAACAAAAGCTATTCCCCGGAAATCAATTTCATCCTCGAAGCCCTTAGATTTTTTATACATCGTGATGCCGGGGCAATTGATCAGTTTATTCAAAAGTTAAATGCGATAACCGATTGGGAGGCCGTGATTGCCCTCGCTTCCCGCCATCGAATCCTTCCCTTTATAACGCTGGCCCTTGACCGGGCGAATATTTTGAATCAGGTCCCTGCGTCAAACCGCAGTTTCATGGAAAGCGATATCCAGCAAGCGGTTTTGGATAACGTGGCGAAAATGGCGGAATTCAAGAAATACAACCGTCTTTTTGAAGAAGCGGGGATTCCCGTGATACCGCTCAAAGGGGTCGCTCAAACCCAAATGATTTACCGCGAGACGCCGGTTCGCCGCATGGGTGATATTGATATCCTTGTCAGGGATAGTGATTTGACAAAATGCAAACAGTTGCTCAAAGCGAACGGATTTTATTTCTTGAACCCGCTCGCAAACCTTTGGCAAATAGATGTTTTAGTACAAGTTTTGGGCCGAAGCAGTTACATAAAAGGCAATTTGGATATTGATCTTCAATGGCGGCCCCGATTTCAAATCGGCGACACTTCTGCCGAATGGAATTTAAACGGCGCGTGGGAAAATGCAACCCCATGTCCGGAGTTGGGACCGAATGTGTGCCTTTTATCACCCAAGCATCAGGCACAGCATCTTTTACTTGAAATTACAGGGGATTTTGACCGGGGATATCTCATTTTTTTTCAATTGGTTGGTCTAACCTTAATGATGCATAAATTTAATTTAAACGCAGGCGATATTTTGGATATTGGCGGAAAGTTAAATTCAGATGCCAAACGCCGGATTGAAATCATGTTAAACGCTGTTTGTGAAACATTAATTCAACCCTGCAAAACCGAGCATTGGTCTGCTGAATCTGTCGATACAGTCAGGGCAATTTTTGAAAGTGATCTCGATCCTGAAGCCATGATGGGCTGGCCTGCGAAAATGGTTCTTGAAGCGCCGGTTTCATGGCCTGCCAGAATCGTCTTTTTTGCCGGGTACCTTTTCCCCCGTACGGAATACATCCGGCAAAAATATGGGTCCGGATTTACGAATTGGACAAAAGGATATATCGGGCATTGGGTTAGATTAGCGGGGAAGGCACATCATTTTTTTCTCCGCAAGGGTTCCTGCGTTTCACGCCGCGCTGTTCAATAACTCTCTAAAGCTTTTTCAGGATCAATCTCCTGTCATATAGAGCCAAAAATACCGCTAAAGATGATTAAAATTGATTCGATATACATATCAAAGGTTAATATTATAGCGGTTCCTAATCAAAAGTTGTCATGCAGGTGAAGATCTGACCGATAAAGGATAGTATGAAAAAGATACTACCGGACAGGAGGCATGGAACCGAAGCGGATCTCCAAGAAATGATGGCTGAGGAAAAGAATGCGAAATATCGGAATCGTCTTTTGGGGATACGGATGTTGATGCTTGGGTATTCTTGCAAGGAAGTAGAAACGATTTGTGATGTCAGTCGGACTTGTCTGCAGAAATGGGTCAAAAAGTGGAATGCCGCTGGGAA
>ASOC01000004.1 GCA_000405945.1 Candidatus Omnitrophus fodinae SCGC AAA011-A17
ACAAGCCAATCAAAAAAATTTAAAATGTTTCCGGATATTAAGAGCGCGGAAGAACTTTCGGAAAGGTGAGCGTCATGGAGGTGCCCTTGCCCTGCTCGCTTTGCACCTGGATATTTCCCTGATGGGCCTTGCAGGTTCTTTCGATAATCATCAGTCCAAGCCCGTTTCCCTTGCGGCCCTTGGTTGAAAAAAAAGCCTGAAAAATTTTGGCGCGCACTTCAGGCGTCATGCCTTTGCCGTTGTCTTCAATCCTGATTTGATAAAAGTCCTTGTCTTTGGATTCAACGCGGATGCGGATAAAAGACTCGTCTTTGTCGCAGGCTTCCATGGCGTTTTGAACCAAATTCAAAAGCGCGCGGTAAAGAGCCCGGCTGTCAGCATCCACCGGAGCCAACCCATCCTCCACCTGGAAATCCAGCGTGATGCCGAGTTCGCGGGTCTTTTCCTCGAAATCATGCTTAAGTTCTTCGACAATGGCCCGAAGGTCCGTCTTTTGCGGTTCGACCCGGTAATCCTTGGTAAGACTGAGCATGTCCCAGATAAAACCGTCCATTTCCTTCAAGGCTTTGGCAATACCGTCCAGCCCGTGCTGGAGAAATTTTTCATTCTGGTTTTTAATTCCCCGGCGCACCAATTCATCCGCGAGCTTGGCGATTTGGACGATATTCTTGAGTTCATGCATGACCATGCTGATGGTCTGCCCCACGGCCGCGAGCCTCTCCATCTTAAGCCCTTCTTCATAGAGAAGAATGTTTTTGAGCGCGCCCGAAAGCTGGCAGGCCAGATTGAAACCGATATCGAGATCTTCCTTTTCAAATTCCGGCCCGGCTTCTTTGGTGAAACAGGCCACGCCCATGACACTGGTCTGCACCACCAGGGGAAGAAAAATCCGGCATCCCTTCAGGCAGGGTTTCACTTCCCGGAGCGTGATTTTGGCCTGGTCTTCGATTTCCGCGGGGCATTCTTTGGCGGGACCGTTCGAGGATTCAAGCCAAAGCTGGTTGTTATTGCCGGCCAGCAGAAGATAGCCCTGCGACGAACCGACAAAAGGAAAAACGCTTTCTAGAAAATAATCGCAGAGGACTTTTTTGTTGACGATAGAGTTGTAAATCTTGCCTACCTCTTGCGCTGATTGGAAATCTCTTTCCCGGCTTGGCATGGCCAAAGCATAACTAAAAGCAGTTACAATTGCAAGTTCATAGAAAGTCGCCTATAATTTGAGGGTTTATGAAAAAGAAATCGGGGACGTCTCAAAAGAGGGTCACAAAATTCCTTGGCGAAGTGGGCAAGGGTGAAGAAGTCCTGATGGAGATGATGCTCACCCTGGTCCAGGCTCTGGAAGAAAGAGATGAATACACGCGCGGTCACTCGGAAAGGGTCGCTCTTCTTTCCGTGGCCATGGGCCGGGAGCTGTGCCTGGATGATAAACGCCTCGCCACCCTGCGCCGCGGCGCGCTTCTCCACGACATCGGAAAAATCGGCATCCGCGACGAACTTCTATACAAACCGGGAAGCTTCACGCCGGAAGAACGGGCTCGCATGAATCAGCACCCGGAAAAAGGCCACTTCATTGTTTTGAACTCCCACCTTATGTGGGATTTGATTCCCGTGATACGCAATCATCACGAAAATTTCGACGGAAGCGGTTATCCGGACGGATTTAAAGGCGAGGGCATCCCGCTTGAGGCACGCGTTGTCTCGCTGGCCGATTATTTTGACGCCCTGGCCACGTCCCGGCCCTACAAGCAGCCTTTTACCAAGGAAAAGGCCGTGGAATTTGTCGTGTCCATGTCAGGCAAAAAATTCGACCCCGCGGTGGTGGAGGCTTTTTTGAAAGTCGTCGACAAATTTTACGCGGAAAGCATTCAGAATTTCAAACCGCCCGCGGATATGCCCGTCTTCGTCTCAACAACCGAACAAACGTTTGAAATCGAAAGCGAGCCAAGGCATCTCGGAAGTCTCCGGGAACAACTGCAGCATTTTCTGGAACAAACCGGGTTAGCCCCTAAAACCCAGGAAGAAATCCAGGTGGCGCTGGGCGAGGCCTGCACCAACGCCATCCGCCATTCTTATCTGAATGAGCCCGGCAAAAAGATCCGGGTGACCGCGCAGAACATAGAGGACAAGGTGCTGTTCAAGATACGCGACTTCGGAAAAAAAATCGAACTAGACAAACTACAGCCGCCGGAACTGCCCCCAACACGGCCCGGAGGACTCGGCATTTATTTCATGAAAACCATCATGGATGAGCTGGAATACAATACGAGCCACGCCGAAGGCAATGAACTCATCCTTGTTAAATACAAAAAAAGGAGACCCTCATGAAGATAGAACTCAAAAAAGATGACAAGGGAATTGACATCGTCACTCTTCAGGGCGACCTGGACTTTCACTCTTCTCCGGAATTGCGCACGGAATTCGTGAAACTTGCCGATGCCCAAGCCCCCACTGTTCTGGTGGACCTTAAAAAAGTGAACTATGTCGACAGTTCGGGGCTGGCCGCCTTTGTCGAACTCTTTCAGAAAATGAAACGCTACAACGGCAAACTCGTTCTCTACAATCTTTCCCCGGGAGTCAAAAGCGTTTTTGAAATCGCCAAACTCGATTCCATTTTCCGTCTCGCCGCAAGCGAAAAAGAGGCATTGTCCCTGATTTCTTAACCCGGCTCCGGCCATGAAATCCGCAAAACCCTATCATCAAGTTCAAATCGGATACGGTATTCTTTCCATGGCCCTGGTCGCGGAAATCAGCCTGATCATCGGCTGTGTCCGGTTCGCCAATCCCAACGCCTGCATCCTGTTTTCCCTGCTTCTCGCCTTCCTCAGCGCCTGTTTCTTCTCGCTTCAAGTGACGGTGGATGAAAACCTGATACGCTTAAAATTCGGCATCGGTTTTGTCCGCAAAGAAATCGCCCTTGATCAGATTCGGTCCTGCGCCCGGGTTAAAAATTTCATACTTTCGGGCTGGGGATTAAAACGGATCGGAAGAACCAGGGGATGGAGTTACAGCGTCTCGGGTTTTGAATCCGTGGAATTAACGCTGAAAAACGGCCAAATCCTGCGCATAGGCACGCATGACCCGGAAGGCCTTTTTCAGACCCTGCAGAAAAGAATTTCTTAAAAACTGGTGCCGCTTGACTGCGCTGCCAACCGCAGCGTCTCAGGCGGGCTTTGGTTGCCCCGCGCTGAAGGCGCGGGACTGCTTGATCAGAAGGCGAGCGGCCTTTGCTTAGGCTGGAGTTTGGCTTTTTCAGCCTCAAACAATTCGCGCCCTTTTTTCTTCAAATCCTCAGTCGTTATCTCGCCCTTGTCATGTCTGGCTAAAAGCGCGCGCTGAGCCTGGTAATCAAGATTCACAATGCCGGCGCGTGACTGCATGATACGCCAGTTTTTGCGGCGTTCCACGCAGAAAAGAACCATCTGCCGGCTCATGATAAAAGGCTTCATGCTGCCGTCCGGATGCTCGTAGTGGCTGTAAACATTGTAAAGCGGAATATACGACCGGTGTTTGGTATCCAGCACCCGGCGGTAAACCACATCCTGCTGCGTGACGCGCAAAAGCACGTCATCCAGAAATTCGCTGGTTCCCTTGAAATTATCCGGAACCTTGGTTTTCACATGCTGGCGGAACCGGCCTTCGGTAAGCCCCCAGTGGGCCACGGTGTACTGGTAATTGGTCTTTGTCGGCCAATGCGTTTTTTCAAACCAGTCATTCATGGGATTGGGATTTCCCTTCAGGCTAAGGCAGTTTTTTTCATCCTCGCCCAAAGCGGGATTATAGACAAACTCGAGAAAGCCCCGGCTGTCGCGCGCGCGCTGCGCCTGCACCGTGGACTCCGAGTCACCCACGCCGTGTTCCGGCTGGCACGTCGTGTAAGTCTGCAGATACGCCGCGCCGCGATATTCCAGCGCGTCAAGCAGGGCCTTCATCAAATTCGCGGAATTCGCCATAGACACCTGCGCCACAAAAGCGCTGCCGTGTCCCGCTGTCATGCTGGAAGCCACTTCTTTGCGCTCCGTGAGCTTGCCCTGCGAGGCCTTGCCGAACTGGTTCATGTCAAAGCCGCCGGTCATGAGCGAGCTGTCCGAGTTCTGACCGCCGGTATTGGAGTAAACTTGAGTGTCTAGCATCAGCACCTTGAAGTTCGGACGGTTTTGCAAAATCGTCTTGGAAAGATTCTGATAACCGATATCGCCAATGCCTCCGTCTCCGCCCACCGCCCAAATTTTGGGCAGCTCGCGTATTTCCTGTTCCGTCATTTCATTGTCGCGGAAATGCGTGTATTTGAAGTAGCCTTCTTCCGTCAGAGGAGACTCTTCGTCCGTGAAATTCGAGATAATCGAATCGCACAGGCGTTCGGGAATCACGGAGCGCCGGGCGTGATTGACAATGAAACTTTCCGCCACCAGCCAGCCAATGGTTGTCCCATCCTGGAAAAGCGAGTTCATCCAGGGATACGGATGCGGATTGGAAGGCGGGGTCGAGCCATAAACCGTGGAGCATCCCGTGTGCACGGTCATGCCCATCACGGACATGCCCTTGGCCGGCAAACCCTGAATGGTGCGCAATTGTTTATGATTAAAAGCGTCGGTTTCCAGGATTAAAGCAATCATGTCCACGATTTCCTTGTTCCCGCCGCGAAAGCGCGCCTCGATACTACGCTTGGTATCGGCCAGATTTTCGCCGCCCAGTCCCATCAGAGTGTGCAGAACCGTGCGCTTGAAGATTTCATATTTTTCCGGAGAAGCTTTCTCAAAAGCATCCAGTTGGGCGACGCCTTCCTGACGGAGTTTTTTAGTTTTTTCAGCAAGGCGGTCTGACTTTTTGTGATAAATAGGACGCATATAGGCCTCGGTCACAGTGGCCAGAAGGTGAAGAATGGTTTTCTCACCGCAGCCCGCGCAAGCTCCGTCTCCCGAAACCAGGGAGTGATACTTTGACTGCTGCATCAGATGGAACTGCAGCGCCGCGGCCTTGGCATCCTGGGGTTGGTCAGGATTATAAGCCCCGAGATACGTGCGCGGCGTGTCCGGAAGAAGCTGTAAAAAATCGAAGGCCGTGTGCATATCCGCATTCACGACTTCCGTTTCCTCCACCATGCGAAGAGCGTCATGATCGCCGCATTCCACCACGCATTGACCGCAGCCTTTGCACAGGTCGCTCACGAAAATCGAAAAAATACCCCCCTGTCCCAGCTCCTTCTTTTCTTTCACGGTGAAAATAGCCGTGGCCTGGCTGTAGGCCATGGGAACTTTGATCAAAATACGTTCGAATTCGCTGATGGATTTGGCAAATGACCCGTTGCGCTTGGAAAGTTCGGGGTCTTGCGCGATAGCCTCGCGAAGATAGCGCATGACAATTTTATGAACAGGCTCGGCCTGGCCCTTTTTGGGCACTTCCGCGGACATGGTCCTGCGTACCAACGGTTCGATTCTATCGATCAAATTGAGCAGGGGGTCGCGGTCCTTCACTTCCGTGACATAGCTCCGCACACAGCGGTAAAGCACGGTACGGAGTTCTTGCGCCGTGTTGGGCAGCGCGGTATCCGGGCAGGCCGTGATGCAGTGCATGCATTGCGTGCAATTCTCGGGATTAAACTGGGGAATCAACCTCCGGGCAACAAACTTGCCCTTATCTTTTCCGGTAGCAGCGGCCATGACACCGACAGCCGCAAGAGCAGAGGCGGGCTGGTCATAACCATGTCCGGAAATATATTCGCTGTCGAAAACAGCTTTGGAGTGTACCGGAAGGGTTTCCGCCACCGGCACGGAGCCAGACGGGACCATCTCACCGGCAATCATTTCCAGCTCCGACACTGGCGCATGGCAAGGCGAAATCGTCTCACTACGCATGGAAGAGAGATCCGGCGCGTTCACGTCCCCGTGAGGAAGCGGCTTCACCCGGTTAAACCCTTCATTCATAACCGTCATGTTGGATTTGACCACGGCCTCACCCAGCTTCCCAAATTTTTTATCGTATTGCGCCTCAACCACTTCCAGGAATTCTTCCTCAGGGATGCGGTAATCTTTGAGGAAAGTGGAAACCCTGAAAAAAGCGCCCAGGAATGAATTGCCCTGCATGCGGAGCTGAAGCTCTTTTTGTTCGGTCGCCGCTTGAGCGATGTCAAATCCCTTCAGCGTGTAAAGCTTGAATTTCTTATCAATGATTTCCTGGCGACACTGTTTGGGAATACGCTGCCAAGCCTTGACAGGATCATCCTCCAAACTTTCCCAAATAAACACGCCGCCGGGCTTAAGCCCCTGCAAAGGATTGGTATGCGTGAAGGCCTTGGGATCGCAGCACAGCACCACGCTCACATGGCGCAAATCGCAATTCACCCGCACGCGCTCCGGCGCCGCCACAAGAAAATAATTGGTGGGCGAGCCTTTTTTCTCCGAGCCGTATTTGGGATTAGCGGAAATATGCACGACTTCCTTGTCTTCCCCGGGAAAATCACGTTTGGCGACATAAGTGCCGAGATCGCCAAGAATTTCGCTCAAATTTTTCCCGGTGGTGATAGCGCCCCATCCGCCGATAGAGTGAAACCGTATGGCAATCGCGCCTTTAGGAAGAAGGCTTGGCTTGTCCTGCGAGCATACCGCATAGGGATGTTCAATACCGAGGTAAAAAAAGCGCACCCCGTCCTTGACCTTTTTGCCGTCCTTGCGGCTTATGCCCTTGGTGACGAATTCATAAGCGCCGAGAATTTGTTCCGGCCGGAAATCGCGGGAGCCCAAGCCGTACACACCCGAATAAATATCCGGCATAACATAATCGTCATACTGCGGCAGGTAAGTGTAGGCCCTGGTGCGCGCATTAACCACGGCCTTGCTCAAGGCGTTGCGCACGTCGCGCGTCAAAGGATTGTCTCCGGCGAGCTGATCGTCGGACCTTTCAAGAATAATGACATTTTTCTTGCCCTTCAGGGCTTTGATAATGGCGGCTTCCGGAAAAGGCCGCAATACATTCACATGAATGGCGCCCACCTCCACCCCGTCGCGTTCGCGGATGTAATCCACAGCGGCTTCGATATTTTCCGCGGCAGACCCGAGTGAAATAAAAACCGTGCCGGCTTTTTCCGTGTTGTATTCCGTGATAAGCCCGTAGAAGCGTCCCGTGAGTTTGCCGAATTCAAGATACGCCTGCTCCAGAAAATCCAGGATAGGCTCCACAAAGTTGTTGCGCCGGGCGGCCACGCCGTTCATGTAATGCTCCTGATTCTGCACCGGACCGATCAGGACGGGACTTTTTAAATCATAGTGTTCGGGAATACGCCGGCGCTTTGGGCCGAAAAGCTCGCGCTGCGCGGGCGTGGGAGTGTCAATAATATCGGCGGGGTGTCCGAGAAATTCACGGATAAGCCCCGACTCAGGCATGAGAAAAGTGCGCTCGAGATGGGAGGTCAAAAATCCGTCCTGGCCGTTGATGGCGGGCGTCAAAGAAAGCTCGGTCACTTTTCTGGCTATCAAAGCCTGATCCGCGGCCTGTTGGGCATCCTGGGCAAAAAGGATAAGCCAACCCGTGTCCATGGCGCAGTAAATATCATCGTGGCCGCAGTGAACATTGAGGGCATGCTTGGTGAAAGGCCGCGCCGCGACTTCAAGAACCATGGTCGAAAATTTCCCCGGCGCGTGATAGTACTGCTCCAGCCCGTAAACCACTCCCTGGCCTGAAGTGAAATTAACCACCCGTTTGCCCGTAACCGAATAAGCGATGGCGCCGCCCTGGGCGGCATGCTCGCCTTCCGCTTCAACCGCGAGTTTGCATTCGCCGAACACATTCAGCTCGCCTTTGGCCACAGACTGCTCAAACATTTCCCCCATTTCCGTAGAAGGCGTGATGGGATAAAAAATGCCCGCCTCAACCACGCGCGCCTCGGTGTAAAGGGCTACCAGCTGATTCCCGTTGGTGGTGATGCGAATGCCGGGATACTTCGGTTTGGCTGTTTTTTCGCTTTGAGAAGTCCCTTTCTGAACAGGTGTTAATGCCACGGATAACTCCTTTCGATGTTTAACCTTTAGTCAAAATCAACTTGATATATAGCAAAATATAACAATTTTATGCTAATTGGTTTAAATTATTGGGGATTGAAATAATTCAAGCTCTGATGTTATTAAAATCACGCCTCTATTTCAAGAGGAATAACAGCCCTCTAGTTCCGGTAAAATCCGGTTTGAAAAACAGGATCGCTTTGATAAAGGTGCGTGATTTTTTCAATTTCCGGATACGACAAAAGACCGCCTTCCGAGGCTTGCAAATTTTCACGCATTTGTGCCTCGGTTTTAACTCCGGGAATCACGGTGGACACTGCCGGATGGGCCAAAACAAACTCCAAGGCCATCACAGGAACTGAAGCCGGCTTCGGGCCTAAAATTTTGCGTATTCTGTCCAGCTTTTCCAAGTCCAGCTCGATTTTATCCCGTTTCCAGCGTTTTCTGTGATCCGGCCCTTGAAAGGTGACGCTTTTATCGTATTTCCCGGTCAGCATGCCGCAATTAAAAGGCTCCCGGGCTATCACACCGATGTTCTTTTCCAGCGCCAGGGGAAGCAATTCCGCCGCGGGCCGTTGATCAATCAAATTATAAATAAGCTGCAAGGTATCCACCCGGCCGAGAACGATGGCGGCCATCCCCTCCTGCGGAACATGAATGGAAAGCCCGTAAAACCGAATCTTCCCTTCCTTTTTTAATTTCTCAAGAGGCTGATAAAGTTCTTCCTTGCTCAAAGTTTCAAGATTCGGATTGTGAAGCTGATAAAGATCGAGCCAATCCGTGCGCAGTCTTTCCAGCGTTTTATGGCAGGCGAATTCAATATATTCGGGCGAAAAATTCTGCCTCACTCCGCCATGGTAAAAATCCCAGCCAACTTTACTGGCCAGAATCACCTTTTCCCGCCGGCCTTCAAGCACCTTGCCTAAAAGTTCCTCGCTGTGGCCGTTTCCGTAAATATCCGCGGTGTCAAAAAAATCAACGCCTCCATCCACGGCAGCCTGAATGGCTCGCAGGGATTCCGCGTCATCGGTTTTCCCGTAGCTGTTGCCGCCTATGGCCCAGCTGCCAAACCCGATTTCCGAAACTTCAAGATTTGTTTTTCCGAGTTTCCGGTGTTTCATCATATCTCCAATGCCAGGGTTCGAAACCAATCCCCATCGGATTATCCCGCGGATAGGACATCTTGAAATGGTATTCCGCGGCGTACTTGACCAGCCACTCGTATTCGACCAATTTTTCGAACAGCGCCGGATTCTCTTCCCCGCTCACGCCGTCCTGGCTGATGAAATCAATGGCCTGTTTGTCCGGATACCCGTGCTCACTGTAACCCGGGAAGGCATTCCATCGCGCGGTTTCCTTGACCGAATATTTATGCTGAACCAGGTAAAAGATGAACAAGTAAAGCTGGTAAGCCGGAGAACGGTATCCGGATTCCACATAAAGCCGCGTGCCCAGTTCTTTTTCCATGGCTTTCATCATCAATTCATACTGTTCATAAACTTTTCGCGGCAGGTATTGCGTGCTGACCGGGAAAGGCTTTCCGTCTTTCATCACCGGCTGGTTTTCAATTTTCACCAGGTCAGGCATATTTTGCGGGATTCCGAGATGGGGCGTTTTGATTCCCAAGGCTTCCGGACTCAAGGCCTGCAAATCTTTTAAGAATTTTTTCTCCGTATCATTGAGCGGGAGATAAAGTTCCTCATAAGAGAGAACTGCCAAAGTACCCTCATTTCGCTTGTACTCCATCGTGATTTTGAGCTTTTCCAGAATGGTATCCACGGTTTTGGCGTCTTCGGGACCAAGGGCATCTGAAACGGTTTCTCCACAATAGACAGAAGGAACGGTTAGCAGAAAAATTAAAAGGAGAGAAAACAGCCGCATGCGGAACATATCATGCCCGCCTGGATTTTTTTTGTTCATAATTGGCCGTGACCACGGTGTGAATGCCGCCGCGCACTAAAAAATTGCCGCAAACAGTCATGGAACGCGGACGTGTGGCCCGCACCAGGTCATCAAGAATCTGGTTGGTCACTTTTTCGTGAAAAACCCCCACATTGCGGTAAGACCAGAGATAAAGCTTGAGCGACTTGAGTTCCACGCAAGTCTGGTTGGGTATGTAACGGATACGGATGGTGGCAAAATCCGGCTGGCCTGTGCGGGGACACAGGCAAGTGAATTCCGGGCATTCAAAGCTGATTTCATAATCCCGTCCGGGATTGGGATTAGGAAAGGTTTCCATTTTTTTTGAAGGCTGACTCGGCATTAGATTAAACCTTTCAATTCTTTTATCAAACGGTCAATGTCCGAAAACTGATTGTAAAAATGCGGCGCAATGCGGATGCCCGGGCCCCGCGGTGAAACAAAAATCCTTTTCTTCAAAAACCGTCGCGCAACTTCGGCAGCCCGGTCCATTTTAAAAACAACGATGCCTGATCTATATTTTCTCTCAAGTGGGGTCACGATTTCAAGCCCCAAATCCTCAAGCCTTGAAAGGGCGTAATCCGTAAGGTCCAACACCCGTTTCTCGATGGCCTCCATGCCAATGCGATTGAAATAATCCAGGCTGGCTCCCAGAGCAAAAATCACGGGAAAAGTCGGGCATCCGTATTCCGTGCGCGAAGCGGCCTTGCGCAAATGCACGGTACGGTTGTTAAAATCCTCCTCCACAACGCGGCTGCGCCAGCCCGCGAAAGCGGGTTTGAATTTGTCGAGCCATTCTTTCTTAGCAAAGAGAATCCCTCCCCCGTGACCGGCCAGGAACCATTTGTAAGACGCGGCGCAGAAAAAATCCGCGTTCCATTTGCGGACGTTGATGGGAAGGACTCCGAACCCTTGAGTGCCGTTCACCACCAAATACCGTTTACCCTTGATTTTCCCCAGCGCTTCAAGGTCTTGCCTGAAACCGTTTTGATACTGAACAAAACTTGTCACCAGGATTTTCGAATGCCCAAGATTTTTCTTGATGTCACCGACCGGAAGAACGCCCTCTACCGGTTCCAGAAAACGGATTTTTGCCTTTCTGTGAAGCCAGGGCACGGTGGAAGCCGGAAATTCCAGGGTGTTGGTGAGGACACTTCCCTCGCGCGAAATCAAATCCGCGATCAAATTCATGCCTTCTGAAGTGCTGTGAATAAAAGCTATTTCCGAAGCGTCGGCGTGGATAAATCGCGCGAATTTCTCCCGGATAGACTCTCTTTTCTCAAGCCAGGCCCGCCAGTGGACATCCCCGTAATGGACAGTGTCCCAGTAAGCTCGCTGAACTTCTTCATGCACCGGTTTGGCGATGGGCCCAGCCGCGGCGTGATCAAGGTAAGTCCAGCGCTCCGTGATGGGAAAATCCTTCCGGAAGCGCTTCCAAAAATCGGTTTTCACGGGTTGGAAAAATTCTTTTGTATTTCGCGGATCGCTTGAACAGCGCAATCCACTTCTTCCCGAGTGTTGAAATACCCGGGGCTGAAGCGCAGGCATCCGGCCGGATAGGTGCCCATGCTCTGGTGAATCATGGGCGCGCAATGAAGCCCGGCTCGCGCCGCAATGCCGAAGGATTGATCCAGAATGGCGCCGATTTCCTGCGGCTCCACGCCCTTCAGATTAAATGCCAGCGTGGAAGTCGTATGCTTTGCATCCATAGGGCCGTAGAGCGTCACGGCCGGAATGGCCCCAAGACCTTCACGCAGACGGCTGATTAAATGAAACTCATGCTGTCTGATCATAGGAAGACCTTCCTGAAGGATAAACCGGACACCTTCCGAAAGCCCGGCAATGCCCACCGCGTTGGGCGTGCCTCCCTCCAGAAAAAACGGCAACTCCTCCGGCTGCGTGGGGGATTTGGAATCCCCGCCGGTGCCGCCTTCTCGCCAAGCTGAAAGTTCCACGCGCGGCCCAACGTAAAGGCCGCCGGTTCCCATGGGGCCAAAAAGCGCCTTGTGGCCCGGAAAAGCCAGCAAATCAATAGCGTCCGCTTCCACATCAATCGGGAAACATCCGGCGGTCTGGGCCGCGTCCACGAGGAACCACGCGTCTGTTTCCCTCACTATTTTTCCGATTTCACGCACAGGCTGCAGGGACCCCGTCACATTGGAAGCATGCGTCATCACCACCAAACGGGTTTCTTTTTTGATGGATTTCCGGATATCCGCCGGATCCACCACGCCTTCCTTGGAATGCGGCACGCGCGTGAGAGAAATGCGGCCCGCTTTCACCAGAGCGTTCAAAGGCCGCAAAACAGAATTATGTTCCAGTTGGGTGGAAACCACATGGCCGCCATTTTCAAGAGCGCCTTTAATGGCCATGTTCAGGGCGTCGGTGCAATTCAAGGTGAAAACAATGCGGTGCGGGTCTTTAACGCCGAAAAGTTTGGCGATTTCGTTTCTGGCCCTGTCAATCACAGCTTCGGCTTCAACCGCCATGCGGTGCCCCGAACGGCCAGGGTTGGCTGCCTCCGACCGGATGAATTGATCCATCCGGTCGTAAACTGTCTGAGGCTTGGGAAAAGTCGTGGCCGCGTTGTCAAAATAAATGAGCTTCTTCGCCTGATTCATACGCTTACGTATTTGGAATAGAGCGTGCGGGCTTGAGCGATGTCATGCGTGCCCTGAATAATGGCCCGGCCGTCGGGGAAAAGCGTGATTTCATATTCCCCTGTTTTGAATTTCAAAAGAAAGACGTTGTAAGTCACCTCGCCGACCCGTTTGAGTTTCGCAGCCAAGTCCTTGAAATCCAGATTGAGGGGTTCGTCCCGCGAAATTTGAACCGCGTTACGGCCGCAAAGCGAGGCGGAACGGGAACCCTTTTCGCCTTTGAGATACTCGAAATTTTTCTGCCCGCAGGTCGGGCAATTGATTTTCTGATGAAGGTTTTCTATTTTCAAGGCCTTGGCTTCGTGGGTCCAGGCGTCAAAGGTATAAAGCGTTTTGTTCAGAGCCTGGATGTTGCCGGACAAAAACTTGATTGCCTCCGTGGCCTGAAGTGAGGCGATGATATTCACGGCCGGTCCCAGCACGCCCGCCGTGTCGCAGGTGGGGGACAATTCCGGAGGCGGCGCGCTTTCAAAAACACAGCGCAGACAAGGCGTCTTTCCCGGGATAATCGTCATGGTGATGCCGTGCGTGCCGATACAGCCGCCGTAAATCCAGGGCAGGCCATTTTTCACGCAAGCGTCATTGATCACAAAGCGGGTCTCAAAATTGTCCATGCCGTCCATCACCAAATCCGTGCCTTCAATCAAAGATTCTATATTAGCGTAATTGACATCCACGACCAGGGCTTCCACCGTGATGCTGGAATTGATTTTTTCCACCTTTTCCTTGGCGGCAATGGCTTTGGGAAGATTCCTGCGAATATCATCCTCATCAAAAAGGACCTGGCGTTGAAGGTTGTTAAGCTCCACGAAATCGCGGTCCACAATGCGCATCCATCCCGCGCCCGCGCGGGCCAGATGATTGGCAAGAATGGAGCCCAAAGCCCCGCATCCCAAAACCACGACACGGGATGACGAAATTTTCCTCTGCCCTTCCTCGCCTATTTGAGGAAGAAGATACTGGCGATGATAACGCGATATATCCGGATTATTCATAAAGGAAGAGTTTACTTCAAGAAATGCGATTTGAAAATGAAATTTAAGTAACCGGCTGGTAAATCTTGGCTCCGGAAGCCCTGAACTCTCTGGATTTTTGCTCCATCCCGGCGGTCAGAGCTTCCCGGGCATCCATCTTGAGCTTCTCGGCGTAGTCCCGCACATCCTGCGTGATTTTCATACTGCAGAAATGAGGACCGCACATGGAACAAAAATGGGCCAATTTGGCACCTTCCTGGGGAAGGGTTTCATCATGAAAACTTTTGGCTGTCACGGGGTCAAGCGAAAGATTGAATTGATCCTGCCAGCGGAATTCAAACCGGGCGAGGCTCAGGGCATTGTCGCGGATTTGGGCGCCTGGATGCCCTTTGGCAAGATCCGCGGCATGGGCCGCGATTTTATACGCGATAATACCCGCTTTCACATCGTCTTTATCAGGCAGTCCCAGATGTTCCTTGGGCGTCACATAACAAAGCATGGCGCATCCATACCACCCTATCATGGCCGCGCCTATGCTGGAGGTGATATGGTCATAACCCGGAGCAATGTCCGTGGTCAAAGGCCCTAACGTGTAAAATGGGGCTTCCCCGCAAACCTCAAGCTGCTTTTCCATATTCACTTTGATGAGGTGCATAGGCACATGGCCTGGGCCTTCTATCATCGTCTGAACATCATGCTTCCAGGCGACCCGCGTGAGTTCTCCGAGAGTTTCAAGCTCCGCAAATTGCGCCTCGTCATTGGCGTCAGCAATACTTCCCGGCCTTAGACCGTCGCCCAGCGAAAAAGAAACATCATAGGCTTTCATGATTTCGCAAATTTCTTCGAAATGCGCGTAGGTAAAATTCTCCTTGTGATGCGCGAGGCACCATTTGGCGTGAATGGAACCGCCGCGCGAAACAATGCCGGTGACGCGATTGGCCGTGAGCGGCACGTAACGCAGAAGCACGCCCGCGTGTATCGTGAAATAATCCACGCCCTGCTCCGCCTGTTCAATCAAGGTGTCGCGGTATATTTCCCAAGTCAAATCCTCGGCCACGCCGCCCACTTTTTCCAGTGCCTGGTAAATGGGCACCGTGCCGATGGGAACGGGTGAATTCCGGATAATCCATTCCCGGGTTTCGTGGATATTCTCGCCCGTGGAAAGGTCCATGACCGTGTCCCCGCCCCAGAGAATGGCCCAAATCATTTTTTCCACTTCCTCTTCAATCGAAGAGGCAATCGCGCTGTTCCCTATATTGGCGTTGATTTTAACCAAAAAATTGCGGCCAATAATCATGGGTTCAAGCTCAGGGTGATTGATATTGGAAGGAATAATGGCCCGGCCGCGCGCCACTTCATCGCGCACAAACTCGGGCGTAACCTTTTCCGGAATAGCCGCGCCGAAACTTTCGCCCGGGTGCTGAATCTTAAGCCCCGCGTCCTTGATTTTTTCCATAAGCTGATTTTCGCGTATGGCGATATATTCCATTTCCTGCGTGATGATTCCCTTTTTAGCGTAATGCATCTGGGTCACATTGCGGCCCGGTTTGGCCCTGAAAAGTTTTCGGAAATTTTTGAAGCGCACGGCATCAAGAAGCGGATCCGCGTTTCTCTGCCGGACGTCAACCGAAGAAATATCGGAAAGATCTTCGCTATCGCCCCTTGATTTCACCCAATCCAGACGGATAGACGGCAGTCCCTTTGAAATATCCAGTGAAGCCTCCATGTCCGTGTAGGGGCCGCTCGAATCATAAACGTGAACAACCCCGTTCGGGGCAAGAGAAATTTCGCGCATGGGCACGCGGATTGAAGGATAAATGACACCCTTGACGTACATCTTGCTGGAAGCTGAAAAAGGAGTTTGTTCAGACATAATACAAGCATTTTAGCAAACGCAAAGCGGCGCGTCTAGGAGTGAATGGCGCTGAACTGAAATGATTATCTATTGCTGAAGGAGTTTCTCTATTTGCGGATTTTTTCCAAGAGACGGTTCAAGGCGGACGGCTTTCTCAAGCATGCGGCGGGATTGCGGAATCTGTCCCAGGCGGTCATACACGCGCGCCATGTTGAGATAGCACATGGAATCATCCGGAGATTGCTTGGCCCAAGTCTGATAGGTCCTGAGCGCGTCCTGAAGCCTGTTGTTGGATTCATACGCCTGCCCGAGACGGCCGTAGGCCGGGGAAAATTCGGGGTAACGGTTCATGACCACTTTGGCGATTTCGATTTGCTGCGGCAGGGGCGCGGACTCAAAGATAATATCCATCATCCGGGTGAGGGCTTGAAAGTCGCCTCCCTTAAGACTCGACAACTGATCGTAAAAATGCAGAGCCGGCATATACTGTTTGGATTCATAAAGCGCATCGGCCAGTCCGCGGAGATAGACAGAATTATCGGGAGAAATGGCCACGGCCTGCGTCATCTCAAGAATGGCCGGCTCTATCAGAGCGTTTTCTTTGTAAATGGCCCCAAGGTCGAACCGGGATTCGGCGGACCGCGGATTCAGTTGAATGGCTTTTGAAAAATCAAGCGCCGCTTCCTCCAGCCTTCCGATTTTTTTCTTTAAAATTCCGGAGACTTCATAAAAATCGGCCGACTCGGGCTCGATATCATGCGCCTTGATCAAAGCATTCTCCGCTTGGGCGTACATGGCCTTGGCCGCATAACCCCGCACCGCTTCGCGTTGAATTTTAGCGTTGCGCTCCAGAGGGACGTCCAGATTAACGACGGAAGGAAATTGTTCTTCATAAAAGGAATTCAGATAGGAAAAGTTCATTTTTAGCGTGTCCCGGTAAAGATTCTTGGGCGCTGAAAATTCCAGATAGGGGTGATTGTCTGAATTGATTCTGGCGCCCTCGGAAAGCCGCCTTAAGGCTTTGTCATTGAGCCAAAAACAGGAGAAAAAGCCCTCAGGGGAGCGGATGCCATGCGGATAGAAATCCCTGGCCACCTCCGGAATATTGAAACTTTCCCTGATATGATTGAAGTCAATAGTTTGAGGCTCTTCGGTGCCGATAAGCAAAAGGTCGGGATAATAAGAAACCCACAGCGTCACATGATTAAACGCCTGGCTGAACGTGCTGATAATCATCCGGAGATCATCCGGTGACATGCTGTAGGCGTGAAGCCACTGGCAAACAACGCCTCCGGAATTCAGCCTTTTCAGCATGGTCCGGTAATGTTCCGCGGCGAACAAATTGGCCACGCCCGCCATCCAGGGATTGGACGGCTCGGAAATAATCACGTCGTATTTGTCCGGGCGGACAAGAAGAAAATTGCGGCCGTCATTGATGAACATTTTCAACCGCGGATCATGGAGCACATAGCGGTTGAGTTTCCCGAAATAGCGGGCGCCTTCTACCACGGCCTCTTCAAGTTCCACACAGTGAATTTCACGGACTGGATGGGCGGCCACGGCCGCGACCGTTGAACCGCTGCCCAAGCCGATAACCAGGACTTTTTCCGCCTTGGGATGAATCAGCAGCGGCAAATGCCCCAGCAGGAACTGGGTGAAAGCATCGTCGGTAGAGGCGTCCACTTTGCCGTTTACGGCAATGGATATGTTGTCCAAAACCCGGTTCACAATCACGGTGGCGCTCAATCCCTCTTTATAGAAGAGGGTCTGACGTGACTTGAGGGCGTTATAAAATTCTTTCCGGGTCATATTAAGCGCGCGCATGGGCTTAACCGCCGCGTCACTTGATAGAATGGTCATATTCCAGGGACGGACCGTGATGCCGGCGCCCGCCACCAGAAGTGCGAGCCCGCCGCCCAAAACCAGGCGTTTCGTCGTGAGGCTTTTCTTGTCGCACAAAAAAACACAAATTCCTATCGCGGCATTGATGCCGGCCGCCAGCATAAGCGTGTGGCGGACGCCGATCAGAGGCACGATGAGAAAGCCCGTGAGCGCCGAGCCCAGAATGGTTCCTATCGTGTTCGCGAAATAAGCTTTGCCGATTTCACGCCCAAAAAAATCGGACCTTTGATAAACATGAATAAAGCAGGAGAACATGGCGCCGATGCACAGCGTCGGAGGCAGCATGATCAAACCGGAAAGCGCGAACTTGGCCCATTCCATGGCCCAGACGGCTCCGTGAGACCAGCGGTAAATGGTGACAAAATAATAGGGTATGCTTTCAAAACGGTTCAATCCCAGAAGCGCTGTAAAAGCTGTCGCCGCCTGCAGAACGAAAAATGCCGTCAAATCCACCGGCCGGTATTTCGCGTACACGCTGAAAAACCAGCTTCCCAGGGAAATGCCGAGAAGGAAAGTGGCGAGCATCACGGAAAAAGCATAAACCGAACTGGTGAGAACAATGGCCAGCACCCGTGTCCATCCGATTTCATACATCATAGACACGGCCCCGGAAAACCCGAATAAAACCAAAAGCAGGCGAGGAATCCATTTTTCATTCCCGCTAAGCGCGGGCTTTCTGCTCGCAGATGCCGTTGTTGAATCCGCGGAAGCCGTCACTTCCCTTTTCCCACCGGACGGGTTCAGCTTATAGATACACGCATAGGCGATAAGAAAATTAAACGCGGCCGTGAGAAAAACCGTTTGCCAGGCCCCGAAATAATACAAAGAAATGAAACTTGAAAACAGAACGCCTATCACCGCACCCAAAGTGTTTAAAGCGTAAAGAAGTCCCACATGTTTCGCAGTGTCTTCTTTTTGCTGCACAAAATATTTGGCAATCACGGGAAGCGTTCCGCCCATCAAAAAAGTCGGGATAAGCAAAGCCGTGAAAGAAACGACGAAGCGGAACAGGCTAAAATGGATAAAAGAAGGGTCAAAGGCCCTGTAAAACCAGATATGAATAATGTCAATGAGCTTCCAAATCAAAGGCGTTAAAAGCGCGTAAACCCCCACGCCTCCCTCAAGCCATCCGTAATAACGCACCGGATCATTCCGCCGGCCAAGGGCCTTCGCTTCACGGTCAATGACCTTTCCGAAATAGAGGGCGCCAAGGCCCAGGCCTGCCATATAGCCGGAAAGCACGGTGCTGGTCGCGAACGTGGTGTTGCCGAAAATAAGCCCCATGATGCGGAGCCAGACAACCTCATAAACAAGACCGCAGGCGCCGGAGATAAAAAAGAAAAGAAGAAGCAGGGGGCGGATATCTTTTTTCATGATTTTGAGGATAATACGTCTATTCCGTCTGAACCTTTACGCGAGAAAACAAACATGAGCATAGTTTATCATAAAAAACTTTGCGCCGGGCTTTGGAATGACTGGGAGAAATAGGACCGCACGCAGTTTCAATTATAGACCGGTTGGAACTGTTATAAGGAATAGGGTACATTGCTGCCCTAAGCTTTACATTTGGAATACTAAGCTTAGGGCTGTACACAGTTTTATTTATAGAACTTTTGGTTCTACTATAAGGTTACTGTGTACTGAATATTTTGTCGTAGGAGCTGACGACTTCGCAGGGTTGGAATCCGTTTTTCTTGATAAGCTCGACAAGCTCCTCGCGGGATAGCTCGACCGGGCTTTCGGCGCCCGCGGCATGCATGATTTTTTCGCTAAAGGCCGTGCCTCCAATATCGTCCACGCCAAAGGACAAGGCCACCTGAGCGAGTTTGATGCCCACCGTGGTCCAGTACCCCTTGATGTGGAAAATATTGTCGAACAAAAGACGGGAAATGGCGTACACCTTGAGATCCGTGATGCCGTCGGTTTCTCTGGCCTCCACATAGCGGGCCAAAGGGTTGTTGTCGTCGTGATAAGCCAGCGGAATAAAGGAATTAAAACCCCCGGTTTCATCCTGAAGTTTCCGGAGCTGCAAAATATGGTCAACCCGGTCTTCAACGTCCTCAACGTGGCCGTAGAGCATGGTGCAGTTTGAACGGATGTCGAGTTCATGCGCAGCCCGGTGCACGTCAAGCCATTCCCGGGCACCCATTTTTTTGATGCAAATCTTTTTTCGAATATTCTCCGAGAATATTTCAGCGCCCCCGCCGGGAAGGCCGTCAAGGCCGCGGTTTTTAAGTTCAACCAAAACGTCCTTGCAACTCATTTGGCCGCGCTTGGCAAAATAATCGATTTCAACCGCCGTGTAGGCTTTCACAAAAAGTTCGCGGTTAACGCTCTTCACCGTGGAAACAATGTCAAAGTAATAATCAAGAGGCACCGCGTTGTTCAGCCCTCCCACGATATGCACTTCCCGGATACCGTTCATCTCCACAGCACACCGCACTTTTTCTCTGATCTCCTCATGCGGCATGGTGTAGCCGCCCTCTTCTCCGGGCAGTTTGGCAAATGAACAAAAAAGGCAGGCAACTTCGCACACATTAGTGGGATTGAGATTTAAATAATTATTGTAAAAAACTTTCTTGCCGTGAATTCTTTCGCGGACATGATTGGCGAGATAGCCGATGGCCGTAAGCTCGCGGGACTTAAAAAGCCTGACCCCGTCCTGAAAACTGAGCCGCTGCCCGGTCTCGATTTTTTCAAAAATATCCTTAAGCTCACTTGAGTCCTTGAGAAGAGAAATCATGGGGTTTGTTTTTTGGTTTCTTCAATTTGCTGGAACAGCTCATCCACAAGCTCGTTTTCAGGAACCAGCTTGTGCTTTTTGCCGTCGATATAAATCATACCGGTATTCCGGCCCCCGGTGATTCCGAAATCCGCTTCCATGGATTCCCCCGGCCCGTTCACTTCGCATCCCATCACCGCGATAGACATCGGATCCTTGATGGACTGAGCGCGCGTTTCCACTTCATTGGCCAGCTTGAACACATCCACATCCGCGCGGCCGCAGCTCGGGCAGGAAATAATTTTAACGCCCTCTTTTCTCAAACCCAATGATTGAAGGATGAATTTGGCCACTTTGATTTCTTCCACCGGGTCCGCGGTGAGAGAAACCCGCATGGTATCGCCAATGCCTTCGGCGAGAAGAATACCCATCCCTACGGAAGAACTCACCGTTCCGCGGATAAGCGTGCCGGCCTCCGTAACCCCGAGATGCAAAGGATAATCCGATTTCCGGCTAAAGAGACGATAGGTGTCAACGGTCATGGGCACGTCGGAGGTTTTAAGAGAAACAACGATATCCCTAAAATCCAGCTCTTCAAGAATCCTGATATGCTCAAAAGCGCTTTCCACAATGGCTTCAGCTGTAGGGTGCCCGTATTTTTTTAAAAGGTCTTTTTGCAGCGACCCGGCATTAACACCGATCCGGATAGGCACTTTCCTTTCCTTGGCTTTTTTGACCACTTCCTCGACCCTTTCGCGGGACCCGATATTGCCCGGATTAAGGCGCAATTTGGAAACTCCCTCGTCAAGGGCAATCAACGCGTAACGGTAATTGAAATGAATGTCGGCAATAAGCGGGATCTTGATGCGGCTCACGATTTTTCCGATAGCGTGTGCATCCTGCTCATCCGGCACTGCGACACGTACCAGCTCGCAGCCGGCCGCTTCCAGCCGCTGAATCTGATCCACGGTCGCATCCACATCCCAGGTATGGGTGGTGGTCATGGACTGGATGCGGACAGGCGCGTCTCCGCCTATCGTCACATCCCCAACCTTGACCTGTCTTGTCTTGCGGCGCGTTATCATAGAATTTTAAACGATGGAAAGCATCCTCTGGATGGGAAGAATCGCCCTTTCAGCAATGGCCTTCGGAACGCGGATTTCATGCTCCATTCTCTCAAGAGAAAGCACCAATTTTTCAAGGATATTGAGCTTCATGTACGGACAAATCGCCTGCTCGCTGGCCGGATAAAATTTCTTGGCCGGGTCCTGCTGCTTCATCCGGTGCAGAATGCCTACCTCGGTCGCGACGATAAATTCCTTGGCAGGCGAACAGTGGGTGTATTTCACCATCGCCTCCGTGGATAAAACCTGGTCCGCGAGATGCATGGACTTGGTGGTGCAGCCGCATTCCGGGTGCATAATGAATTCGGCCTTGGGATGATCGGCGCGCAATTTATCAACGGCCTCGGAGGTGATCAACGCGTGCGTGCCGCAATATCCCTTCCAAAGCTCCATGTTTTTTCTTCCTGTCTTTGTTTTGATATAACTGCCGAGAAAATAATCCGGCACAAAAAAAAGTTCCTTGTCTTCAGGAATATGGCGCACCACTTTTTCCGCGTTGGAAGAAGTGCAGCAATAATCGCACTCCGCTTTGACCTCCGCCGAGGTGTTCACGTAGCAAACCACGACACCGTTAGGGTGTTCGCTTTTCCATTTTCTGATATCTTCCGGCCGTATCATGTCCGACAGCGAACAACCGGCTTCGAGATCCGGGATCAGAACGGTTTTGTCCTGGCAAAGGATGCTCGCGGTCTCAGCCATAAAACGCACGCCGCAGAAAAGAATCACATCCGCGCTAGTTTTGGCCGCCTCCTGGGAAAGCCTGAGCGAATCACCCACAAAATCCGCGATGTCCTGAATATCCCCCACTTGGTAATTATGGGCGAGAATCACGGCGTTGCGCGTTTTTTTAAGCGCTCTAATTTCATCCTCAATGGTGTTGTATAACTGTTTCGCCATTATTTCACGTACTCCTTTTCGAGATAGGCGATGATGCTCTCCGATTCATCCATGGCCACTCCCTTTTCCGGGTCAACGAGAAATGGAACTTGCTCGTTTGGATTCAATTTTGAGAATTCTTCCCACTTCGGAGTGCCGTACTGGACATTGCGGCAAACATAATCAATCTCAAGCTCGCTTAATTTGTCCCTTACGCGGCGGCAGAAAGGACAGCTTTCAAACTGATATAATTCCAGCATTTTTTTGAAAACGAATTTTCCCATTTTTGTGTAAACGCGTCAACTTTCTTTTTACTCGTAATGCTGTACTAACTCATTCAAATACAGAGGCTTCGATTCCAGTCGTCTGTTCCAGCCTCCGGGCGATTTCATGAAGCTTGGCCGGACTCACTTTTCGTAATCCCGGATCAGCTGTGGACCTGTCTATGGAATAAATCTGCACCTCTCGGGGCTGAACATAGGCTATAAGCCGTATCCATTTTTCAATTTGCGCCTCGCCCGTATTATCATAACTTCCCGTGATAAAAAGACTTTGAATCACCTTGTCGGGAAAATGGCGCAGCGCCTCCACAAACCTGTCCCAATCAAAATCACTGCCTACCCTATTGATGGCCAACAAATCTTCCTTGCTGGCCACATCCAGCTTTAAGTACCGGTCATCCAATTCCAAGAGAGCTTCCCTGACCTTGGGTTTGTGAATAAGGGAAGCGTCGGTCAAAATACCCACCCGGGCCTCGGGAAAAAATTTGTCTCTTTGCCTTTTAATTTCCAGGATCATTTCCATAAAATCCGGATGCAAAGAGGGTTCCCCGTTTCCGGCCAGGGTGATGCAATCAATCGACTCATGGGCCTCATGAAATCCCCTGAACGCCTCCTCAATCAAAGGTGCCAATTCACTTATTCTTTTTATTTTTTCCCGGCCCGGCGTTTGCGGAGTCCAGCCGTATTGACAATACACACAGTCAAAATCACAAAGCTTCCAGCTCAAGGGCAGCAGGTTGATTCCCAGCGAATTGCCCAAACGCCTGGAATGAATGGGCCCATAAACGACAGAATCCTGAAGGTCAATAGGCATCTATCATTAACCCCTTATATGAAAACATGTTATAGAGACAAAACAACCGGATTGCGATTTCATTATACTGCAATCTCATGATTAGTACAGCATGGCGATTGAAATTGGCCCCCAATTTCAATCATGTATACAACCGTGTACCCATACATCATCGTAGTCGGACATCAAGTCCGACACGATGAGTACTGGCGCAAAAAGCGCCGGTAACATCAAATGAAGCACGATATTAGTCAAAAACGCTATTTCATAGAGAAACTTCGGAGCCTGGGGTTCCTTGAAGCGACGTCTATTCGGCCGAGCAGACCCTAGCGCAGGACGAATAGCCGAGCGACTCCGAGCCCGCTCGGCTCGGAGGAGCGTTCGCGGAAAGGAAGCCCCAGGCGGAGAACTGTATCTAGGACGTCCTTTCAAGCGGGATGGGAGGCCGGGAAGTATTCCAAGATAAGGGATTGAAGCATGGCCACAAGCCGGGGATTATCTGCGATGGTTTTCGCGCGTATATATTGAAGGCCGCATTTCTCTGCCTCCTCTTTGGCTGTAACGTCCAAGTCAAAGAGGAGTTCGACATTGTCACACAAAAACCCAATGGGCACGATCAGCACTCTTTTTTTACCTTTCTCAGCCAAAGACTTGATCACGGAAACCACATCCGGTTCAGTCCACGGGCGGCCGCCGCCGCTGCGGGATTGATAAGCCAGAGTCCAATCCTGGGCGCCAAGTTCAGCCGCGACCAGCGCGCTTGATTGGCGGATTTCCTCCTGATAGCCCGCGCATCCCGGCATGTCCAAAGGAATGGAATGCGCGCTGAACAAAATATGCGTTTCTTTTTGGGCATCACTAGAAAGGGAGTCCAGAATTTTTCGCGCTTCATCAACCTGGGCCTGAATGAATAAAGGATGGGTATGCCAGGGTTTCAAATATTGGTAGTTGATTTCTTCCGCACCTGCTTGTTCAGGCGGCCATCCGCCGCTTGGTCGGGCAGGTGCTGGCCAACCGCCCGCGCCAACAGTTCTTCTCGCTTCATCCACATCCTGAATATACCGCTCATAGCTGGTTTCACAGCGATGCGGCGCGAGGATAACGCCAACTCCCTGTTTCAAACCTAACGCCTTGATTACTGCCAAAGTTTCCTGAAAAAACGGGTGCCAATTCCGCATGCCCACAAAAACAGGCACTCCCGTACGCTTGGTACGGGGCTGGTTGGTCGAGCGGCCATCCGACGCTTGTATGGCCGCGGGCTCACTCTCGACTTGCAGAGCGGCTTTTAATTTCTCAGCCAGTTGAAACGCATAGGCGTTGTAGGGAGAAAAGCCTCCCACCCGCTTATAATGATGCTCGACTTCCTTTAACCGCGCCTCCGGGATGTTGCGGCCTTTCGCCACTTGCCGAAGGAAAGGAAGGATTTCCTCACGTTTCGTGGGCCCTCCGAATCCTATAATAAGAACATGGTCAACATTTTTCACCGCCGGCTCCGTTCATGAACATAATCGATCAAGGCGATGACATTTTCCACGGGCGTCTGCGGCAATATCCCGTGACCGAGGTTGAAAATATGGCCCGGCCTGTTGCCGGCCTGCTCCAGAATTTTGCCGGCATGCGCTTGAATAATATCCGGCCGTGACAAAAGCACCACAGGGTCAAGATTGCCCTGAATGCCCCGGTCATAACCGATGGTGCGCCAAGCCTCATCCAACCCCACGCGAAAATCCACGCCTATCACGTCACCGCCCGCTTCCCGCATCTCATTTAAAAAAGCCGCGGTTCCGGTACCAAAATGAATCACGGGCGCAGGCGACTGGCCAGTGCCGATCTGATCAAGCGGCGGATGGCCGCCTAACCGAATCGGCACGACCGGCTTAAGCCCTTGAATCACCTGCCGCGTGTAAGGCAGGACAAATTCGCGGTAATCCGCCGGAGAAAGACAGCCCGCCCAGCTGTCAAAAATCTGAACCGCGTCAGCGCCCGCTTCAATCTGGCCGTTCAAATATTCAATCAATCCCCGGCTTATTTTTTCCATGAGCGCGCGCCAGGCTCCAGCGTCCGAAAACATGAATCCCTTGGTCTTGGCAAATGTCCTGGAACCGCCTCCTTCCAAAATATAGGAAGCAAGCGTGAAAGGCGCGCCGGAAAATCCAATGAGAGGGATACCAGGTGAAAGCCACGAGCGTGTCAGGCGGACGGCGTCAAACACAAAGGAGAGCGTTTCCGCCGGCCTGATTTCATTCAAACGGTCGACATCTTCCCGGTTCAGACATTCACCGGTAATCATCGGACCTTCGTCCTCGACAAAGGCCAATTCAAATCCCAAAGGCTCGACAATCAAAAGAAGGTCGGAAAAAATAATGGCCGCGTCCGCTTTGATTTTCTCAACTGCCATGACCGTGACTTCAGCCGCGAGCTCCGGATTCTTGCAAAGCTCAAGAAAAGACACACGGCTTCTGAGTTGCCGGTACTCTTTCATGTACCGCCCGGCCTGGCGCATGAGCCATACCGGAGTCGCGGAAACCGGTTCACGGCGGCAGGCTTTCAAAAAGAGGGAATCTTTTCGCGCCAACGGATTATCCTTGGTTTCAGGTTTTCTGAAAATCACAGATGACTTTTGAGTCTTGGACAGAATGAGCTCCGCGGCCTCAGCCGCCATTTCTGAAATCAAAGATCCCATTTTGGGATGGCTGGGCTCAAAATCCACGCCCACACCCGCTTCCTGAATGGCCTGGCTTGAAGTCGGGCCGATGGAGCAGACCACGATTTTTTTAAACGCAGCCCTCAGATTAGATTCCAGGCCCATCTCCGAGGCCACCCTGAAAACATGGCGGATTTGGACGGCGCTGGTAAAAACGGCCATTTGCACTTTCCCTGCCGCCATTTCCCGTATAGTGTTTTGCAGAGGCCCCGTGTCATCTGGCAGCGCCCAGCGGTAGACCGGCACCTGCACCACGCACGCGCCCCTTTTTTTAAGGGCGCGAATAAAAAGATCGTTGGGAACGCCGTATTCCTGAATGGCCACGGTACGGTCATGAATCGAAACCCCTCTTTCATTCGTGTCCAGGGACTCGAGGATTTCATGCCAGGTGTTGGGTTCGGACACCGCAACCACACCTTGAAACCCGTATTTATAAAGCACGTTCATGGGCTTGGGGCCGCGCGCCACCAGCGTGATCGACTGAAACGCCTTCACAATTTTTTCCAGCGGATATTTTGTGGAAAGAATTTTCATCAGCATGCGCGTGCCCACGCCGGTCATGAAAATCATCATGTCAATTTGACCGCTAAATAGCCGCGCCGCGAAATTAAAAACTTCGGGATTCTTCTCCAGTGGAATTTCCTGCACGGAAGGCGCGCTGATCACTTCCCCGCCGTGGCGGTTTATGCTTTCGGACATAGGAACGGCCATGCGGCTTTCAAACAAAGCAATTCGGACGCCGCCAAATCCTTTACGCTGAGTTAAACCGCGGGGATCCTGCTTCATCCTCCGAAAGGATTGGAACAGCTTCTAATGAAGTCTGCCGTGACGGGCGTGCGTTCATCGCATTTTTCCCAAAGGTCGCGGTGGGGGGCATTTTGCACACCGTGATAAAGATGCACGAGCACGCCTTCGTTGCGCGCGATTTCAATGGCCGGAAGAAAATCACTGTCGCCCGCGACAATGACCGCGTGCGTGATCATTTGTTTGGCGGCCAAAAGGACCAAATCCACGCCTAGCAGGATGTCCACCCGCTTCTGCGACACAATGGGTTTGCCGTCCTCCGCGTTGCGGCCCTGAAAAGCCAGTTTGCCCAACCGCACCTCATAGCGCGGCAGCTGCGCCAGATAATGGAGAAACGACTGCATTTTCGATAATTTTAAAAGCTCTTCAGGCGTGGGCGGATTGCTCTGATAAGGCTCGCAATGATAATAATAGGTCCGCAAAATCTCATTGCCTGCCGCCAATGTTTGAGAAAACTTTTGATAATCCACGCGGGCGAAACTCAGCTCATCCCTGATAATCCAGTCAAAATATCCTCCGTCGATAAAAATCGCCGAACGCATTCCACGCATAATAACCTCCTCCTCCGGGTTAAAAGAATCCGGAAACGGCAGAAGCGGCCAAACGCACAAAGGGGCCTTGGACCACGCCGATTCCGACAATGCCGAGCATTAAGAGATAAAGAGGAATTTGAAAAGACAGGGGCACTGCAATAACGCCGCCGGCAGGAGGGTGAATATACATTCGTTTTACCAGCGTGAGGTAATAATAAAGGGAAATCACGACATTCAACGCGCCAAGCACAGCCAGCCAAATCAGGCCTTTTTCCACCGCGCTTGAGAGAACCAGAAATTTGGCGAAGAATCCGGACAAAGGCGGCACGCCCGCGAGCGAAAGAAGCGAAAGGAAAAGGGCCCCGGCCAAAAGCGGCGACCGCCGGGACAGACCGTCATAGGCGCTCATATCATCGGATTCCAAATGAACGGAGCAGTACACCACCACCAGAAACGCCGCAAGCATGGTCACGGCATAGGACAAAAGATAGAAAAGAACGCCGCGCGCGCCAGAGAAACCACCGGCCGCGATAGCCGTCAAAAGATAGCCCGCATGCCCTATGCCTGAATAACCGAAAAACCGTTTGATGTTTTTCTGAGGAATGGCGCCGAGATTTCCGTAAACCAAAGTCATGGCCGCGATCACGGCCATGAGCAAAGCCCATTTTTTATCAAAAGGCGCTATCACTGAAACACAAATTCTTAAAAGCGCGGCAAATCCCGCCATTTTAGAACCCACGGAAAGAAAAGCCGTGACAGGGATAGGCGCTCCTTCGTAAACATCCGGAATCCAAAGTTGAAAAGGGACAGCTCCGGCTTTAAACCCTAAGCCCGCTATCAGCAGCAAAATGCCGAGAAGCAAAAGAGGCGGCGCGGAAGTCATCCCGAAGAGGGCGCCCCGAACCGCGTCAAAATGCGTGCTCCCCGTGTGGCCGTAAATAAAACTGATACCGTAAAGCATCATGCCGGATGACAGCGCGCCCAGGATGAGATACTTGATCCCAGCCTCCACCGAGCGCTGGTCGGTTTTGAGATACGCGGTCATCACATAAAACGAAACCGTCACAAGCTCCACGGAAACAAAAAGGAGGATAAAATCATTGGCCGAAGCCAGAAACAGCATACCGAGAAGAGCGCTTAATATCAAAAGGTAAAATTCACCAGGATTCTTGTCCGCTTTCTTAAGAAATTCCCGGGCCAAAATAACCACGATAATGCCCGTTAAAATAAAAAGCGCCTTAAAAAACAGCGCCATGGGATCACAAAGAAATGTGCCCTGAAAAGTTTCTCCGAATTTTTGGCCTCCGGCCAAGAACCCCTGCCATAATAAACAGGCAAGAATCGCGGTAAGCCCCCATGCGGTCAAGCCCCCCAGCCGCTTCTTGATGGACGGCAGGAAAAGATCCGCGGCAAACACAACAAACATCAGCGCGATCACCAAGGCTTCGGGCAAAAGCGAACAAAACCCTGCCAAATTCACGGCGTCACCTCAAAGATAGAAGGATTTTTTGCGATCAAATGTTTCACGCCGGCATCGATATTGCGGACCAGCAGGTTGGGGAAAAATCCGAATACGAGAAGCGCGGCCAACAGCAAAACAAAAGGCGTTTTCTGGGCCAGGCCTTGGGCGTCTTTCAGGGCGGGCCAAGAAACTTTTTCCTTTCCGTAAAACACATTTTTGACCAGCCGGAGAAGATAAACGGCCGTGACCAGAATTCCGAAAACCGCGGCCAACGTGGGCCACGGGTATTTTTGCCACGCGCCGAAAAAAATCATGATTTCCGCGATAAAATTCGAGAAGCCAGGCAGGCCGCTGGAAGCCATAGCGGTCATCACAAAACAAACCGCGACAAAAGGAATTCTGTTTCCCAAACCGCCTCCCAGTTCATCCACCATACGCGTGTGCGTTTGGTCATAAATGAAACCGATCAGGGCAAAGGCCGAAGCGGCCATGACACCGTGGGAGAACATGAGGAGCACGGCCCCGCTCACTCCAGTTTGGTTCAGGCAGGCCAGGCCTAAAAGAACGTACCCCATGTGGCTCACACTGGAAAAACCGATAATGAACTTCAGGTCTTTTTGCACCATGGCGCAGTAGCCTGCGTAAAGAATATTCACCACACTCAAGCCCGCCACAATGGGCATCCAGAATTTCGTGCCTTCCGGCACCAGGGTCAAGGCCAGGCGGATCATAAGATAGGGCCCCAGTTTTTTCAGCACGCCCGCGTGCAGCATGCTGACAGCCGACGGAGCGGCCGCGTAACCGATGGGCGACCAGCTATGCGTGGGCCAAAGCGAGGCAATGACTCCGAATCCAAAAATAAGAAGTGCGGCCAGCCATTGCTGAGTCGCGGCCGGAAGCGGAGACGCCGCGAAATGCTCCTGTAACGCGATAAGGTCAAAAGACTGCAGCCCCGCCGCCTGATAAAGCGTGAGAATACCAACCAGAGAAAGGACAGCCCCTCCGGTGATAAAAAGCGTCAACTTCATGGTCGCGTATTCCTTGTTCTTGCTCCCCCACACGCCGATCAGGGGGTACATGGGAATCACCGCCATTTCATAAAAGAAATAAAGGAAAAACATATCCAGAGAGGTGAAAACGCCGAAAATGCTCGCGACCAGAATCAAAAAGAAAATGGAATATTCCTTCACCCTTTCCTTGATGGAACGGGAAACCATGGCCCCGGAAAAAGAAACCAGACCGTGCAGGAGAATCATCACCGCGCTGATGCCGTCCACACCCGCGTGATAACGGATACCGAGCGATTCCACCCAGGGACGGCTGATTTCGAATTGAACCCCGCCACTGGCCGCGCTGTAGGACAGGAAAACAAAAACCGAGATAAAGAATGTGGCTAGGCAGGAGAAAAAAGTGATTTTCCGTATTTCTTCCTGCCGCTCTTGCGGCATCAAAAGGACTGCCAAAGCGCTTGCCAAAGGAATCAGAACCAATAAGGCGATCATCTTTCTCCTAACAGTTCAAGTGACAGCTGGCCTTCGGGAACTTCGGAGCCTGGGGTTCCTTGAAGCGACGTTGATTCGGCCGAGCAGACCCTAAGCGCAGGCCGAATCGCCGAGCGAATCCGAGCGGTTGGCTCGGATGAGCGTTCGCGGAAAGGAACCCTCAGGCGGAGAACTGTATCAAGTGGTAGACTCCCCTGGCGATATTTCAGCGGGTAGCAGAGGGAACAGGACCCGCCATTGTTTTCTCTCATCGCAGCACAATCCAGAACAAAGTTATCAGAGTGACGCCCGCGGAAAACGCGAAAGCGTAAAACTGGACCTTCCCGGTTTGCAAACACCGCAGTCTGTCTCCGGCCCATCCGGTCAGCTGCGCGGTGCCGTTCACCATTCCCTTCACCACCACCACGCGCTCAAAAAGATCGCACAGGCCCGCAAAATTTTGCTGAACATATTTCACCAGCACGTCGTACAAATCATCCATGTAATATTTTTTTATCAGCAGCCCGGCCACCGGGGAAAACGGTTTCTCAAAAGGTTTTAGCAGCGGGATGTCCAGGGCGTAAATCAGATAGGAAAGCAGAATCGCCACGAGTGACAGGGTGAGTGACCCCGCGACCACGGAAAAATTCCAGGCAATGGCCTGGTCATAATGCGAATGGAGAAAGGTTCCCAGCCCGAAAAAACCGCCCGTTGCCGCGAAAAAAGCGAGCAGTAAAAGAGGCGTCGTCATCACGCGCGGGCTTTCATGCGGCTCTTTTTTCCACTTAGGCTCGCTCAAAAAAACCGTGAAAAAGAGGCGTCCCATGTAAAAAGCCGTGAGAAACGCCGTGCCTGCCCCTATCCAGAACAAAGGACGGTTGACCGTAAAAGCCAAAGTCAAAATCTCATCTTTGCTCCAGAAACCGCTCAAGGGATACACGCCGGCCAGCGCGAGGAATCCGATCAGAAAAGTCCAAGCCGTCACCGGCATTTTCCTGAATAGGCCGCCCATTTCCAAAATATTCTGGGTGTGCAACGCGTGAATCACGCTGCCCGCGCCCAAAAATAGAAGTGCCTTGAAAAAAGCGTGGGTCACAAGATGATACATGGCCGCGCTTGAGCTGCCCAACCCTGCAGCCATCACCATATAGCCCAGCTGGCTCAAAGTGGAGTAGGCCAGGATTTTCTTGATATCCGGCTGCACCAGGGCCATGGTGGCGGCTATCAAGGCCGTGAAAGCGCCTATCCCCGCTATCACCGAAAGAGCCGTTGGCGAAAGAATGAAAAGAAAATAAACACGCGCCAAAAGATAAACGCCGGCCGCCACCATGGTGGCGGCATGGATAAGCGCGCTCACCGGTGTCGGGCCTTCCATGGCGTCCGGAAGCCACACATGCAAAGGAAATTGCGCCGACTTGCCGAGAACCCCGCAAAAAACAAGCAGGCAAATCGCGGTCAGTATAAATTCATGGCCGGCAGGATGCCCCAAGAGCTCACTCAAGGCCTGAAAATCAAGGGTTTGTTTGCCCAGCGTTGCCGAAAGAGAACTAAGAAAAAGAATGCCTATTAGAAAACCCACATCCCCCACGCGGGTGGTTATGAAAGCTTTTTTGCCCGCGTCCGCGGCCTCATCTTTCTGGTACCAATGGCCTATGAGAAGATAAGAGGACACGCCCACCAATTCCCAAAAAATAAAGGTTTGGAAAAAATTGGTGGACACCACAATGCCCAGCATGGAAAAAGCAAACAAGGAAAGCGAGGCAAAATAGCGGGAATAACCCTTATCCTCTTTCATATACCCCATGGAATAAAAGAAAATGCCGCTGCCTATGCCGGTCACCACCAGAAGCATGATCAGGGACAAACGATCAATCAAAACACCGAATTCAAGCCGTAAATGTTCCAGCGGAAGAATCGTCACCGTGGACTGAAGCGTGGGAAACCCCTGCGCGGCCAGAACGGCGAAAAGGATGATGGAAAAAATAAAAGAAAGGGACAACGCGCCGCAGGCAATCCATGCGCTTATTTTCTCATGTTTGAGAGTTGTTCCGGCAATGACAAGGCAAGCCATCAAGGGTAAGAAAAGAATCAGCCAGCCCAGCGCAAGCATCGTCACTCCTCTACCATTTAAGCGTGTTGATTTCGTCGGTGTTCAGGGTTTCGCGGGTCCGGAAAAGAAGAATGGCCACAGCCAAACCTATGGCGACTTCGCAGGCCGCCACCACCATGGTAAAAAAAACAAAAACCTGTCCGGTTAAATCGCCCAGGTACCGGGCATAGGCCACAAAAGAAAGGTTGGCCGCGTTGAATAAAAGTTCAACGGACAAAAGAATGAGAAGGGCGTTTCGGCGCGTGATGATGCCGTACATGCCGATGGCGAAAAGGCATCCGGATAAAATGAGGTAATGGTTAAGAGTAATCACACCTGCTTGCTCCGGCCGCCTTCCGCGGCTTTACCGGGCAGGTACTGGCCTTCCGCCGGCATTTGCTCCCTCCTGCTCAAAACAACGGCGCCGACAATACCAACCAAAAGAAGAACCGAGGTGATTTCGAAAGGCAGAAAATATTCAGTGAAAAGAAGTTTGCCCACCGCCTCAATGGTGCCGGCCAAAATCGTTGGGGATTCTTGCGCGCTACTTGAAACCGCCTTGATAATAAGCCCTATTTCCAAGAGAAATCCAACCACCACAAATCCCCCGAAAATACGGTACAAACGCTGTGACTTGCTGGCAGGCTCTTCCCTCCCCACTCCGAGCAGCATGACCACAAAAAGGAACAGGACGAGAATGGCTCCCGCGTAAACGAGAACATGGACGACGGCGATAAAATAAGCGTGCAGAAGAACAAACAGGATGGCGAGCGAAAACATGGCGGCCACAAGCGACAGGACGGCATACGTCGGATTTTTGGTAAAAACGACGTAAAGAGCGGCAAGCAGTGTTAATCCGGAAAAAAGATAGAAAAAAAACGCTTCATTCATTGATTTCTTTTGAACCCAAAACCTTATCCGTCAAAAAAGTGACATGATTGCCGAGGATTTCAAGAAACCCCTTTCCCGCCTTATAGCGATATTCCATGCCCTGAGCGTCCCTGAAATAAAGTTCTCCCGGAACGCAGGTCGTGACCAACGGGGCGTGATTGGCAAGCACGCCGAGATAGCCCACCTCGCCGGGAATAACGGCCGACACCACATTCCCTTCGTAAAACACTTTTTCGGTGGTGATGACTTTAAGCGAATAGGATTTCCCGTTCATGCCTTGGGTATTTCCAGTTTTTCAGAATTCTCAAGCACGTCCGAGAGAGTGCCCATCATATAGAAGGCCTGCTCGGGGATATGATCGAGCTCACCGGCCACAAGAGCCTTGAACCCGCGAATCGTATCCTCCAGCTTCACGTATTTGCCTTTCCGGCCCGTGAAGGTTTCGGCCACGGAAAAAGGCTGCGAAAGAAATCTTTCGATTTTACGGGCGCGCATGACAATGGCGCGGTCTTCGGGCGAAAGCTCGTTCATGCCAAGAATCGCGATAATATCCCGGAGGTCTTTGTAACGCTGCAAAATTTTCTGCACCCGGAGGGCCACATTGTAATGCTCCTCGCCCACGATGCGGGGATCCAGCATACGCGAATTGGATTCCAGCGGATCCACGGCCGGGTAAATGCCGAGTTCCGCGATTTGACGCGAAAGCACCGTGATCGCGTCAAGGTGCGAAAAGGTGGTTGCCGGGGCCGGGTCGGTCAAGTCATCGGCCGGCACGTAAATGGCCTGCACGGAGGTGATGGATCCCTGCTTGGTGGATGCGATTCTTTCCTGAAGCTGGGCCATTTCCGTGGCCAGATTGGGCTGATAGCCCACGGCGGAAGGCATTCTTCCCAAAAGCGCGGAAACCTCGGAACCCGCCTGCACAAAACGGAAAATATTGTCCACGAAAAGAAGCACATCCTGATGCGCCTCATCGCGAAAATATTCGGCCATGGCCAGTCCCGTGAGTCCGACACGCAAACGCGCGCCGGGCGGTTCATTCATCTGGCCGAACACCAGCGCGGTTTTCTTGATCACGCCCGATTCGTTGAGTTCAAGCCACAAGTCATTCCCTTCGCGGGTTCTCTCCCCCACGCCGCAGAACACCGACACGCCGCCGTGCTCTGTCGCGATATTGTGAATAAGCTCCATCACGATAACGGTTTTGCCCACGCCTGCACCGCCGAAAAGTCCGACTTTGCCGCCCTTGGAATAGGGTGCGAGAAGATCCAACACCTTGATTCCGGTTTCAAGAATATTAGAAACCGGCAGCAAGTCTTCATATTTCGGCGCAGGCCGGTGAATGGGATAGCGCTTCTCAGGGTTTGGCACCTTTCCCTTTTCATCAATGGGTTCGCCCAAAAGGTTAAAAATTCTTCCCAGTGTCTGCTCGCCCACGGGCACGCTAATGGGCTCGCCAAGGTCCTTGGCCTTCATGCCGCGCATAAGCCCGTCCGTGGAAGCCATGGCCACGCAGCGCACAGTGTTGTCCCCGATATGCTGGGCCACTTCCAGGATAAGCTTGGAGTTTTTCTCCTTGTCTTCGATTAAAATGGCGTTTTGAAGAGAGGGCAGTTCCTCGGGCGCAAAACGAATATCCACTGTTGGTCCGATGACTTGAACGATAGTTCCGTATGCCATAATATGTCCTTTCTGAAGCCTCCTCGTCTTTCAAGGAGGGTTCACCCTAAGGGTGCGTTATTTGCACCATTAGGGTATCATTATTTTATTTCTTCGCGGCTTTGGCGCCCGAAACCACTTCGATCAGTTCTTTGGTGATCGACGCCTGCCTGAGTTTATTTCTCAACAAAGTAAGGTCTTCAATCATTTCCACCGCGTTGTCCGTGGCCTGCCGCATGGCCACCATCCTGGAAAGCTGCTCGGATAGAAAAGCCTCAAGCAGCACGGTCCGCACTTTGGTCAGAAGAAATCTGGGCAAAAGCTCGTCAAAAATCCTCTCCGCGCTGGGCTCTAAGATATAGCCCACCCGTTCTCCCGCCTCATCCGCGGTCTTTTCAAGGTTGAGAAACTTTTCCACCCGGGGTTTATAATTCGATTTTGAGACATATTGCGTGTACAAAAGATAAACTTGGTCAAACTGCGAGCCACCCGCTCGTGCCGATTCAGTCAAGCCGCCGCCCGCGGCCTGTCCGGATCGGTACTGGCCAATCGCCTGTGCCGATTCAGTCAAGCCGCCGCCCGCGGCCTGTCCGGATCGGCAGCCGAGAAATCCCTGCGTAAGATGCTCCGTGATTTCTTGCACCGTGGCTTCAAAATTCGAAAGCCGGATTTCATTGAATGCAAGCCCGGTTCTTTGTCCTATGCGCCGGAAATAATTCAATCCGGTTTTTCCGACCGTGATAATCTCGACCTGTCCCTGCTTGCTCCGGCCGCCTTCCGCGGCTTTATCCTGCAGGCACTGGCCTTCCGCCTGCCTGTCCGCCTTCTCCTTCAAAAATGCGTTGGCCGCGTGCAGAAGGTTGGAGTTATAGGTGCCGCACAATCCGGTGTCCGATGTCACCACCACCAAAACGATCTTTCCAGCGCCGCCTTTTGCTTCAAACAAAGGATGCTTATAATCGGCCACATCCTTCAGGAGATTTTTCAGGAGCCTTTCAAGAAAATAAGCTGATTCGCGCGCCTTGGTTAAAAGATCTTCAAACCGGCGCAGTTTTGAGGCCGCCACCATTTCCATGGCGCGCGTGATTTTCTTGGTATTCTCCACGCTCCGAATCCTGCGGCGTATTTGCCTGAGAGAAGCCACGCTGTCTCCTGCTTTATGCTTTACCTTGAAAAGCCGACTTGAAAGCCTGAGCCGCCTGATCGATTTTCTTCTTCAAATCGTCGGTAAGCTGTTTCTGCTTGGCGATTTCATGCTCAAGGTCCGGATACTTTTTCTCGACGTAGCTGAGAAATTCTTTCTCGAAAAGTTTCACCTTCGCGAGAGGAACATCATCCAGGTATCCCTGGTTGGCCAGATAAATCGCGACCACCTGCTGGGCCAGAGGCATGGGCTGGAAAAGATCCTGTTTAAGAATCTCCACCATGCGTTCGCCGCGGGTGAGCTGAAATTGCGTGGCCTTGTCCAAATCCGTGGAAAGCTGGGCAAAGGCCGCTAATTCGCGGTATTGCGCGAGCGAAAGGCGAAGCATGCCGGCCACCTGTTTCATGGCCTTGGTTTGCGCATTGCCTCCCACGCGGGATACGGAAAGGCCGACGTTAATGGCCGGCCGCACGCCGGAATAAAAAAGGTCGCCTTCCAGATAAATCTGTCCGTCCGTGATAGAAATCACGTTGGTCGGGATGTAAGCGGACACGTCGCCGGCCTGGGTCTCAATCACAGGGAGCGCGGTCAGAGAACCAGCGCCCATATCGTCTCTTAATTTGGCCGCGCGCTCAAGCAAACGGGAGTGCAGATAAAAAACATCGCCCGGATACGCTTCACGACCCGGAGGCCTTTGCAGCAAAAGGGAAAGCTGGCGGTAAGCCTGGGCGTGTTTGGACAAATCATCATAGGCAATCAAAGCATGCTTCCCGTTATAAAGGTATTCTTCGGCCATGGCGCAGCCCGCGTAAGGCGCCAGGTACTGAAGCGGCGCCGGATATTCAGACGAGGCGGCCACCACAATGGAATAATCCATGGCTCCGTATTTCTCAAGCGTCTTGACAAAAGCCACGACGCTCGCCAGTCGCTGGCCAATCGCCACGTACACGCAAATAACACCGGTGTCCTTTTGATTGATGATGGTGTCCATGATAATCGAGGTCTTTCCGGTTTGCCGGTCGCCGATAATCAATTCGCGCTGACCTCTGCCGATGGGAATCATGGAATCAATAGCTTTGATACCCGTCTGGAGCGGTTCTTTGACGGGTTGTCTTCCGATAACGTTGGGCGGGACCTGTTCAATGGGCCTGAATTGGGTCGTGGCAATGGGTCCCTTGCCGTCCAAAGGCTGTCCCAGAGGATTCACCACGCGCCCGATCAGGGCATCGCCCACAGGGACCTGGATGATTTTCCCGGTGCGCTTGACCACGTCGCCTTCCTTGATGTGCTCATCCGAACCGAGAATGATCACGCCCACATTGTCTTCTTCCAGATTAAAGGCCACGCCCTTGGTTTGGTCTGGGAACTCCACCATTTCATTGGCCATCACATCATCCAGCCCGTAAACACGTGAAATACCGTCCCCCACCTGGAGTACATACCCCACGGACTCCATTTTGAGCTTGCTCTCGTATTTCTCAATTTCGCGCTGAATCGCTGACGTCACTTCTTCTGGTCGAAGCATTCTTTTCTCCTTCGTTTCACTCGCCTCAATTCTCGCGGCCGGCAGAAAGCAGTTGCTGCCTCAGCCCTCTGAGTTTCCCCTGGAAACTTCCGTCAATCACCTGGCTGTGGGTTTGGACAATCATCCCCCCCCAAATACTCCGGTCAATTCTGGTTGAAAGTAAAATTTTTTTACCAAGTTTTTTTTCAAGAGCCGCCACAAGCCGGCTTTCCGCATCCCCGCTCAGGGCAAAAGGAACAACCGCGGTCACTTCTTCCAAACCCCGGTCCACATCAAAATACCGGCGGTAGGATTCCGCGATTTTCTCAAAAAGGTTAAAACGGCCTTTCTCCACCAGCAATTTGATGAAATTGCTGGTGTCGGCCGACAACTTATTCTCCCCGCTTGAAAAAAGATTCTTGATGATCTCAAACTTTTCATCGTAGGCCAGATTGGCGGCAAGAAGAAGACGCGAGAATTCGGGATGAGAACCGGAAAAAGCCAGAACGCGGTCGAGTTCCGTATGACCTTGGGCTTCGCGGGCCTTGGCCTTCATGATGAGGAAAAAGGACCGGGCATACCGGTAAGCGGCCTTGTAATCCTTGGTCATGGTTTTCTTTCCCCGCTGAGCTCCTCGATAAAATCCTTAACCGCTTCGCGCTGGCTGGATTCGTTCATTTCCCGCTTAATCACGTGCTCGGCCGCACCCAGGGCTAAATCCACGATTTTCATGCGCAAATCAAGCTGGGCTTTGAAAATTTCAAGATCGATATTTTCCTTCGCTTTGGCCAGAATCTGGTTGGCATCCTCGCGCGCTTTCTCACAAATTTCCTGCGCGATTTTTTTGCCTTCCGAAACAGCCTCCTGGATTTTTACCCGGGCCTCGTCCTCGATTTTGGTCAAGCGGCCCTCATAATCCTTTTGAAGGTTTGAAATTTCCTTCCGGCCGTTTTCAATATCGCGCAGACCGTTCTGGATACGGCTTCTGCGGTCATCGAGAAGCTTTAAAATCGGCTTCCAGGCAAAGGTTTTGAGTATCCAGAAAAATAGCGCAAAGCCAAGCAGCTGGGCAATGATTTCGCGGACTATTGAGTCATTCATGACTCTCTCTCCCGCTTATTAAATTTTGCCGCTGATGAGAAACGCGAACACCAGAGCGTAAATCGTGAGCGCTTCGATGAACGCGCAGCCAGTCACCATGTTGACCAGAATCTTGTTGGCCGCCTCAGGCTGTCTGGCGGTCGCATCCATAGCAGCCGCTACCGCGCGCCCCAGGGCCATGGCAGAAGCAAACGCCGCGATGGCAAGTGACAAAGGAAGTGCAAGTGACAGAATCGATCTGAAATCCATAAAATCCTCCTAGTTTTACTGTCTGAGTTATGAATCATTGTACGATCCGTAAAGGGGCCAATAAGTTATGTTTTTTCCAGTGATAGAATCGAGCCAATTCATTGCGTTCAAGCCTTCTTGTTCGGTCGCGAGCAATCCGAGCAGGATCCGCACAATCACAAATTTTGTGCAGGCTCATTGCTATGCCCTCGCGAATCTGAGGGACCGTGATCGCTGGCGTCAAGGGTTTACCTCGGAGCGCCTCTTGGGTCAGGAACCAAATCGCCATCAAGGAAAGCGTTTGATGATGATGCCAACCCGTCCAAGTACGCACCTCATAATCACCAAGCCCGGCTTCACTTTTAGCGCGCTTCAGCGAATCCTCAATTCTATGTTCTGCTTTCACAACTCGCCCCAATTCTGCAAGAGAAGTCTCGGCAGGCGCATTCGAAAGAAAGTAATCGTGCCTCCAAGTTCCATCTTCCTCTTGTCTCTGGGTTACTACCAAAAGTTCTTCCTTCGTACTGACGCATTGTCTTTCTGTTTTGGTTGCGACACGGCATTTGGCCATCTTCAGTTTCAGTGGCCCTTTTTCACCATGCCGTACGGTGATCTCGCTCCAAGCTTGTTTCGGAAGTCTTTGTGCCCAATCCCGCACCCTTTCGAATTTTCGCTTGGGCTGAGCGCCAGACCCGCTATGAGAAGCCTCTGGCCGCGGCCCTTCCAAATCACGGACGGTAGTATTGGAAGGTACTGCAAGCAGATAATGCTCTCCTTGATCGCGCAAAGCCTCTCGAAACCATGTCACATGCCCCATTTCATCGTCTCCAGTAATCCAAGCGTGAGGCAACGAAGAACCATGCGCTTCAAGCATCTCAAGCGCCAATGCATGCCGGGTCTGATAACGAACCCCTTTCGGAACACTGCATTGTTTACGGCGTTTTTTATCTTTCGTCCATTCCTGCGGAAGGTACAAGCGTGTATCTACCAAGGCATGTTCTTTTTCAGACACATAGCCCATGTAGATCGCCACTTGTCCATTGTCGACCTTGCCCAGCCGACCAATCCATTGCCGCGCTACCCCTACCGAATCTTTTCCCTGTTTGGGGAAACCCGAAGGATCAAAAACAATCACCCCTGTGGGGTCTCCAATTTCAGCGGCCACTTGACCCACCAGAACTTCAATCAAAGGCTGATGATCCCACAAAGAGGTGCCAATAAAATGTTGCAATCCTTGGCGGTCTTGATCATAACGATAGGCTATCGACTCGCTGTTCTTTCTCTCCAAATCCGACATCAAACCTCCCAGGTAGGTTTGGGCGTGTTGTCTTTGTTCTGTCCTCCGAAGATGAGACGCATAAGGAGTCACAAATCTTTCAACACGCTTTACTATATCATCGAAAATTTCTGGAGAAACTTCACATTGAGTCAACAGTTCTTTCTTGCGAATATCAAAGAGCGATTCCATCGATGGCNCCTTTCCATGAAAAGTGTTTTTCATGGAATACTCATCGACAAAATAAGTTACGTGCTTTTATGAAACTCAGACAGTAAAACTAGTACCTCATGACACTTGAAATTGTGGGTCTGCAATTTCAAGTGTCGTTATGTACACAGCGAAGCAGTGCCGCGTGCTGCCTATGGCAGCCGCAGGCAGTACCCGCGTACCCCTACATCATCGTAGTCGGACATCAAGTCCGACACGATGAGTACTGGCGCACATAATCATAGGCGAACTTCAAGTTCGCCATGATTAGTGCTTGCGCAAAGGCGCATGCAAAAAGCGCCGGTAAATTCAAATGTCTCGCGGCACTAGTGAGCCGCCTCATGCCCCGCTTGGTCATGAACATGCGACTCCGCGTGTTCATGCTCATGGGGAAGCATAAGGGAGATGTAGATGGTTGTTAACAATGAAAAGACCGTTGCCTGAACAAAACTCGTCAGCGTCGCGAGTAACAAAAACGGGAAATGAATGGGGACACCTTTTCCCATACCCACGAACACCGCAATCAAAACATCTTCTCCCCATATGTTGCCGAACAACCGCAGGGATAGACTCAGCGGTTTCACAAATTCTCCCACCACGTGCAGAAAAAGCATGAGGGGAATCAGAATAAAACCAACGGCCGTGCGGGGTTCTCCTGCCAAATGGTCGAGATACTTGAAAAACCCCAATTCCCGTATGCCCGTGGCCTGCACGTAAAAAAATACCGCCAGCCCCAGAGGAAACGTGATCCCGAACGAGGAAGTCGGCGATTTTAGAAAAGGAATGACGCCAATAAAATTCATGGTAAAAACATAAAGGAAGACCGTGCCCACAAAAGGCGTGAATTTGCGCCATCTCTCGCCCAGTATTCCAGTCACGAAATTATCCAGGCTTTCGACCGCCATTTCGCAGAAATTCTGCAGTCCGCCGGGAACAAGCGCCGCGCGCTTTCCGGCGATTGAAAACGCGACGGCCAGAATCACGGCCGCGATCAGGGAAAAAATAACATTTTCCCAGTTGTGGAGGAATTGGATAAAACGCGTGTGCGGGAAATAATGATAAAGGATATTGACGAAATTGGGGAGGTGCATGGAAGCTCCTTCTGAAGCTTCCGAAGCCAGGGCCATGCCCCAGTTACAGAATAAAAACAGCGCGGCTAAAAAACCCGTCCTATTTTTCACTGCCCACCTTTCGAATAATCCGATACGATTCTCTTGCTCCGGCAAAAAAACCCAGCAACACCAGAATGAAAATTAATCCCTGTCCCGTCTTGAACCGAAGGTCCAGCCACTTGCCTAAGAGGAAACCTGCGAGAGGACTGCTTACCAAAATCATGGGGATGAAAGTGAGCATCCCCAATTGCCTTAAGAGTTTATAGTTTTCGTCTCTACCCGAGTCAGGCAAAAAAAGAATCCTTTTGCATTCAACGAAATTGAAGGCCTATTATCTGGAATAAGGTTTCAATTGTCAACCCGAAAAACGACCGTTATCCCCCATTACCCGTCCAAATCCAAAGCTTTGCTTTTTCAGGAACGGGCAAATACGACTGTATTTCATATTCCTTAACCATTTTCCACTGCGGGCTCAATCCAGAAGTGAATTGTTTCAAGCGAAACCCCGCGTAATGCGCGCCGTAATGAACATAGCTTCCTATTCCGGAAACCAGCACGCTCCCGTTGGGCAACTCGGTTTCATGATCTTTCAGCCACTGCTCGTAATCCTTCGCACCAGGAGCCTTCAAAAGATGCAAAACTTCTGTTTGTTTTCCTTTTAAATAAACTTGCTCAAAGCCGTGGATCTCGTTTTCGGTTTGCGTGTTTCCGCGCAGGATGAAAAAATCGGTCTCGATCTTACGCAGCATCGCGAGGCCGGCTACACCTTGTTAGAATAGGAGGAGTGAAATG
>ASOC01000005.1 GCA_000405945.1 Candidatus Omnitrophus fodinae SCGC AAA011-A17
CGGCTTCGGATATGAGTTTTTTGAAATGCCGCGTCTTGAAGGAAGGTTTCATGCCTATCTTCCTATCATGACGGGCTGTGACAAGGTTTGCTCTTTTTGCATTGTGCCTTATGTGCGGGGCAGGGAAATTTCAAGGCCTCTCCGCGAGGTGACGGATGAGGTGAGGCGGCTTGCCGGCATGGGCGTTAAACATGTCACGCTACTGGGGCAGAATGTGAATTCGTACGGCAAAGACAGTGGCTCGGCTGGAGCCACTGCTTTGCCGCCATTGCGCGTCGGCGCAATGGCCGGATCTGCCGATTTCGCCACGCTTCTCAGGGCCGTCTCGAAAGTTCCTGGCATTGAGAAAATCGGTTTCACCACATCGCATCCGCAAGACGCTTATGAAGAATTGTTTCAGGCTATACGCGATGAGGAAAAAATTTCGAGGCGTTTTCATTTGCCCCTGCAGTCGGGCTCTGATTTTATTCTTGAGAGCATGAAGCGTGATCACACGCTGGCTGAATACCGCAAAAAAATCGACCGCATGCGCGAGCTTATTCCTGATATCGCGATCACCACGGATATTATCGTGGGATTCCCGGGCGAAACCGAACAGGATTATGAGGCCACCAAAAAGGCGCTGGCTGACATCCAATTTGACGGGGCTTTTATTTTCAAATATTCGCCCCGGCCTCACACGGCGGCGGCCCGCTGGGAAGACTCAACGCCGTTTGAGGAGAAAAACAGGCGCAACAATGAATTGCTGAATTTACAGAAAGAAATCACGCGGCGTAAAAATGAAACCTGGCTGGGCCGGACGGTTAAAGTGATGGTGGAAGACATGAGCAAGAAAAGCCGGGAAGAAGTGCTGGCCCGCACCTGGCAGGAAAAAAAGGTGGTTTTCAAGGGGGATGGTACGCTGATAGGCTCAAGTATGAAGGTACGGCTTAAACAGGTTTTTAACGAAACTTACCGGGCGGAAGTTATTCCTTTGCCTCAACCCCAAGCCGATCGCTCGGGGCGGCCTGAACAAGCGGCCGATAGCCGCTAACCCAGCCGTGAAACACGTGACAGTTTCCGAAATGCGCCAAATCGATGAAAAGGCCATCCGCGTCTTTGGCATCCCCTCGCTTCTTTTGATGGAAAACGCGGGGGCCGCTTGCGCGTTTGAGGCCTTCCGGCTGGCCGGAAGAAACAATCCCGTGATTTTTGCCGGTAAAGGCAATAACGGCGGCGATGGCTTTGTCGCGGCGCGCCACCTCGCGAACCGGGGATTAAAACCGGTCGTCTTTTATTTTCAGCGGCCTGCTGAAATGAAACCCGACCCGCTCGTGAATTTTAGAATCCTTGAAAAGATGAAGGTTTCCCTGATAGACTGTTCAGTAAAATTGCCGGCCCAAAGCATTAAGTCCACTCTGAAAAGCGCCGGCGTTGTGGTGGACGCACTTTTCGGCACCGGCCTATCCAAGCCGCTGGTTGAGCCTTTTAGCACAGTGGTTGCTTGGATCAATGCTTCCCGGCGCCGCGTAGTGGCCGTGGATATCCCTTCGGGGATGAACGCGGACACGGGTGAAGTGATGGGCGTTTGCGTTCGCGCAGACCTGACCGTCACGCTCGGGCTGCCTAAAAAGGGATTTCTAAACCGTAAGGCAAAAGTTTTTACGGGCCGCGTTAAGGTGGCGGATATTTCGATTCCAGGGATTTTGTTGAAATGAAAAAATACGATATTGTTTTTATAGGCGGCGGTCCATCGGGCTACACGGGTGCTTTGCGCGCCCGCGACCTGGGTTTTAGCGCTCTTTTGATAGAGAAAAGCAAAGTCGGCGGTGTCTGTCTTCAGCTCGGCTGTATTCCAACTAAAGCTTTGCTGGCCTCGGCCTCTCTCATCGACAAAATCACCCGCGCGGTTCAATTCGGCCTTGAAGTGCGTCTTGACACTCCCCACAAGCTCTGGAAGATTTCTGAAAAAAAAGACGTCATTGTCAATGAACTCACCCAGGGGCTGATTCAGACTCTCAAAAGAAAAGGCGTGGAAATCCTGCAGGGCGAAGCGTCTTTTAAAGGGCCTCATGTGCTCACCGTAAAAGGGGAGAATGGCGCTGAAGAAATCGAAGGGCAAGTGATTGTGATTGCCACGGGCTCGCGGCCTCAGGAATTGCCGGGCATTCCTTTTAATCACACCAATATTTTATCGTCCGATGACATGCTGACTCTCCGTGAAGTTCCCAAGGATTTGGCTATTATCGGCGGCGGCGTTATCGGATGCGAGTTTGCCTCTCTTTTTGCCGTGCTCGGCTCAAAAGTTTCAATCGTTGAAATGCTTCCGCAGATTTTGCCGCTTTCGGACAAGGATATTGCCAAAAGGTTGGAGGTTTTGTTCAAACGCCGGGGCATTCAGGTTTTCACGGAAAAGAAGATGGAGAAGCTTTCCAGTGATGGTGCCGTATTGAGCTTGCTTTTAACCGGCGGGGAGAGGGTTTCCTGCGATAAAATGTTAATTTCCGTGGGGCGGCGGAGGAATGTGGAGAATCTCGGGCTTGAAAACGTAGACATCAACGTGGATAAAGGGACTATCCTGGTCAACGGGTTTCTTGAGACATCCGTTGCCGGGGTTTACGCCGTGGGCGACGTGATAGGATCGCCCCAGCTCGCTCATGTGGCCCAAGCCGAAGCGATTTGCGTGGTGGACAATTTGAGAAGGGAACGCCGGGCTATGAATTACCGCGGTTGGCCCAACACGGTTTTCACCCATCCGGAAGTGGCCAGTGCGGGTTTGAGCAAGGAAGAGGCGGAGAAGGCCGGCTACGAGGTGGAAGAATCGCGCTGTCTTTTCGGCGCGCTGGGAAAATCCCATGTGGAAAGGGAAACGGACGGGATAGCAAAACTCGTGTTTGACCGCAAGACAGACAAGCTTCTTGGCGGACATATTATCGGGGAGAATGCCTCGGACCTGATTGCGGAAATCTCTTTGGGCATTCGTCTTGGAGCCAAGAGGGAAGATTTGGTTAACACTATGCACGCACACCCCACTTTTTCCGAAGTGATATGGGAGGCGAGTAGAAATATTTAAGGTAGCCCTATTGCCTCGCTACGCTCGGCTTCTAGGGCGACTTCGCAAATGATGCGAAGGTCGAAATATTTCTTGACACTTTGTCACACGCGTGATTAAAATCGCACTCGTTTTTAAGATTCACATCAGTATGAAAGACGGAGTTTTTATTTTTTGATGCGCCGCTTTCCCGATTGGCTTAAGAAGTCCATCCCTGAAGCAACAACTCTTCAGACAGACGCCGCACTTCAAAGATTTTCACTTAACACCATTTGCTATTCCGCGAAGTGTCCGAACCGTTCCGAATGTTTTGCCGGCCGTACCACCACTTTTTTGATTCTAGGCAATGTATGTACGCGCCACTGCACGTTTTGCAGCGTACCCCAGGGACATCCCACGGAATTGGATATGACGGAACCCGAACGTGTCGCTAACGCCAGTCTGGATATGGGGTTAAGTCATGTAGTGGTGACTTCGGTCAACCGTGATGACCTGGAAGACGGAGGAGCGGAAATTTTTTATCTCACCATCCTGGCCATTAAAAAATTAATCCCTCAAGCCACCGTGGAAGTATTAACCCCGGACTTTGAGGGAAAAATCACGTCAATTCTGCGTGTGGCTGAGGCGCATCCTGAAATTTACAATCATAATCTCGAGACTGTGCCTCGCCTTTACAAACGAGTAAGACCTCAAGCCCTTTATGAACAGTCCCTTAATCTTATACGGACGGTGAAATCGCATCACCCCGGTATTCTTACAAAAAGCGGCCTTATGGTGGGACTGGGCGAGAAAGTGGACGAGGTGCTTCATGTCCTTAGCGAACTTCGCGCGTACAGCTGCGATATCGTGACCATAGGGCAATATCTAAAGCCTAAGGAAGGGCGTCTTCCGGTGGCGGAATTTGTGCGGCCTGAGATTTTTTCATTGTATGAGGTCAAAGCCCGGGAAATGGGTTTCAAAGAAGTGTTTTCTGGGCCTTTTGTGCGCAGTTCCTATCACGCGGAGGAAACTTTTCTGCAGGCAAAAAAGGCATCCTAGTGCCGCGAAACATTTGAATGTAGGGGTACGCGGTACTGTACATGATTGAAATTGGACCCCAATTTCAATCGTAATGCTGTACTAGCTCGCTTGCGCTGGGTATGTCCCGTGTTAAAATTTTTTTAAAAAGGGGCGGGGAACAAAACTCCATGAGCCCGAAGCAATTGAAGGAGGAAGTAACGTGGCACAAGGTAAAGTGAAGTGGTTCAACAACCAAAAAGGTTATGGGTTTATTGAGTCCGAAGGTGGCGGTGACATTTTCGTCCATTATTCGGCGGTCAAAGCGGATGGTTTCAAAACCCTAAATGAAGGCGAACTCGTCCAGTACGACGTCGTGGAGGGGCCGAAAGGCAAGCAGGCGACGAACGTTACTAAAGTCTGAACCGCTTAAAGTTCAGGATAACAGTTAAGCTGTCGGCGCTTTAGCCGATACAATGAGGGCCGGTTGGTCAAGCGGCGGTCGGCCGCTCGGTCAGCCGGCCTTATTCTTCTATGGATAAATACATTACTCCCATTTTTGCATTGGCCATTGCGGTCACTTTTTCTTCCTGCACGACCACACCCGGTCCGAGGGCATGGAATGAAGTGACCCAGCGCATAGGTCCCGTCGAATATGTCGCTCTCATGGATGTCTGCGATCTGCTCAAAATGAATTATGAGTGGGACGCGCTTACCAAGAAGCATATCCTCTACAAAAATTCGAATTACCTTTCGTTCCTGACGGATGACCGCAATATCAGCGTCAACGGTAATATCCGGACTCTTTCCGTGCCGCCCCGGGTGCTTAACGGGGTTTTGATGCTGCCGCGCGAATTGGCCGAGCTTCCGTGGTGGAAGAAAAAAGAAGACATCTGGAAAGAAGTCAGAGCGGTTTATCCGGGAAGCGCGTTTGTGGTGGACAAGGTGGTGATTGACGCGGGGCACGGGGGTAAGGATTTGGGCGCGCCCGGATTTTTCGGATTGAAAGAGAAGGACATCAATCTTGAGATCGCAAAAAAGCTGGAGCAAAAACTGCGGGCTCTTGGAATCGATACCGTGATGACGCGGACGGATGACACCTATCTGACGCTTCCCGAAAGGGCCTGGATCGCGAATAATTCCGGCGCTGATCTTTTTATAAGCATTCACGCCAATTCCGCGCCCGATAGGAGCGTTCAGGGTCCTGAAATTTATTATCTTTCCGAATCCGTGGACGATGACGAGCGCGCCAATCAAATGGTCATTGATTACGGCACAAAGGTGGAGCTGAATCCGGATTTGCCAAATAAACGTTCCCGCGATGCCACACTTTGGGATATTATCAACACGGAAAACCGGCAGGAATCCATTGAACTTGCGCGGGCGATCAATTCATCGCTCAAGCGTTATGCTTCGGCCAAGAACCGGGGCATTAAAAGAGCAGAATTTTTTGTTTTAAAGTGGACGGATAAACCCGCGGTGCTCGTGGAAACGGGATTTATGACCAACCGTCAGGAAGTAAGACAGTTGGCGGATGCGGCTTATCAGGATCAGATGGCAGGTTTGATGGCGGAAGGGGTTATGGCCTACAAGGCCGAGTATGAAAGAACGCGGGGTTTTACCACCAAGTAAAGATCAGGCGATCGGCGTATTTGATTCCGGCCTAGGCGGTCTTACGGTGGTTCGCGAATTGATGAAGCAGCTTCCCCAGGAGCATATTGTCTACTACGGGGATTTGGCGCGCCTTCCTTACGGCATAAAGTCCAAAGAACAAATCATCCGTTTTTCCTGCGAAAATACCGAATTTCTTCTGCGTCAGAACGTCAAGGCCGTGGTCGTGGCCTGCAATTCTTCGGCCAGCGCCAGCATGACGCTCCTCAAAAAAAGATATTTTCTGCCCGTCACGGACGTGATCGGTCCGGCCGCCAAAAAAGCCGTCCGGTTTTCGCTGACCAAAAGAATAGGCGTGATCGGCACTCCAGCCACGATTCAAAGCGGCGCGTATGAAAAGGCGCTCCACAAGCTTGAACCCAAGGTGAAAGTATTCACGCAAGCCTGCCCGCTTTTTGTGCCGCTGGTGGAAGAAGGCTGGATTAGCGGAAAAATCACCGACCAGGTTATTCACGAATACTTGAAAGATATTGTTAAACAGAGAATAGACACGCTTATTCTCGGCTGCACGCATTACCCCATTCTTCGCCGCGCCCTTCAGGATTATGTGGGCCCTCACGTGGTTTTAGTTGATTCCGCGGGCCCGGCGGTTTATCATCTGCAGGAAAAACTCGAGGAGCTTAAATTGCTTGCCGATCGTCCAGGCCGGGGGACGCTCAAAATTTACGTGAGCGACATGCCCCGCAATTTTGTGCACGTGGGCCAGCAATTCCTGGGCTGTCGTTTGAAACATGTCCGGGTGGTTCCCATTCAGCCATTAATAAAACTTTCTTAACCCATGCCGGAAAATAAGCAGCCTGAACGAGCGGCTGACGAGCCGCCGAAGAGCAAGCAGCCCCGCGCGACTGGCGCGGGGAGAAAAGCGGTTGTCCTTTTATCGGGCGGCCTTGATTCAGCGACCACTCTGTACGCGGCCAGTGCCGGCGGATATTCTCCGCATGCTCTGACTATCCGGTACGGACAACGGCATGGGAAGGAAACAGAGTGCGCCCGGTGGCTTGCGGCGCATTTCAAAATTGAGCTTAGAGAGCTTTCTATTGATTTGCCGTGGAAGGGAAGCGCGCTTTTGGACCGCGGCGTGAGTTTGCCGCAAAAACGAAGCGAAAAAGAGATGAATTCTGGAATTCCGGCCACTTATGTCCCGGCCCGTAATACCATTTTTTTAAGTTTTGCATTGTCCTGGGCGGAAGTGCTCGGCGCGGCCGCTGTCTTTATCGGCGCTAACGCACTTGATTACAGCGGTTATCCGGATTGCCGTCCGGAGTATTTTCAAACCGTGGAGGAATTATTCAAAAAGGGGACCAAGGCCGGCGCCGAAGGCCGTGCGATTCGCGTCGAAGTGCCCCTTCTTCATAAAACCAAGGGAGAAATAGTACAATGGGGGCATGCCTTAGGCGTGCCGTTTGAGCATACTTGGTCTTGTTACGAAGGAGGCGCGGCACCGTGCGGAGTTTGTGACTCCTGCGTGCTGCGTGAAAAAGGATTCCGCGAGGCAGGTTTGACTGATCCAATCATGAGCGTATCCCGATGATTCAGAATATGTCAGAAAAAAAAGTGGAAATTGCTGAAATCTTTTCTTCCCTGCAGGGTGAAGGTCCCCGGCTGGGAGAAAAACATCTCTTCGTTCGTTTTCCGGCCTGCAATCTTCACTGCCATTATTGCGATGAAATGGGACACGAACCCGTGGAAATGGACATGGAGACTTTGCTTGAAAAAATCCGGGCGGCGGACAGACAGCATGGCCCTCATTCTTTTCTAAGTTTGACCGGAGGGGAACCGCTTCTGTACACGGGCGTTATCCGGCAAATGGCTTCAACCCTGCGTCCCGAAGGATTTAAATTTTATCTTGAAACCAGCGGTTTTTTGGTGAAGGCCCTGGATGAAGTGCTGGATTGTGTTGACTCCATATCCATGGACGTGAAACTTCCGAGCGTGACCCATGATAGAGATTGTCTTGAGGAGCACAGCGCTTTTCTTAAGGCGTCTCAGGGCAAAGAACTTCACGTGAAAATCGTGGTTTCTACAGGAATCAGCAGGGAGGAATTTTTCAAAGCGGTACAAATGATTCATGAAATCAACCCCGCCACGCCGCTTGTCCTGCAGCCCATCACTGTGGGCGGGGAGAAATATATTGATAATAGACTTTTTGACATATTAACCGAACTTCAGTCCGCGGCGCTTGGATGGCTGGAAAATGTCCGGATTATTCCGCGGTTGCACAAAGTCTTGGGAGTTAAATGATGAGAGAAGACCGTCCGGAAGATTCATTGCGTCCGATTAAAATCAAAAGGGATTATTTGAAGAACGCGCTGGGCTCGTGCATGATTGAATTTGGTTACACCCGCGTGATTTGCTCCGTTTCCGTGGATGATAAAATTCCCCCTTTTCTCAGGGGCAAGGGAAAGGGGTGGCTCACCGCCGAATACGGCATGCTGCCCGCCTCCTGCAAGGAAAGGATTGACCGCGAGTCAAGCCGCGGAAAGGTGAGCGGCCGGACGCATGAAATTCAGAGATTAATCGGCCGTTCACTGCGCGCCGTTATTGATTTGGAGAAAGTCGGCGAAAGGACCTTTTGGGTTGACGCGGATGTGGTGCAGGGTGACGGCGGAACCCGCACCGCGAGCATCACGGGCAGTTTTATCGCTCTCGCGGACGCGGTTAAAAAACTTATTCAGAGGGAGATTCTGACTGAAAATCCTCTGAAAGATTATGTCGCGGCCGTGAGCGCGGGTATCGTGGGAGAAAAACCCCTGCTCGATTTGTGTTACGAGGAAGACTCTCGCGCTGAGGTTGATATGAATGTGGTGATGACCGGCAAAGGGAATTTGATTGAGGTGCAGGGCACCGCGGAAGGCAAGCCCTTCACTCAAAAAGATCTGGATCTCATGCTCGCGCTTTCCAAAAAGGGAATTCAGGAGCTTGTCGGCATGCAGAAAAAACTGCTCAAACTCACTTTTTGATGATCCCTCTGATTGTCGCCTCCCGTAATCAAAAAAAGGTCGATGAACTCCAGGCTATTTTGGCCGGCACTTCCATTAAGGCGATGACGCTTACAGATTTGCCCGGAGCGCCGGACGTGATAGAAGACGGCAGTACTTTTGAAGAAAATGCTGTCAAGAAAGCGGTGGCCATTGCCCTCTGGAGCGGCAAACTCGCGCTGGCTGATGATTCCGGATTGTGCGTCGACGCTTTGGATGGCGCGCCCGGAGTTTATTCGGCAAGATTTGCCGGCAAGAATCAGGACGACGCGAAAAATTGCGAAAAGCTTCTTAACGCTCTGGACAACGTTCCCGATAACAAACGCGGCGCGGCGTTTGTATGCGTGATTGCTATTGCGGCGCCCGATGGCCGCGTGGTCGGAACATCGCGAGGAGAATACCGCGGATTGATTGCACGCGATGCAAAAGGTGGTTGGGGCTTTGGGTATGATCCTGTTTTTATCGATCCTCAATCTGGTAAAAGGTTTGCCGAACTGGCACCTGAGGTCAAAAATAGAATTTCCCATCGTGCCAAAGCCCTCGGAAAGGCCGGGGACATTTTAGCAGCTTATGCCTTGGGGCTACCGGCCGGTAACCTGTAAAAGTCATGTTGACAAAGCAGTCCACCTTATCTAAAATTAACCCTCTTATAGACTTGCAGAAATTTAAAAAGCCTTTTTCCGGAGCCCGGTTAAGCAGTAGGAAGTTTTTTTGTCTCGGGCGATTCGCTCAGCACCTTGCTTTCATTATTACAATAAATGGGAGCAAGGGCAGAGCTAATCTTCATTATAAAAATCAATGGGGCAATTAGCTCAGTTGGTTAGAGCACTACCTTGACATGGTAGGGGTCACAGGTTCGAGTCCTGTATTGCCCATTTGCTTTATTATGAAAAGAAATGGGAGCAAATGCAGTGCTAACTGTTGTTTAGTTAGCGCTCGCAGCCTTTAACAAATGAGTTCAATGGCTGATACAAAAAAAGAAGATTTTGTTCACGGTGATTTGGACCGCTTGAGACATAGCGCCGCGCATATTCTTGCGCAGGCCGTGAAACGTCTTTTCCCGAACGCTAAGCTGGGAATGGGGCCTGCCATCAAAGACGGTTTTTACTACGACTTTGAAGTGGAAAGGAATTTCACGGAAGAAGACTTAGTGAAGATTGAACAAGTGATGAATGAAATTATAGCGTCAGGGTATGCTTTCGAACGGGATGAGATGGATAAATCTGCGGCGGTTGATTTTTTCCGCCAGCGGGGGGAAAGCTATAAATGCGAAATCATCCAGGGGATTCCGGACAGCAAAGTGTCCATTTACAAAGACGGGGAATTCATTGACCTTTGCCGCGGGCCGCATGTCCAAAAATCCAGTGAAGTCAAGGCGGTCAAGCTTCTTAGCATCGCGGGCGCTTACTGGCGCGGCAGTGAGCAGAATAAAATGCTTCAACGGATTTACGGCACAGCTTTCGCTTCCCGGAAAGAATTGGACGAACATGTACGGAATTTGGAAGAGGCCAAAAAGCGTGATCACAGGAAGTTGGGCAGGGAACTGGATTTATTCAGTTTTCATGAAGAATCGCCCGGGTCGGTTTTTTTTCATGCTAAGGGCTATTTTATTTACAACACGCTGATCGAATTCATGCGCGAAAAACTACGGGGCGGTGGTTACCGTGAAGTGCAGGCTCCCATGGTTTTATCGGATGAATTGTGGAAAAGAAGCGGGCATTACGAGCACTTTAAAGAGGCCATGTATTTTACCAAGCAGGAGGAACGTGAGTTTGCCGTGAAGCCCATGAATTGCCCGGGACACGTGCTTATTTACGGGTCCCAGCAGCATTCGTATAGGGAACTGCCTCTGCGCATCGCGGAATTCGGACGCGTTCACCGCTATGAAAAATCCGGGGTGACCCACGGTCTTTTGCGCGTGCGTTCATTCACGCAGGATGACGCGCATCATTTTTGCATGGTGGAGCAGCTTGAAAGCGAAATCAAATCATTGATTGAATTGACTAAAGATGTTTATCAGGCTTTTGGTTTCAATGAGTATTCAGTCGCGGTTTCAACCCGGCCGCCCAAAGCCATGGGTTCGGATGAAATATGGAATCAGGCTACTGCCGCGCTGAAATCCGCCCTGGAAAGTTTTTCGATTCCTTATGAAATTCATGAGGGGGAAGGGGCATTTTACGGGCCCAAAATCGATTTTGTCATTTTTGACAGTTTGCGCAGACCCTGGCAATGCGGCACCATTCAGGTGGATTTTTCCATGCCGGAGCGTTTTGAGCTCGAATACATCGGCTCGGATGGCAACCGTCACCGTCCCGTGATGGTTCATCGCGCGATTTACGGTTCATTGGAGCGTTTTTTAGGGATTTTAATTGAGCATTACGGCGGGGCTTTCCCGCTATGGCTTGCTCCGGTTCAAGTTTTAATCGCCACCATCTCCGAAAAGCAGGAAGGCTTTGCCAAAGAAGTTCAGGGCCGTTTATTGAAAGCCGGACTGAGGAGCGAATTGGATATCCGGCCGGAAAAAATCGGGTACAAAATCAGGGAAGCAGAAACCCAGAAAATTCCTTACGTCGCCGTGATCGGCGACCGTGAGGCTGAGAGCCGCACCTTGGCTGTCCGCGGGCGCGGGCGCAAGGATTTGGGCGCTCTCGATGTTGAGGGCTTTATAAAAAGAGTCCAAGATGAGACTCAATCGAGGAGGTGATTTACATTCTGGATCATAGAAGAATTCGCGTGAACGAAAGAATCCGTGTCCGGGAAATCCGGCTGGTCGGGCCCAACGGTGAGCAGGTCGGTATTGTGACCGCTGAAGAAGGGCTCCGTAAGGCCGAAGAGGCGGGGTTGGATCTGGTGGAATTGGCGCCGGAGGCCGTGCCGCCTGTTTGCCGGATTATGGATTTTGGCAAGTATCTTTACAGCTTGGAGAAAAAAGAGAAGGAAGCCAAGAAGAAGCAGAAGGTCTTCGACCTTAAGGAAATCAAGATCAGCCTTAAAATCGAGGAGCACGATTATCAGACCAAGCTCAGAAACGCGATACGCTTTTTGAACCGCGGCGACAAAGTCAAATTCACCATGATATTCCGGGGAAGAGAAATGGCGCATGTGGATTTGGGGAGAAAAGTGATTGCGAGGATGGTAACGGATCTCGATGAGTTTGGACTTGTCGAGAAGCACGCGGGGCTTGAGGGTAATGTGATGACCCTTCTTTTCTCCCCCAAGAAACAAAAATAGCGTTTATTTGAGAGGTGCTGCATGCCTAAACTGAAAACGAAAAAAGCGGTGAGGAAACGTTTTAAAATCTCCGCAGGGGGCAAGGTGCTGATGCATAAGTCATTCCGCCGTCATTTGCTGGGCGATAAGAGCGCGTCGAGAAAACGCCGTCTCCGCCGTTCCACAGTAGTCGACGCGACTGACGTGAAGCGGGTCAAAAGATCCCTTCCCTACGGATAAAAAAAGGAGAAGTAAATGCCACGCGCAACAAACAATCCCGCCAGTCGTCGCAGGCGGAAAAAAATATTAAAGAAAGCCAAAGGTTTTTTTCAAGGCCGGAGGAAATTGTACCGTCAAGCCAAGGAAACCGTTATACGCGGTATGGCCTTTGCTTTTCGTGACCGTAAGGCGCGCAAACGCGAGTTCCGGAGTCTCTGGAATATTCGCATCAACGCCGCTTGCCGCGAAAACGGTATGTCCTATTCGCGCTTTATCGCCGGTCTCAAGAAAGGGAAAGTGAGTCTCGACCGCAAATCTCTTGCGGAACTTGCCCTTAAGGATCCGCAGGCGTTCAAACGTCTGGTTGAATTGGCCAAGAACCCGTCAAAATGAAAGATCCTTCCGAAACCCTCTCATCAGACGCTATAAAAAACGTTCTGGATGAGCTTGAAGCTCAGTCGAGCCACAGGATCGAAAAGGTTTCTGACAACGTTCAATTGGAAACGCTGAGAATAGAGTACCTTGGCCGTAAGGCCAGGCTGTCTTTGGTGTTGAGTTCTTTGGGCTCGCTTGATAAAGAGGAGAGGGGCAGTGCCGGAGAAAGAGCCAACCGGCTCAGGCGTCAAATCGAAGAAGCCATCCGGCAAAAAGCGGAATCTCTGAAAGGCAGCGCCAAGAAAGAAGGCGTGGATTTCACTTTGCCCGGGGTTCGGAGAGAGCGGGGTGTCACCCACCCGATCACGGCCACAATCCGTGAAATTGCGCGCATTTTTGAGACGCTTAATTTTGAGTGGGTCGCGGGCCGGGAAATCGAGACAGAATTTTATAATTTCACGGCTTTGAACATTCCCGACGATCACCCATCCCGGGATTCCTTCGACACCTTTTTCACTCAGGGCGGAAATTTGCTGCGCAGTCAGACTTCCACGGTGCAGATCCGCGTGATGGAAAAGCGTAAACCGCCGTTAAGAATTATTGCTCCGGGCCGCGTTTACCGTCCGGACACCGTGGATGCCAGTCATTCTTTCATGTTTCACCAAATTGAAGGATTGATGGTGGATGACCGCACCACTTTCGCGGACTTGAAAGGCGTCATTCATCTTTTTCTGAGGGCGCTGTTCGGAAAAGATTCAAAAATCCGTTTTCGGCCGCATTTTTTTCCGTTCACGGAACCGAGCGTTGAGGTGGACGTGAGCTGTTTTATTTGCCGCGCCAAGGGGTGCAGTGTGTGCGGGCAAAAGGGGTGGCTGGAGGTGATGGGCGCGGGCAGCGTGGACCCGGCTGTTTTTCAAGCGGTCGGTTATGACCCCAAAAAAGTTCAGGGTTTTGCTTTCGGCCTGGGCGTTGAAAGAATTTGCATGCTGAAGCATGGCATCAATGATATCCGGCTCTTTTACGAAAATGATTTGCGTTTCCTTAAACAATTCGCTTGATGTGACACCTTGTACCGCGAGACATTTGAATTTAGGGGGTACGCGGTACTGTACATAGCGACACTTGAAATTTGAGACCCATCATTTCAAGTGTCATGAGGTACTAGCCATGAAAATCAGTTTTAACTGGCTGAAAGATTATGTCGCGTTGAATCAGCGGGCGGAAGAAACCGCCCGGCTATTGACCTCCGCCGGCCTTGAGGTGAAGGGGGTGGAGTCTTTCCTGGGACTTAAAGACAAAGTCATGGAAATTGAAATCACCTCCAACCGGCCTGATTGGCTGAGTCATGTGGGTGTGGCGCGTGAAATCGCGGCCGTTTCAGGCGGAAAGCTTGTTTATCCTGAATGGCAGAACCTGGAGAAAAAAGGAAAAGCCGCTTTTGTAAGGGACAGAAAAAAAATCCTTCCCATCGAAATTCAAGACACCCAATACTGCCCCTATTACAGCGCCTGCCTCCTTGAAAATGTGGTATTCGGCGAGTCCCCGGATTTTATAAAAAAGCGCCTAAACGCCGTGGGCATGAGACCCATCAACCTTATCGTGGACGTGACCAATTATGTGCTTCTTGAACTCGGTCAGCCCCTGCATGCCTTTGACTGGGACCACTTGTCCCAGGAGAAAATTTTAGTGCGGCGCGCCCGGGAAAAAGAGAGCCTTCGGGCTATTAACGGCACGGATTATCCGCTGAATACCCGCGATCTTTTGATCACGGACGGAGCGCGTCCCATTGCCCTAGCCGGTGTGATGGGAGGGCTTGAATCCGAGGTTTCCCTAAAGACCAAAAACATTCTTCTGGAGTCAGCCTATTTTTCTCCGGCAGTGATACGGAGAACCTCCCAGCGGCTCGGTCTTTCAAGTGATTCTTCCTACCGTTTTGAGAGAGGCGTGGATCCCGTGGGCGTTGATACGGGCCGGGAACGCGCCATTCGTTTGATATGCCAATACGCGAAAAGCGTTGGCAATGTGAGTGTTGTTTTCAAAGGCGGCCGGTTACCCAAAAAAACAGGAACAATTCAATTTCCTCTCGGAGAAATCCGCCGGATTTTAGGTGTGGATATTCCCTCGCAGAAAGTTTCTCAATATTTCCGCGCGCTTGGCCTTTCGGTCAAGCCCGCTAAAAAAGGAACGGTTACGGTCGGTGTTCCGTCTTTCAGGCAGGATTTGACAAGACCCGTGGATTTGGTGGAGGAAGCGGCAAGGCTTTACGGATATGACCGCATTACGGAAACTTTACCGGACATTGAGCCTGTTTATATAGAAGAAAGCTGTTTGCGGAAAACCGAAGAAATGGCACGTGAGACGGCCCTTGGCTCCGGGTTGAATGAAACCGTGACTTTTAGCCTGATTAGCGAGAAAGTCTTTGAGAAACTCGCGGTGCCTCTTCTGGCCGTGACCCGTGTGGTCAATCCGCAAAACAAAGAACTAACCTTGATGAGGCCTTCTCTTTTTCCCAGCCTGCTTGAAGTGGTAAAGACGAACTTTTATCATTCAAGCTCCAATGACGTGAGACTGTTTGAAATCGCCAATGTTTATGGTCCTGAAGTGAACCAGGCACTTCCCAAAGAGGAATTGACTTTTGCGGTTGCGGTTGCCGGAGCGAGAAACTCTCATTGGCTGGAAAAGGGAAGGAAGTACACGTTTTTTGATGTTAAAGGCGTTTTTGAAGAGATTTTTGAGCGGCTCGGTATTCAGGAGATAAAATTTGTCCCTTACGAGAACCCTTTTCTGGAGCAGGCTTTTTCTATGGAGTGCCAGGGAATGGCTTTGGGAGTGCTGGGGAAGGTGTCTAACCCTGTGAAGTCCTTTTATGATATTTCTTCCGATGCTTTTATCGGGCAAATCAGCCTGGAGAAAATTGCCCATGCCGCGCGGTTTGAACGCCGTTACAAACTTTTGCCCAAGTATCCCGCGTCAAGGCGTGACATGGCGCTAATCCTCGGCGAAAATGTCCCTGCGGGTGAAGTTATCGACCATGTGCGTTCATTGGGATTCGAATTCATGCGCGCAATCGATCTTTTGGATTTTTACCGGGGCGGGCAAATTCCGACGGGCAAGAAAAGTTTGGCTTTTTCCATCGAATACCGCTCGGACGAAAAAACTCTGACGGCTGAAGAAGTGAATGACCTCCACGCCAAAGTGGTTGAGTCTGTCACGCGGCATTTTTCGGCCCAACTCCGCTCTTAGACCGCCCCAGCGCCCATGCACTGGGCCGGCTGCTCAGGCGGCGGAAGGCCGCCCGGAAACCCAGCCCCGCGCGGCTGGCGCGGGGACCGCAAGACGGCAGCGAAACTGGAAGTTTCGCTGCCAGCCGCATTTCTTCCCTTGATTTCAAATTCTCGCGGGTGCTATAATCCAATTCAGCCCTGCCCTACGCGTGATTAGGCAGTTCTTTTTAGAACCAACACTAAAAAAGAAAAGGGAATCGACCTCAGGATATGAAATGGAGGCCTTGATGTTTAAGGAACCAAGCAATATCCGGCAGATTTCCGCCTTTGAAAAAAGGGTTCTTACAAATACTGCTTACACGGTAGGTTGCGGGGCGTTGTTATGAAAAAAGACCTCTTTGGTGAAGAGTGCGGTAAATCCGCTTGCAAAGAGGAACAACTCTCCGGCGGTCCTCTGGCTTTCCGCATGCGGCCGCGTGTTTTGGATGAATTTGTCGGCCAGGGGCATATCCTTGGCGAAGGCAAATTGTTGCGTCGCCTGATTTTTTCCGACCGGCTCACTTCGCTTATTTTTTACGGTCCCCCCGGAAGCGGGAAAACCACGCTGGCTCATGTAATTTCAAATATGACCTCGGCCGCCCCTCGTACCTTTGATACTTCGGGGGCTGTCCCACAACATTTGAAACACTGTGGGACGGAGTTCCGGACGTTAAATGCCGTGACGTCTAATGTGCAGGAAATCCGCAAGATTTTGGATGAGGCCAAACAGCGCAAACGCTATGAAGCGCACCGCACCATTCTTTTTATCGATGAAATCCACCGGTTTAACAAAGCCCAGCAGGATGTGCTCATGCCAGAAGTGGAAAGCGGCGTTATCATCCTGATCGGCGCCACCACGCACAACCCGTCTTTCGCGGTAAACGGACCGCTTCTTTCCCGTTCCGTTATTTTTGAATTGCAGCCTCTTACGGAGGAGGATTTGATCAAAATTATTCGTCAGGCGCTTCAGGATAAAGAGCGGGGCCTGGGACAGCGGCAAGTTCTCATCACCGAAGGAGCCCTCATCCATTTGGCCAAAAACGCTTGCGGAGACGCGCGCCGTGCACTGATCGCTTTGGAAATCGGTGTGCTTTCCACGCCGCCGGATTCTTCAGGAAATATTCATTTTGACGAAAAAGTTGCCGAAGAATCTATACAGAAGAAAATCGTCCACTATGACCATGATGAAGACTACCACTACGACACGGCGAGCGCTTTCATTAAGAGCATGCGCGGCTCGGATCCGGATGCGGCCGTTTATTGGCTGGCGAAAATGCTTTATGCGGGCGAAGATCCCCGTTTCATAGCCCGCCGGATCGTGATTTTGGCGTCAGAAGATGTCGGCAACGCGGACCCTCAGGCCCTTGTGATCGCGACCAGCGCCATGCAGTCCCTCGAATTTGTGGGCATGCCCGAAGCCAGAATTATCCTGGCTCAAGCTGTGGTCTATCTTTCCATGGCGCCCAAAAGCAACGCTTCTTACATGGCTTTAGAAGCCGCCACCGCAGATATCAAAGAAGGAAAAACCCAGGAAGTGCCCCAGCATTTGAGGGATGCGAGTTACCGGGGAGCCAAGAGCATGGGGCACGGGCAGGGGTATCAGTACGCGCATAACGGACAGGATCATTTTGTGATTCAGGATTATCTGGGTGTCTCAAAGGAATATTACGTGCCTACGGAACTCGGCTACGAGAAAAAAATGGCTGAACGTCTTCAGGAACTGAAACGGCGCAAATCAGAGATGCAAAAGGGGGCGCAATGAAAGCCGATCAAACTTTTTTCAGTTTTGACCATCTGGTTGGGAAAAGTCAGCTTTTCCGCGACCTGATCGAGAGAATCAAGGTTGTGGCGCAGTATGAAGTGGCTGTTCTGATTGAGGGGGAAAGCGGGACAGGCAAGGAACTCGTGGCCCGGGCTATTCATTACAACAGCCCGCGTAAGGATAAAGAGTTTGTCGTGATCAATTGTTCCGCTTTTTCAGATTCTCTGCTGGAAAGCGAACTTTTCGGGTATGTGAAAGGCTCTTTCACGGGTGCCATGGCCGAAAAGATGGGGCTTTTTGAAGTGGCTGACCAGGGCACGTTCTTTCTGGACGAAATAGGCGATATGAGCACCGCGCTTCAGGTGAAAATTCTGCGTGTGCTTCAGGAGGGGACTTTTTTCAAAGTGGGCGGCACCAAGCCGCAGAAAGTGAATGTCCGGATTGTGGCGGCCACTAACCGTAATTTAAGGCAAATGATTCAGGAGGGGAAATTCCGGGAGGATTTATTTTACCGCATCAACGTGGTGAATTTGGCTATTTCGCCCCTCAGGGAACGCAAGGAGGATATTGAGGTTTTGGGGGATTATATTTTGGAAAACATAGCCAAGAAAAATCAGGACGAGAAAAAGAGCCTGTCCGCTGAAGCCATTCAAATAATGAAACGCCATGATTGGCCGGGAAACGTTCGTGAACTGGAAAATGAGCTTGAAAAGGCCGTGATTTTTTCAGGGGATAAAAAAATCATCACGGAAGTCAGCCTCAGCCCCGAGTTACTCAATTTGGTTCAGACTAGGAAGATGGAGTCCTTGGAAGACGGCGGAGGGGCTTTTTCTCTTAAAGAGATTAAAAAGAAGGCCGTGGAGAAAGTGGAGCGTGAAGTCATTCGCAAGGGGCTTGAGAAAACGAATTGGAATAAAAGCGCCTGCGCGAAGCTACTCAAAATTTCCCGCGTGGATTTGATCCGTAAAATCGCCCGCTATGAAATCGAAAGGGCCTAATCAGCCTGGTGTCCTCAGAGCGATACCATGAATCGGTCCCCTCAAATCATCAAGCGCAAAATAGGAACCGTGCATATCATTGACCTCCGGGGCGAATTCGTGGGGCCGTGGGCGTTGCGCGGCAAGGAAGAAATTGCGCTGTTTGTTAAAAATCAAAAGACCAGAAATCTTCTTTTTAACCTCCGCGGATTAAGCACAGTGGACAGCCTTGGGGTCAAAGCCGTGACTGAAAATTTATCTCCCGATATGCGCTGCGGACTAGTGGTGGGAAATCTTTCCGTCATGCAAATGTTTAGCCGGGTGGCTTCGGGTTCGAATCTTAAGTTTTTTAAAACCGAGGAAGAAATTATCCAGTATTTCGGACAAGATCTGGTGAAATGGGAAGAGAAAACCTATGAAGAGAAGCGACGCCATCAGCGACTCAAAACCGCGCTCGCTTTGGGATTCTCTTTCACGGATGAGAAGGGCGAACGCGTTTTTTTTAGCGCCGTAGTGACGGATTTGAGTGAAGGCGGTTTGTTGGCCGAATACCTGGATCTGGACCGGGAGTCCTTTCACCGAATGAAGCTAAGTCCTTATGATTTCCACATGCTGGATCTCAAAATCATGTTGCCGGGTTTTGGCGAGGTGGAGGCTCAGGGCAAAGTGGTGCGCACTTTTATAGACCGAGACCAGGTGGAAATAGGCATTGAGTTCTCAGATATCTCCCCCGAAGACGTTTTCCGCATAGGCAACTTTTTGAAGACCTCATAGAAAGATATTTAATTTTTTCCTAATCTTATGGATTTATAATGCGAAGCGTCATAGAATTTGGTCATTCCAATGCATTGGCATAATTAATGTAAGTTATTTGTTTATAATATGTTACACTTTTACAAAAGCTTGGTTTTGTCTGCGAAATTTGTATGTAATTTTTGAAATATTGGGCATATAAATAAATTTGCATTTTTATAATTAAAGGAGTAAAATTAAGTCGGTAGTCAAAATTGATAGATGCAATGGAGAGCTGAATATGATTGCTAAAACGGAAGTACACAAAAGGAAAATTGGCTCGGTAATTATTTTTGACCTATACGGCGATTTGACGGACGGCGATATAGATACCGTTAAAGACTTTATTGAGCGTAATATTCAGCGGGGCGGTTATAGAAATGTCATCCTAAACACTCAAAACGTGTTGCATGTGGATCAGCTGGCTCTTAGAAAGATTCTGGTTCCTTTGGAGAGGCCTCACCGTAAAGCGGTTTACTGCTATTCGCCTGAACTCCTTGAAATGTTTTTAAATACGTATCTTCCGGAAAAGATGAATATCTGTAAAAATGAGGCGGAAATTTCCACCACTTTTGGGCTATATCTCGTGGAGAAGGATAAGTTCATTTTTAAGGGAGAGCGCCGTAAAAATCAGCGTATTGAGGTGGCTGTGCCGGTGACGGTTCAGGCTGAAATCACGCCCATGGATAACCTGTCGGTAACGGCTTTGATTACCAATTTGAGCGAGGGCGGTTTTTTTGCCGAATGTCTTGATCTCCAGGCCGCTCAGACATTACGGAGCGTCAGGGATTTCAGGAACCTCTCGCTGCGGGCGCAATTCAAACCGCCTTTGGCTGAACAACAGCAGACGTTTGACGTGGAGATGCTAAGGACTGAAGTGACCAGCCGGCAGACCGGGTTTGCCGCGAAATTCCTTAAAAATTAGTCAGCCTGCCGCTTGACAAGTCTTCAAGACACCCCTAGAATTAACCTGTATTCGTGACATCTCAGCTCTTCCAACCCTAGGAGAATTGATCTGAGAACCATAGCCGTCGCCAATCAAAAAGGTGGTTGCGGTAAAACTACAATCAGCGTAAATCTCTCTGCGTCTCTGGCCTTTCTCGGCAAAAAAATTCTTTTAATTGATTTAGACCCGCAAGGGCATTCCTCGCTTGCCTTGGGCGTTGAACTGGATCATATTTCCCGCAGTATTTACGACGTTCTAGACGATACCGGCGGACAATCTTTTGGAATCCGGGATGTCCGGGTCGTTTTATCCGAACACTTGCATCTCGTCCCGTCAGAAGTGATTTTAAGCGCCGTGGAGCAGAAGCTGGCCGGCGCGCCTGAAAGAGAAAACCGGCTGCTTGCCAAACTCGATGGCTTAGACTCGGAGTACGATTTTGTCCTGATTGACTGTCCTCCCAACCTCGGCCTGCTGACTTTTAACGCGCTTCGCGCCGCTCAAGAACTTATCATCCCGGTAGAATGTTCCACTTTTTCCCTGCACGGATTAAGTAAAATTCTTGAAACGGTTCAGCTTCTGGAAGAAGCGCTGATGCATAAAATAAAGGTGCGCGCCATTCTTAACGACTTTGACCCGCGCACGAAATTTTCCAGAAAAATCCAGGAAGATCTTCAAAGGATGTTCGCGGGGCGGGTTTACCGCACCGTGATTCACCATTCGGTACGTTTGCGTGAGGCTGCCGCCTATGGTAAGCCCATCACGGATTATGACAGGCACTCCGTTGTTTTTAAGGATTTTTTAAATCTGAGCGCTGAAATCCTTGAAAGAGAACCGGTTTCAAAAGACGAGGAACTTTTCAGAGCTTTTGACGTGCCCGGGATTATCGAATCAGGTGTTGCCGCAGATGGAAAGCCTGAACAGGCCATGCCAGAAGATCACGCCGTTCTTTTAACTCTTGACGCGCCGGGAGCCCGTTATGTTCAGGTGGCGGGTGATTTCAACCATTGGGTGCCCGAAGATTTTGTTCCTTCCGTGAAAGGGGAAGGGTTGTGGAGGAAGCTGTATCATCTTCGTCACGGCACTTATAAATATAAATTCATTGTTGACGGCGACTGGATGCTTGACCCGCACAATCCCCGGGTGGAGTCCAATCCGTACAGCGGAACAGATTCCGTCCTTGAGGTGGGGGCGCAGGGAGCTTCGTTGCATGGAAAATGATGACAAGAAATCGCCGCGGGGATTGAAAGATATCTCCCATCTTTTTTTGTCCGGCGCCCCGGTCCGGGATCAAGGGCAAACGCCCGCGAAGTCAGCTTTGATGGTATGCTCGGATTCATGGTCCGATTGTTCGTTTGAAATGAATGCCGCGCTTGCCAAGACATTGGAATTGGATATTCATCAGGCGGATTTCCATGTTTTTCAAGAGCGCCAGGATTCGCTGGAAGCGCGCGTTTCCTCGTCCTCTTTGTTCTGCGCGCCCAAAGTTTTTGAAGAGTTGGTTTCGGATGGAGAAGGGAAGTTATACCTCGTTGATTTTCCGTGGAGCTATCCGGACATTATTGACTCTCTTATGCCTTTGGCGTCCGCATTGCTTGTCACAGTGAGGCCAACCATCGGTTCGTTGAAGAATGCGTTTCGTTTATTGAAGGGGGTCTCATTTTTCCTTAAAGAAGAGCCTTTTATCCGTTGGGAAGAACCCGGTGACTTCAGACTTCAGCAAATATCATTTCAGTGGTCAGATTTGGTGAAGCGGTTTTTGAGCCGTGAATTGATTTGGATCGACAATTTGGATCCTCTTAAGGAAAAGATAAGGAATGTTTTAGCCTCTGCTTCGTCCGCGAATGATTTTTCCGTTGGGATAGCGCTTCAGCAGGAAGAAGCCATGCGCCGCAAGAGACAGCGCGCGCTGCATTTTCAAAAGGATTTTCTGGCCTCGGCTCCCGCCGAACCTGTCCCGGCAACGGAAACCTCTTTCCCATCATCCTCGTTTTATGAGCGGGCCCGTTTATCAAGAGAAGAAATCGCGGCTTTTTTTGCTTTGGCCGACCAGTTGCCGGATTAAACCAGGAAAATTTAGTTGCGGGTCAGGGGATTATCAATATAATGAATCCCTATGCCCGAGACGAATACCTTCAAGCAAGACCTGCAAATTCTCAAAGACCTGCAAGTCCTGGATAAGCAAATTTATGATTTTTCCCAGGAATTGATGCAAGTCCCTGTTCAGCAAAAGGTTTATGAACAGGAATTTGAATCCGTGAAAAAGAATTTTCAGGCCCTGGAAGATAAGCTAAAACAGGCCAAACTCAAGCAGAAAGAAAAGGAACTAGACCTCGGACAGAAAGAGGAACAAATCCTGAAGCGCCAGGGTCAGCTAAACCTCGTGAAAACCAATGAGGAATATTCCGCCATTCGCATGGAAATAGCCAACATGAAGGCAGACAACTCCGTGCTGGAGGAGGCCATTCTCCTTCTTATGGATGAAGTTGAAGTGGAAACCAAGCAAGTCAATGCCGGCAAAGAAACAATGAAGCTCGAAGAAAAAAAATTGGCTGACCGTAAGACGGAACTGGTGCAGCGGGAAAAAGAGTGTCGGTTTCAAATAGATGATCTCAAGTCCAAACGCAAGGCCTTCATAAGCCAGGTGAACGCGGAAACAGCTTCGTTTTACGAAAGGATTCTGGCTAAAAAGAGCGGCATGGCCTTGGCCAGAATTGACAGCGAAAACTGCAGTAGCTGCCAGATGAAATTGCGAGCCCAGGTGCTTAATGAAGTAAAATTGCAGGAAAAGATTGTTTTGTGTGAAAACTGCACGCGTATTCTCTACGAAGAAAACTAAATCCCTCGCTTCGCACATCGTTTTGCCTTCCGAATCACATCACTCACTGTCTGGTGGTTCGTTGTCCCAAAAATACTATTTTGATCTCCTGCCCTAATAGCTAACATCTTTACATTTAAAGATTTAGCTAAAGCTATCCCCCGTTTCCTGCCGATGATTTAATGCCGGGATAAATGACATCATCTACTTATAGCGCTCTTTGCATTAATAAACACAACATATTGTGCTGCATAGGGTTTCTAAAAAAAAATGAAACTTACTGTTGACATGAATCATACGGCATTTTATACTCCAAATGTCATAAAGTGGTGTAAAGTGGAGGAAAGTGGAAAACAATGTTTTACGGTGAATATGAACATTCGCTAGATAAAAAGGGTCGGTTGATAGTGCCCTCCAAGTTCCGCGAGATTTTCAAGGAACACTATGCGGAAAAATTTTACATCACGAGAGGTTTGGACAAATGTCTTTTCGTTTTCACCGAAGAAGAGTGGAAAGCCCAGGAAAGGCAATTTAAAGACATGCCGTTCACGCGGCAGGAATCAAGGCAATTCAACCGTCTTTATTTTTCCGGCGCCTGCGAAGTAGCCTGCGATAAACAGGGAAGAATTCTTGTGCCTCAATATCTGAAAGAGTACGCGGAGATCAAACAAGACGTGATGATTGTCGGCGTCTCAAACCGCATCGAAATTTGGGCCAAAGAAAAATGGAAAGAATTCTTCAAAAACTCAATGGGCTCCTTCGAAGATTTGGCTGAAAAGCTCCTGGATCTGGACCGGGGAAAACAATAAGGGGGTTTAAATGCTTCTGAAATCAGGAGGTGGTTCTATGGTTTACCACGCAAAAAACGGACATCAGCAATTCAACGTTGAAGTGCTCGATTGCGACAGACGGTTGGATGCCAGCACCATGGTTCGGCTTAAACAGCGCATGAATCAATTTGTGAAAAAGAATCATACCCGGGTGCTGATTGACATGTCCAGAACCCAGCATGTGGATTTGGCGGGTCTCGGGCTGTTGATTGAACGGCTTCGCATGCTGCGCACGCTGAATGGCGATATCAAGCTCTGCAATTTAAGGCGTCAGGTTTCGGATACGTTGCGTCTGGTGGGAGTCAGCCGTTTGATGGAAGCCTACGATTCAAGGGAAGAGGCTCTCCGCAGTTTTTGCTGCCTCCAGTAGAGGCGGAAGTTGCACACGCCGGTTCTGACGGAGGAGGTGCTGACCTACCTCAATCCCAAACCGGGGGATGTGATTGCGGATGGGACGTTAGGCGGTTGCGGTCACGCTAAAGCGATTTTGGAAAGAATAGGTCCCTCGGGCGTATTGATAGGATTGGATCAAGACGCGGAAGCGGTTGAAAGGGCCGAGAAAGATATTGGAGACAGGCCTAATGTTCGGATTGTTAAGTCAAATTTCAGGTATTTGGAGCAAGTTCTTTCTCAGCATAGGATAAGCCGGGTAAACGGCGTTTTGTTTGACTTGGGAATTTCATCCGATCATCTGGAAACGGCTGATCGCGGTTTCAGTTTTATGAAAGACGGCCCGCTTGATATGAGGATGGACCGGGAGCTGAGTCAGTCGGCATATGATTTGGTGAACGGATTAACCCAGACGGATTTGGCGGATATCTTTTGGCATTACGGTGAAGAAAGAAAGGCCAGGTATCTGGCCGCCAAAATTGTGTCGCGAAGAAAACAAAAGCTGTTTTGCACGACATCAGATTTGGCTGAATTCATTGTTTCATGCGTGGGCCGCGGGCAGGGAAAGATTCACCCGGCGACAAGGGTATTTCAGGCATTGCGGATAGGTGTGAATCAGGAACTCGAAAGTTTGGAAGAAGGATTGGGCGCGGCTGTGAAATTGTTGGCAGCTGGAGGGCGGTTGGTTGTTATTTCATTTCATTCGCTGGAAGACAGAATTGTCAAACAGAGAATGAGGAAATGGGCTGATACGGAAACCATGATCCTAGTGACGAAAAAAGTTGTCGTAGCGGGCCCTAACGAGGTTTCGGTCAATCCGCGTTCTCGCAGCGCCAAATTACGTGCCGCAGAAAAGGGGGGAGTGAATCGTGAAGAAGGTTTTTAAAATTCTTATGATGATAACCTCCATCGTGGTATGCGCCCTTCTGTATGTGGCGCTGCAAATCGAGTTGTACCGCGTTTCCTATTCCATCCAAAAGAAGACACAGTCACTGGTACAAGTCCAGGACAGTTTTGAGAAAGCGCGAGTCAGTCTTTTCAAACTTAAAGCCCTGGACATTCTTGAAAAACGCATTCAGGAAGCTGACATGGATCTGGGCTTGCCTTCCGAGGTGAAAACGGTCGAAATGAAATTGCTGGAAACCAGTATCCCCTCCTTACCGGTAGAGATTGGTAAATCGCCCTTCTCTTTGTTACAATTCGTGCGTGAAGCGCAAGCCAAAATTGTATCCCCGGATAAAAATTAAGGCGTCCTCCATCGAATTCCCCGCAAGGGGTTTCTGGAGGTATTCCGCGCTGTGAATCGTTTTTTTGTGGTTAGCTGTTTTATCCTCGCCTTATTCGCCGCTATAGTTTATCGCCTGTTTGATTTGTGTTTTTTCCAAAGGGAGGCGCTTCTCAAGATTGCCAAAAAGCAACACAACGTTACTATTGAATTGGAACCCAGAAGGGGGAATATTCTCGACCGGAAAGGACAATTTTTGGCGACCACGGTCAAAAGCCCCTCAATTTATGCCATACCCCGCCTGATCTCAAAAAAAAAGAAACCCGAGGTCGTTAAAGAGTTGTCCGGAATTCTCGGCCTTGATCCCCAGTGGGTCAACCATCGTTTAGCGCGGGATAAATCTTTTGTCTGGCTGAAAAGGAAAGTGACGCAGGAGGAAGCGGACGCGATCCTTGACCTGGGTAATCCCAACATCGCGGTCCTGAACGAATTTAAACGGTTTTATCCCCATTCCAGCGAATTAGCTCATGTCGTGGGTTTTTGCAATATCGACAATCAAGGCACGGAAGGCCTTGAACTCGCCTATGATACCTATCTGCGGGGTGAAAAAGGTTTACGAAAATCAAAACGCGATGCTTTGGGCCGCGAGGTGAGCGCGCTGGAGGACAAATACATTCCGCCGGTGAATGGAAGAGATTTGATCCTGCATGTGGACCAATTTATCCAGCATGTCGTCGAAAGGGAATTGGAAAAATCATTCAACCAATGGCATGCGAAAGGCGCCTGCGCTATCGTGATGAATCCGGCCTCCGGGCATATTCTTGCCATGGCAAACCAGCCCTCTTTTGATGCCAATGATTACAGTTCCTCGAAGGTGGAAGCACGCAGAAACCGTTGCGTCACAGATTTCTATGAGCCGGGTTCAATTTTTAAGGTGGTGACGCTCACTACGGCGTTAAGTGAGGACAAAGCCAAATTGGACGATAGTTTTTTCTGCGAAAACGGGATTTGGCACGTGAGCAGCAGACGGGTGATTCATGACGTTCATCCCTATGGGCGGCTTACTTTTCCCGAAGTGCTGATCAAATCCAGCAATATCGGGACCGTGAAAATAGCCCGGCTTATAGGGGAAGCGACCCTGTACCGCTACATCAAACTCTTTGGATTCGGAGACATGACCGGGATTGACCTCCATGGCGAGGTGTCCGGTATTGTTCACCCCCTGAACAAATGGTCAAAGATATCCATCACTTCCGTGCCTTACGGACAGGAAGTGACGGCCACTGCGCTTCAAATGGTCAGGGCTCTTTCCGTGATAGCGAATGGCGGGTATCTAGTCAGACCTCAGGTGGTGAAAGAAATTCGCGATGAGTTCGGAGTTGTGATCAAGGAAGAGACTCCGCCGGTGCGCCAAAGAGTTATTGATGAGAAAATCGCGGGTGAAATCCGGGACATTTTAGTCCGGGCGGTGGATGAAGGGACGGGGAAGAATGCCCAGATTAAAGGTGTGAAAGTGGCCGGAAAAACCGGAACTGCTCAAAAGATTAACGCCAATGGCGGTTATTCGCACTCCAACTTTATTTCTTCATTCATGGGATTTGCGCCTGCCGAAAATCCCATGCTGGCCATGATTGTCATGGTCGATGATCCGCATCCCAGCTATTACGGGGGCACGGTGGCAGCGCCTGTTTTTAAAGGGGCCATTGAGGAAGCGCTGCTTTATTTGGGCTATGTTCCTCCACCTCCGGACATTGCGGAAAAAACTGCGCCTGCCAAGGCTGTGTCTGGCAATCAAAGCCAGCTTAAAAAAGCTTCAAATTTGGCCCGCCCAGCCGCTAATTCGCACAATTGAAGTTGCGCCTTCTTCCCACTCATTTGGCCTATTTTCTTGCGGCGAAAAAAGGTATTATGAAGCCATGAGCACGTATCTTCAGTCCCAACAGCACGAACAAGTGATATCTCTGAATGATTTAAGCGGCTATTTCCAAGCCCATGCCAAGCCTGTCTCTAGGCATCTCTTGGGGTTGGAATGGGAGCTTTTCGGCAATATCAAAGATACGCCCATGCCTCTTTCTTATCATGGCAATGCCGGGATTGAAGCTGTTTTAAGACAGCTTCAATCCCAATATGGTTACCAACCGGTGGAAGAACAAGGCCATGTGACAGCTCTCGTTAAGGGGAGAAATTACGTGGCCCTGGAGCCCGGCGGCCAGGTGGAACTTAGCGCTGAGCCCGTAGGAACGGTCCATGATATTCATGATCAGCTCAATCAATTCAGGCATGAACTTCTCGGTGTGGCGGAAAAAATCCCCGTGACATGGTTTACGGCAGGATTTCATCCTTTTGCCCGGCTTGATCAAACTGATTGGGTGCCTAAACGACGCTATGAACTCATGAAGGACTATCTGGCTCAGCACGGTGACAAAGCGCATGACATGATGAAAAGAACGGCCGCCAATCAGGTCAGCGTGGACTATAGCGATGAAGCCGACGCCATGGAAAAGCTCAGGTTAATCTACGGTTTGACATCCCTAGCTTCCGCATTGTTTAGCCACTCTCCTCTCACGGAAGGGCAAATGAATGGGTTTTTAACGTATCGAATGCATGCCTGGAGCAGAACGGATGATGCCCGCTCCGGCCTTATCCCGTTCCTTTTGCGTGAAAATGCAGGGTTTGAAGATTATCTGGATTATGCGCTGGATGTGCCCATGATTTTTATCATACGCGAAAACGGCTGGATTCCCATGCGCGGCATGCCTTTTCGGGAGTTTCTCACCAGGGGATACAATGGTTTTATGGCGACCCGGGATGATTTTGAGCTCCACCTGAGCACCCTTTTCCCCGAAGCGAGGCTTAAAAACTGCATTGAAATCCGCGGAGCGGATGGACAATTGTTTGACATGGTTCCCGCAGTTCCCGCTTTTTGGAAAGGCCTTCTCTATGATAAAATATCGCTATTGGATGCTTGGAAAGTGGTCCGCGATTTTACGTGGGAAGAGCGATGCCTTTTCCACCGGGATATGAAAAAACTGGGGTTGCGGGCACGGCTTGGTAAATACATAGGGTGGGAGCTGATCCGGGAAGTTTTAGCGATTTCGAGGCGAGGTTTAAACGCGCAAAACCGGCTTGATTCATCCGGCCGGACGGAGGCTGTTTATTTGGATTCCGTGGATGAAAAAATCATCAAGACCGGAAAAACACCTGCCGAAATTTTAATAACAAAGTGGGCGCATGAATTTCAAAGGAATCCAAACAAGCTTTTGGCGTATCTTTCGCTGAAATGAAAAAATTCATCTTAGGAACTGGTTTGCTGGTGATAGCCGGCGCCGCGATTTTTAGCTTGCTGCGGCTGGATTTTGTCGCTCGCCACATCACTCCCAAACGTTACTGGAAAAGTAAAATCTATGAGTATCAGCGGCAGCTTGAAAAGAGCAAACGAGTGGAACTTATTAAAAAGATTCAACTTAAGAAAAAATTAATGACCGGTGATTTGGACGTCGCGCAGGATGTGATTTTGGGAATAGACAGGGATATTTCTATTTCATCGATTCAGTCGGAAATTGAACAGTTGAAGGAAAGTGTCGCCGATACGCAGCGCGCCGAGCAGCAAATAGAGTCGCAACTGGCTGAGGCCAAAGAGAAGTTTAACGCCGATTAAACCGCACAGATTAAGTTCATCATTTAACACTGCCCTGTGTTATAATTTCTTCCCTCCGGGATGTGGCTCAGCCTGGCTAGAGCGCTTGGTTCGGGACCAAGAGGCCGCGAGTTCGAATCTCGCCATCCCGATATTTCGCTACCGCTCAATATCGGGACTGCCCAGGTGGGGCTGTCCCTCTTCTTTTAGTTCGCTCGGCAGGAGCGAAAAGACTGGTCGCACCGAAACGGCAGGTTTCGGTGCCGTGAATAATGGATTCAGGTTTTCCGAAAAGACTGGTCGCCCCATCCGGTCCAGTCATTCATCCCCTGTGTCTGGCATCAAATCGTCTTCTGCTCTCATTAAGTTTTCGCAAATTTTCGGCAATACCTATCCCGTTGAAGTGGATTTGGGCTGCGGGAAAGGGGGATTCATGCTGGCACTTTCCAAGTTGTTCCCGAATCTCAATTTTCTTGGAGTGGATTACGTGGACCGTTGGCTGCGGAAGGGGACTTTGCCCGAAGAAAAACAGATTCAACCCAATTTAGCCTTCTTAAGAGCTGAATCGCTAAATTTTGTAACAACTTGCCGTGATGAAAACGTTGCCGCGTTTTATGTTCAATTCCCGGATCCCTGGCCCAAGCGTCGGCATCGCAGGCGGCGCGTTTTTGAGTCACGATTTCTTGACGAATTGTACCGCGTGTTGAGCCCTAATGGGTTTCTTCATGTGGCCACGGATGATCATGATTATTTCACGGCCATGAGGGCGGTGATAGCGGCTTCGGAAATCAGCTGGAGGTCTGTCAGGGAAAGTGTCAATCAGCGGCTTGTTCACCCGGCCCTGAAAACGCTTTATGAAGCTAAATTTTCGGCCATGGGAAAAGATATTCATTACCTGGAGATGAGGAAATAAGACTGCTCACTGAAAGGCGGCTTTGAAATGAAATACGCAGTTTTGGCGGATATCCACAGCAATTTGGAGGCTCTTAACACCGCGGCCGATTATTTGGCAAGCGCAAAAATCAATCATTATTTGATTCTCGGTGATATGGTCGGCTATGCGGCTAATCCCAACGAATGTCTGGAAGTGGTTTCGAAAATGCCGGCAAAAATCGTAATAGGCAATCACGACGCGGCGGCAATGGATTTACGGCAGGGGGAAGGTTTCACCAAAACCGCTTATGAGGCTATCGTGTGGACAAAAAATAGTCTTGAGGCGAGGTGGAATGATTTTTTGAGCCGGCTTCCGTATGTGCACATCACCACAACCTACACCATGACCCATGCGTCTGTTGACTCGCCCGAGGTTTTTCAATACCTTTTTTATCTTGACGACGCTATGCCTTCGTTCCGGCGCATGGAAACGCCGCTGGGATGGATAGGCCACACGCATGTTCCGCAAATATTCATGGCCAAGGGAAAGAGTACGGCTTACCTGAACGAAGGAATGTATCCTTTGGATAGGAATGAAACTTACTTAATTAATCCCGGCAGTGTGGGCCAGCCCAGGGACCGCGATTCGAGGTTGTCTTTAGCCGTTTTCGACGAAGAGGCATACCGGCTGCAAATTGTGCGCCTGCCCTATGACTGCCATAAAACTGCCAAAAAAATTCGGGAAGCGGGATTGCCGGAATCCTTGGCCGCCCGCCTTTTGTGAGAAAAGATGAAACAGGATAAACGGGAAATTAAGCTGGAAATCGAAAAGCTGAAGCAGTCCATTGAATATCATAACCGGAAATATTACGTCGACGCCCGTCCCGAAATCACCGATTTTGAATATGACCGGCTTCTCAAAAAACTCGTACAACTGGAGTCTGAAAATCCCGAGTTCTCAACCCCTGATTCACCCAGCCAGCGCGTGGGCGGGGCGCCGCTTAAGGAGTTTAAGACATTCGAGCACAAAGTTCAGATGCTGAGCATGGACAACACCTATTCGGCGGATGAACTCAGGGAATTTGACAAACGGGTGCGAAAGGCTTTGGAGAAGGACTTGATTGATTATTATGTGGAGGAAAAGATTGACGGGGTCTCGATTGCCTTGATTTACAAAAACGGCTTGCTGGAAACCGCCGCGACGAGGGGGGACGGCCGGTTTGGCGATGATGTGACGGAAAATATCAAAACAATACGCGCCGTGCCGCTCAAAGTGCCGTCAGATGGCAGGAAATCCGGCGTGACGATTCCAAAAATATTTGAAGTTCGTGGGGAAGTGTATATGCCCCGTCCAAGTTTCGCGAAAGTCAATCAGGAAAAAGAAAACGTTGGAGACGAACCCTTCGCCAATCCCCGCAATGCCTGCGCCGGAAGCCTTAAACTTTTGGATCCGAAGGTGGTGGCCAAACGGGATTTAAATATTTTTATCCACGGCAAGGGACTGTGGGAGGGGCAGCATTTCCCTTCGCACAGTGCTTTGATGCTATACCTCAAAGAGTTAGGATTTAGAATCATTACAAATGGGAAAGTCTGCCGGGGAGTGGAAGAAGTGAACCGTTTCATTGAAGAGCACAAGGCGGAAATAGGAAAGCTTGATTATGATATCGACGGCATGGTGGTTAAAGTGGACTCCTTCAAAGAACAGGAGGTTTTGGGGGTCACGTCAAAGTCTCCGCGTTGGATGATAGCGTACAAATATCCGGCGGAAAGGAAAGAGACGGTTCTTAAAGATATTCAGGTTCAGGTGGGCCGGACGGGAGTTCTGACGCCTGTTGCGATTTTGGAACCTGTGGAGTTGTCAGGCACTACGGTTTCACGCGCCAGCCTTCACAACCACGACGAAATCGAAAGGTTGGATGCGAGAATCGGGGATTATGTGCTGGTGGAAAAAAGCGGGCTCATCATCCCCAAAGTGGTGGCGGTGGTAAAAGAGAAACGGAAAAAGAGACTTGCGAAGTTTGTATTTCCAGGGCGTTGTCCGGTTTGCGGCGGCAAAGTCGTGTCCCACGAAGGCGAGGTGGCGCTACGCTGCGTGAACCTGGGTTGCGCGGCTCAGCTTAAGGGCAGAATCAAGCATTACGCCCAACGCGCAGCCATGGATATCGAGGGCCTCGGAACCGCCTTGATTGAACAGCTCGTGGATTCGAAAATGACCGGTGACCTGGCGGATCTTTATTATCTGGATATCCAAAAAGTCGAAAATCTCGAACGCATGGGGAGAAAATCAGCGGAAAATCTGTTTACCGCTATTCAAGCCAGTAAAAAGCGCCCTCTCGCCCGGTTGATTTACGCGTTAGGCATTCCTGATGTTGGAGAACACCTGGGTGAAGTCTTGGCTGAACATTTTGACTCGCTTGAGGATTTGATGAGAGCCGTAAACGAAGAATTGATAAACATTCATGAAGTGGGTCCGGTTGCGGCCGATTCTATCGTCGATTTTTTTAAACAGCAAGGCACCCGGGAAATCATTAGCAAGTTGAAAAAAGCAGGCGTTGATTTTTCGTTGAAGGAGAAAAAATCAAAGGCGTTGACCGGTAAAACTTTTGTTATCACGGGCACGCTAAAGAATCTTTCCCGCCAGGAAGCGGAAAGACTTATTAAAACTGCGGGCGGGAGAGTGAGTTCCAGTGTCAGCAAGAACGCGGATTATCTTGTGTTGGGAGAAGAACCCGGAAGCAAATTTGAAAAGGCACAAAAATTAAAAATTCCTGTGATTGGGGAAGATGAGTTGAAGAAGCTTGCGGGCGAGGAGCGGTGAACGCATGAAGCCGTTTGAAGAACTTCTTGATGGGTTTTTGGCTTACCTAAACGTGGAACGGGGTTTGGCGGAGAATAGCCTGTTCGCGTATAAGCAGGATCTTTTGAAATACCGTGATTTTTTAAGCAACCGGACTTCACTTAACAAAGTCAAACGAAAACATATCATGGAGTTCCTTTTTGCCGAGAAAAAAAAGACGCGGCATCGAGTTCTATCGCAAGAAGGCTGGTGGCCATCAAGCTCTTTCACAGGTTTCTGGTCAAAGAAGGCGAATTGAAAGAGGATATCACAAGCGCTTTAGATTCTCCCAAAACGTGGCGGAAACTCCCTCATTTTCTCACGCTGGAAGAGGTGACCCTGATGATTGAACTCCCTGATTTGAGAAAAGAGGAGGGGGTGCGCGACCGCGCTCTTTTGGAACTTTTTTACGCTACAGGGTTGCGGGTTTCCGAACTCGCCAAACTCAAGGTGGAAGACTTGAATTTTGAAGCCGGATTTCTAAAGTGCATGGGTAAGGGAAGCAAGGAGCGCATAGTTCCCCTAGGTAGCAAATGCCGCGAATCGCTTGAAAAATATTTGAAACGTGTTCGACAGCAACCCGCCGCATCGGCCGTGTCCTTCTTGTTTTTGGGGAGAAGCGGCCAAGGGATTACCCGGCAGGCTTTATGGCAAATTGTCAAACGCTACGCGCGCCGGGCGGGTATCACCAAAAAAATTTCACCGCACACATTCCGCCATTCATTTGCCACTCATATGCTGGAAAGAGGCGCCGACTTGCGCGTGGTTCAGGAATTGCTTGGGCATTCGGACATTGCCACCACGCAAATTTACACCCACATTGACAAAGACAGACTGAAAGCCATTCACGAAAAGTTTCACCCTCGGGGCTAAATTGGCTCTCATCTTCTGTAACCTATTCAAAACAAACGAGTTGGAGACTTGACTTTGTCCTTGTTATTGTGTATCCTATAAAATACCTTGGGATTGAAGCCAGGTTCAAAATTTCAAAGAAAGGTCGTGAGTGAAAGTGGTAAAGATTACGGTAAGACAAGGTCAGACAATTGAATCCGCATTGCGCGTGTTTAAGCGCAAACTGATGCGTGAAAAGGTCATTGAGGGGCATAAAGAACATCTTCATTACGAGAAACCCTCGGATAAGCTTAGAAAGGCTCGCTTTCAAAGGTATATCCGGGCCAAACGCGCGCAGCATTATATCGATTCGCATTGATCAATTCGGCTGTTTAAGGCAGACTTGACACCCAGCGCTAAGTCCAATATAATCAATCCTTTCCACAATGTCCCAATGTCCGGATTGTATTTATCCCAAAAAATTTGTGATTAGGATATTTGTCAAATGTTGAAGAGCATGACGGGTTTCGGCCAGGCAAGTGTCGGCCGGGGCAAAGACAAGTGGGTGGTAGAAATTCGTTCTTTAAATCACCGCTTTTTGGAGTATTCCGCGCGATTGCCGCAAGTTTTGGCGCCGATTGAGAATGACATTAAGAATTTGATTCAGACCAAGGTGCGGCGCGGCAAGATCAGTCTCTCTGTGAGTTTTAACGGCGGGGAATCGGTTCGTGAAAATCTCGCTATTGACGAACAGAAACTGGATTTTTATTACCGCAGTCTGCGCCGTATCGCGCATCGGCTTAAAATAGACCCCAAACTCACTTTGCACGATTTGGTCAGCCTTCCCAATATTTTTCTTGTTGAAAAAGCGGATTTTCACATAGCCAAGGAATGGCAGCGGCTTCAGAATGTTATTCGCGTAGCGCTTGACCGGCTTCAGAAAATGAAGTTTAAAGAGGGACAGGCTCTGAAAAAACAGTTTTTGCTACGCCTGAGACTTATCAAGGGGGCGCTCCGGCGTATTGAAAAATCCTCTCAACACGCTGTGGCGCAATATCAGGATCGTCTTAAGACCAGAGTGTCAGAACTAAACAAGGGAATTGAGCTGGATCAGGAGAAATTGGCCCGTGAAGTCGCGATTATGGCGGAGCGGTCGGATATAACGGAGGAAATCGTCCGGTTGGGCAATCACCTTCAATTGTTCCGAAGCACGCTGGAAGAAAACGGGGAAATAGGCAAAAAATTGGACTTTATCACACAGGAAATGAACCGTGAAGCCAACACGATTGCATCCAAATCACCGGCCTTTCAGATATCCCAGGACGCCGTGAATATTAAATCTGAAATTGAGAAAATCAGGGAACAGGTACAAAACATTGAATAACCGGCAGGCCGGGCTTGCGCTTCTTAATATCGGATTTAACAACATGGTGGTTGAAGAGCGCATTATTGCGATTGTGTCAGCCGCCCCTTCGCCCATCAAACGCCTTAAGGATGAAGCGCAAAAGGCGGGACGGTTAGTGGACGCGACCAATGGCAGGAAGACAAGAAGCGTGATTGTGACTGACAGCAATCACGTGGTGCTTTCGAGCATCGAACCGGAGACTTTGACCGCGCGGGCGAGAAATGAGAACCCGGCCGCGGGAGAACGCGAGGAGGATTGATGCGGCCCCTGGTTCCCAAAGGACTTTTGGTGGTGATTTCAGCCCCTTCGGGATGCGGCAAGACCACCGTTATCCAGCATCTCTTACAGCAAAATAAAGCGATGGTGCGGGCTGTCACAGCCACGACCCGGAAGCAGCGCAAAGGCGAAGTCCAGGGCCGCGATTATTTTTTTATCACGGAAAAAGAGTTTCAGGAGAAAAGACGGAAACACGACTTCCTTGAATGGGCGGAAGTTTATGGCTTCCATTACGGCACTCTGAAGCGGGCCACGCTGGACGAACTTGGGAAAGGAAAGAACGTTATTCTGACCATTGATGTTCAAGGTGCAAGACAGGTTAGAAAAAAGGTTGAAGGTGTTTTTATTTTTATCATGCCGCCTTCCATGGAAGTCTTGGAAAAACGGTTAAGGCTGAGAAAAAGCGATTCGGCGCGGCAAATTGAAAAGCGCCTGATGCAGGCGCGCGAGGAAATAGCCTGCGCGAAGGAATACGATTATATAGTCACCAATCATGATGTGGATGAATCGGTGGCGGCTATTGAAAGCATCATAGCCAAGAAAAAAGAAAACGAAAAAAGGAGATAAAACATGGCGTATATTCCGCTTGAAAAGCTTTTGAATAATTCCAACAGCCTTTACAATTTAGTCATGGCCGCGGCCAAACGTGCCACCGAACTCGGGCAGGGCGCGCAGCCTCTTATTCAGACTCACTCCAAAAAGATTTCAACCATTGCGCTGGAAGAAATTGCGGCCGGGAAAGTCGCCTTTGAGGGGGTTCCGCTGGAGCCGGGTGAGATGACACGGGGCAAGAATTCGGAGAAGGAGTCGTGATGTTTAAGGATAGAAAAATTCTGGTATGCGTCACGGGCAGTATTGCAGTTTCCAGGGTCTGTGACCTGCTGAGTGATCTTCGAAAAAAAGGCGCGCGACTGACATGCGCGATGACCAAGGGTGCGCTTGAATTTATCACGCCCCTGACACTCCGGTCCCTTTCCGGAGGGCAGGTCTATTCTGATCTTTTTCAGGAATTCCAGGGGGTTCTTCATACCACGCTGGCGGATGAGTCGGAGCTTATATTGGTGATGCCTGCGTCTGCAAACGTCATATCCCGTCTTGCGAATGGCTTCGCCGATGATCTTGTGACGTGCACGATTCTTGCCAGCCATGCCCGGGTGCTTGTGGTTCCCGCCATGAATGATCACATGTACACGCATCCGGCAACACAGGAGAATATGAAGAAGCTGAAGGGCTTTGGTTATGAATTCTTGGAGCCCGTCAAGGGACCTTTGGTTTGCGGCCGGGAAGAGGTCGGGCATATCGCGCCGCAGGATGCGATTCTCGCCAAAATGGAATCGTTGCTTCCTAAAAAATAATTCATCCAGAGATGCCGTCAGAACAACGCATTCTCATCACGGCCGGCAATACGCGCGAATTAATTGATCCTGTCAGGTACCTGTCGAATGTTTCCACAGGCGTCATGGGATATGAACTGGCGAAGGCCTGCCGTAAGGCAGGGCACCCCACCACGCTTATAAGCGGTCCCACGCTCCTTGCGCGTCCGAAAGGTGTTCGCTTCATAGGAATCACAACTTCGGTGCAGCTTGAAAAAACGGTTCAGCGGGAATTTCCTCGCTGCGATGTTCTTTTTATGACCAGTGCCGTATGCGATTTCAGGCCGGCAAAGTTTTCAGCCATGAAAATACGCAGGCGCCCCACATTTAATTTGAAACTTATCAAGACTCCTGATATTTTAAAAGGCCTGGCGAAACACAAAGGGAATAGAATTGTTGTCGGATTTTGCCTTGAAACGGAGAACCTTTTGGCGCAGGCGAAACGCAAACTGCGCGGAAAAAAAACAGATTTTATTGTCGCTAATTTCCTGGGGCGGGGAAACCGGCCTTTTGGCTCCAACCCGACCACGGTTTATGTTTTAAGCAAAGAGGGAAAGACGGTCTGCCTGAAAAAGGCCCCGAAATCGAAAGTGGCCGCTTTTCTTCTGAAAACTGTACTGAATCCGGCACGGTAGCCAAGCGGTAAGGCAGGAGTCTGCAAAACTCTTATACACCGGTTCGATTCCGGTCCGTGCCTCCACTCTCGCCGGAGTGGCGGAATTGGCAGACGCCCGGGACTTAAAATCCCGTGCCCTTTTAGGGCGTGCCGGTTCGATCCCGGCCTCCGGCATTTTGAGCCAAGAAAGGAGGGAGCGGTGAATATTGAAACCTTGCTGTCGCTAGCCGCGAAGGCGGTTGTACTCACTGTGTGCGCCTTTTATTTGACACATTTTACGAAAAACCCTAAGAAAACATGGGTTTCTTATCTGATCGCCTTGTGGGCTGTTGGAATCATGATTTCCCAATCTATTGTTTTAATCAGGCTCCTTCTGGGACGATGAATCCCGTTAAGGAATAAATAGAGGAGGCGGTTATGAATAAAAGGACGGCGTTGGCGGGCATTTTAGGCGGTGTGGCCTTGTTTTTATACGGTGCGCTGATGTGGATGGTTTTTCCGGTTTATTCCTCGTTTTTTCCCCGTATTCCTCAATATGGCCGTGTTCAGGCGTTGCTTTCCGAACTTCCGCTAAGGGAGAGAGTGATTTACCAGATCAGCGACTGGAAAGGCTCAGGCCTAAAAGGAATAGTCCAGATTGTTTCAAAAACTTGTGATTCGTCGGTTAACTTTATAGCGGCCCTTTTTCTCAATATCGCTGTGGCGCTTATCATGGCCCGGCTTTTTAGCTTGACCATCCCATCCAAAAAAGCAGGCTTGGGACACGCGATCCGTTTTTATTTAGGGGTGGGTGCGGTGGTCCATATGCTGTGGCAGGGCGTTGAAGTGATATGGATGAGCGGCGACTTTGCACTGAACGCTGTCATGTTTGCCGACGGGCTCGCCGGTTTCCTTATTTTGGGATTGATTGCTTCAGCGTTGATCAAACCGTCCAAAAAGTAGGCCAATTATTAGCCCGCATTTCTCATCGATTTGGTGAATCCATGAGAAATGCGCTTTGGACGCATGAGTTTACGTCCACTTGCACGCACGGGATTATCCAAATCCCGGCGTGCAGTGCTGGCTCATTAAGAGCCTGCAAAGTTTTGCGCACGGTTCTTTGACAGTGCGCAAAAGGCAAAACCCCTGCGAAGACGGGGACATCAAGTCCCCGCGAGCGTGCCGGAGCCACGCGACACCGGCCTGCTTCACAAAATAAATAACGCCTTTGCTCAGCAGCTCTTAGAGAGCGCAATTCTCATTGGTGATGAGAATTGCGGGTTATAGTCCTTCCTAATCAAAAGTTGTCATAGCACAAATCGATTTCACGAGTTCCCGCTGATCCATGAAATATTTCAGCGATCGTTCGAGATGCTCATCAAGGATCTCGTGACGGTTTGTACAAAAGTTGCTGAAAAATTCTTGTTTGATCACACGCCAAAGCTGCTCAATCGGATTTAAATCCGGTGAGTAGGTCGGCAAATACAAGGGCTCCAAGCAGCCCCACTGAATACGTTTGACCTTATGCCAGCTGGCATTATCCATAATCACCAAATTGCGATGGCGCTTGGAAACTCTTCTTTGCAGCTCCTTCAAAAACAATTCAAAGAGCTCCGTATCGACATACGGCAATATCAGAGAAACAAACTTCCCATCTCTTGGCCGTACGGATCCAATAACGTTAGATCTGACATGGCCCCCAAAATAGGGCAACCGTGGCCGGGATCCTTTGGGACAAAGCAACGTGCGAGGCTGAGGATCCCCCTCAAATCCCGTTTCATCGCAAAACCACAGGTCGATTTCCTGGTTTTGTCTGAGAACATGGATCTCTTTTTTGAAAGTACTCCGAGCTTCTTCATCCTGCTTGCCGGGCCATCGTCTTGGCCTTAACCTCACGTAACCCATTTGTCTTAAGATATGACAGGTCTGCGAATAGCTGATGGCTACTGCGTGGTTTTTTTTAGATATCCGCAAATCAATTTTCCGGTGACAACTCGACCATTAATGACCTTCCGGATCTCCACCACCTCGCGTATATCCGCTCGCATGGCCGTCGTCACCTTGGATCTCGATCCTCCGCTTCGATTCTTCAAGCCCCCCTTCCCAGCGGCATTCCACTTTTTGACCCATTTCTGCAGACAAGTCCGACTGACATCACAAATCGTTTCTACTTCCTTGCAAGAATACCCAAGCATCAACATCCGTATCCCCAAAAGACGATTCCGATATTTCGCATTCTTTTCCTCAGCCATCATTTCTTGGAGATCCGCTTCGGTTCCATGCCTCCTGTCCGGTAGTATCTTTTTCATACTATCCTTTATCGGTCAGATCTTCACCTGCATGACAACTTTTGATTAGGAACCGCTATATCCATAATCACCAAATTGCGATGGCGCTTGGAAACTCTTCTTTGCAGCTCCTTCAAAAACAATTCAAAGAGCTCCGTATCGACATACGGCAATATCAGAGAAACAAACTTCCCATCTCTTGGCCGTACGGATCCAATAACGTTAGATCTGACATGGCCCCCAAAATAGGGCAACCGTGGCCGGGATCCTTTGGGACAAAGCAACGTGCGAGGCTGAGGATCCCCCTCAAATCCCGTTTCATCGCAAAACCACAGGTCGATTTCCTGGTTTTGTCTGAGAACATGGATCTCTTTTTTG
>ASOC01000006.1 GCA_000405945.1 Candidatus Omnitrophus fodinae SCGC AAA011-A17
CCGGTGACAACTCGACCATTAATGACCTTCCGGATCTCCACCACCTCGCGTATATCCGCTCGCATGGCCGTCGTCACCTTGGATCTCGATCCTCCGCTTCGATTCTTCAAGCCCCCTTCCCAGCGGCATTCCACTTTTTGACCCATTTCTGCAGACAAGTCCGACTGACATCACAAATCGTTTCTACTTCCTTGCAAGAATACCCAAGCATCAACATCCGTATCCCCAAAAGACGATTCCGATATTTCGCATTCTTTTCCTCAGCCATCATTTCTTGGAGATCCGCTTCGGTTCCATGCCTCCTGTCCGGTAGTATCTTTTTCATACTATCCTTTATCGGTCAGATCTTCACCTGCATGACAACTTTTGATTAGGAACCGCTATACGTAAATCCCCTTAATGTTGGGAACTGACGAGTTGATAAAGAGATAAGTTCATAAAGTGTGGATTTGTTCCGATGTTTTTGACAGACAACCGAGGAGCAAATCCATGGCGAATCGAAAAAGACAATGGACGAAACGTAAACGCGAAGAGGCTGGCAAGAAGGCCCGAGTGACTCTTAAGAAGAGACGGCGCTTCATCTATGAAGCCAAGCAAAGATCCGAGACCCAATTTGCGGGAGTCTTTCCTTTGATGGAGTATCAAGACAAGATGCTGGAGCTGCGTAAAAAGTTGAGTGAGCGTTTGAAAGAAACGAAAGGCAAAAACGCAATTTTCAAGACTCCGGATGTTGCCGTGGGAATGATAACGCTTTTGCAAATGGGGCTTGAGTATCTGGAGCACATTCCTCTTTTCCTGGAAGAAGTGAAAGTGGCCGAGCATCTTGGGCTGCGGCATTTTTTTTCGGAGAATGTGGTGCGTGATTGGATTGAGCGCAATCCTAACGAACAAACCCAAGGCCTGAAACAATTGGCGCAGGATTATGTTTTGACTCAAGGTATGGATGAGGGCAACGATGCGTATATCGATGTGGATTTGACTTCGATTCGCTCGTATGCGGCCAAAAGAGAAGGGGTGGCTCCGGGATACGGATCGCATGGCCGCGGGCCCTGTTATCAAGCTCCTCGAATCAGTGTCAACGGTTTGAATTTTGATTGGGCCCTGAAGCCGGGCAATGAAACGGGAGGATCGTATTATGACATGGCTCTTCAGACGGCTGAAAGCCTTCTGGGACAAGGCAAGGCGCGGAACGTCATTTTGCGTTCCGACAGCGGATTTGCTTCGGCCGAGCGGTTGAAAAAGGCTCAAGGGTTGGCCGAGAAATTCCCGAATTTTCATTTTATCATGGCGGCCTCCGCCGGCCCGAAAGAAAGCGCTTTGTTGAAACTGATTGAAGAAACTAAGCAGATGCCCAAGAAACGATGGAGAAAAGTCTCCCCGACGACTTCGGTTTTGGAATTTTCCCGAAGGCTTGTTTATAAAGAAGAAGGGGTGAAGTCGCGGGCCGTGCTGGTCAAACAACAGCGGACTCTGACCAAACGTTTTGGACCCCGCAAGGGACAAACGCGAAAAGAAAAGCAAGATCATTTTTATTTTCTCCTGACCGGCTATCGTCCATCCGAATGCAATGCTCGGAATTTGTTTCGAGACTACCACGGCCGGCAAAATGAAGAACAGCTTTTCCGGGATTCCAAACAAGCCCGCGCTTTTCTGCATCTTCCCGACCAGAGTCTTGCCGCCAATGAGTTGTACCTATCCTTGGTGCTGCTTTCTCAAACCTTGAGGCGGCTTTACCAAAAACAGGTCTTGCCAAAAAAACGACGCCTGACTTACGCACCCACACTGAATCATTGGTTCATCAAAATCGGGGGAAAAAATCAAGTCCCGCAGCTTGATTCTTTTTTCCCCTCATTACCTGATTCACCGGGAAACCCGGATTTGGATCAGAACAATTTACAAACTGTTTGCAATTAACCTTTCCCTTGACACGAGTTAGAAACATCCGGGGGATTTACGTATAAAGTGTACCCGATGGAAATATTCATGTTTGGATTTATTCGGAAAGAGGTTCCGATAACCCCCTGAAGCTGGTTTCCGCGGCGTTCATGTCCGGCCGAATTTTCAGCGATAGACTGGAAATCTTGATGCTCCAACTTCATGGCAGCAAAGGGGTTAAAGCGTTTGAAAAGATGCCGGTCCAGCGCGATGCTGCCCCCGTTGGTTCTCAAAAAGGTTTCTTTGGAAAGCAGGGTGTGGTTGAAATAATAAGTGGGGGTTACATTCAAAAAGCGGTTTTTAAACGCCGCGCCGATTTGCGCCTGATAGGAAGAAATATCCAGGCTGTCCACGATGGTTTGCTCGGCCAAATAATAATTAAAAGAAGCCAGCAATTGATGGCCGGCCTGAAAACCCAGGTCCCGGGATAGGTCAAGGCCCGTGATATTGACAAAATTGGTATCCCGCTGTTTTCCGTTTTGTGCGGAGAGATCGGTCATCGTATCACTGACCAGGTTTTGTTTTGAGGAAGGCGCGGCGTTGCGGTTCGAGTCCAGCCCGAAGCCCGCGCTCTGACGCAGGGTCAGATGGGTTTTCATTTTCCCGCGCCGGATTTTACGCAAATAAAGGTTGATTTCGTTGTGCAATTCCGGGGGGATGGTTCCCTTAAGCGCCAGGTTGAATTCCCGCTCTGCTTCGATCGCGTTATCCACCCGGAAAAGAACCATGGCGTAAAAAGCCCGCACCTGGCTTAATTCCGGGTTGATCATCAGAATCCGTTCCAGCGCCGAAGCCGCTGACAGAAAACGGCCTTCATTGATTTGTTCCTGGGCGTACTGCAAATTCAGATCCACATTGTCCGGGTCGGCGAAAATCTCGCCGAAAGTCACTTTACCGGCGCGGGTGAGCCGTTTTTTTTCAAGGGACTGTTCCGCGGTTGCGTCTGTCTGCAAAGACGCCTGTGTCTCCCGGGTGGGGATTTCGCTTTCGTTTTTTTGTTCCGCGTAAACAGGCAGGGTCAGAAAAAAGGCCAGAAAGAGGGCGAAAACAATCCTTGAGCTGGGGCGCAGGCCGGATATAAGCATCGCTATTTTTATCGGCATTTAAACCGGTAAATACATTATTTCAGAATAAAGATGCGGAAGATTAGCCCCACCAAAGCGGCGTAGTCAAAGCTGAAAAAGAAGTCGTTTCCGTTCCGAATGCGCTTGAAGAAAAGCCGGACAACGCCCACCAGCGGAGAAAACACCAGCACCCACGGATCGGGCGCGAAAATAAAAAGCCAGGCGAGAAAACTTCTTTCCAGAATGCTGTGGACCATTTCCCAATTGGTGATGAAATGGTCCTGCCTGGAATCAGGAAGAAAATTAGTGCGGAGCGCGTGCAGAGTGAAACTTCCGGCAAAGGTGGCGGTGACAAAGGCGATGGCGTACAAAGTCCACCGGCTGTTCGAGTAAAGTTCATTCAAAACGGGCCAGGAAGCGAATCCCAAAACTTGCCCGCAGTCCGGAAATAAAAGCGCGCTCGAGATAATCAGAAAATGAAGGGCTTGATCAAGGATGAAAATAATAAAGAAATATTTTTTGTGTTTGGCTGCCAGCCGGTATTTGACAAAGTCCTGAAACAGATGAATCACGGAAATGGAAAGCACGAATTTCCAGATAAAAGGGTTGCCGAGATAGGGCCAAAGCAGCAGCAGGGAAATCGCGGCATGACACACAGCGTGAAGGATATGTCCCGCGAAGCTTTTAAGCTTGAGGTGGTACAATTCGTCAAACTGAAGAATGAAATCCGCAATCAAATGAGCCAAGCACAGCTTGAGAAATACCGGCATAACGTTAAAAATACCCCCATTTTTCTATATTGTAAAGTGTAGAAGACTGCGAGCTGTCTACTAGGCCGTCGCTGACTTAGGCACCGAAACCTACCGTTTCGGTGCGTAGAAGCTGCTCGCTGACAGCTCGCAGTCTTCTACGACTTGAATATACGGCGGTTGGCGGGTAAGCTTTATTAAAAAGTGAAGATTTCTATTTAAAGGATGGGTGTCTATGTCTGGTAATAACGGAAACGGAAAGCATCACCCCCTGACATTTGATTACCGTTTCGCCTTTGCCAACGGCAAGGTGAAAGAGTTTCATATCGAATTGGACAGGGAAAATTTAAGACTGCATTTTCCTAATAAAGAATCCTACCCTGAGTGGACCCGTCTTTCCCATCATCAATGCGAAAATTGCCCGCTTAAGGAAAAAGACACGCCGTATTGCCCGGTGGCCAAAAATCTGGTGGAAGTGATCGAGTTTTTCAAAGACGCGGTGTCGCATGAAACAGCGGGCGTTGAAATCACCTCCGAGAACCGCACTTATTACAAGGAAACCTCGCTTCAGGACGGCATCAGCTCGCTGGTGGGCATTGTGATGGTCACGAGCGGCTGTCCGGTTATGGACAAGCTCAAACCCATGGTAAAAACGCATCTGCCCTTTGCTTCCGGAGAGGAAACCATGTACCGCGCCATCAGCATGTATTTGCTCGCGCAGTATTTTACCTACAAGCGGGGAGGGACGCCGGATTGGGATTTGAATAATCTCCTGAAAATTTACGAGGGCGTGCGGATCGTAAACAAAAATTTCTGCCAAAGACTTTCCGGGGCCTGTGCGCAGGATGCGAGTCTGAACGCCGTGATCCACCTGGATTGTTTCGCGGACCGCACCGCTTTCTCTCTGGAGGAGAAGCAGCTTGATACGTTTGAACGGTTTTTCGACGCTTATTTCAATAAGCCTGTAGAATAACGCCTTCCTCAAGCCAGGCGTATTTTCCTTCCAGCACATCCCTTGACAGTTTGTACCCCAGACGGTCGTCGTTTTTGAAAAGCCCGTGGAATTGGCGGTTGATCCGGCGCTCCGCTTCCCGCGAAAGAAGGTTGGCCAGCTCAACCGGGCCCTGGTCCGAAGGGTTTTTAGCGTGAAGCATGGCGGCCCTCGAGCAGCTCGCCGCAATGCCGAAAAGATCACAGCCGATATTGACCAGCCGGAAAAGCACGCGCTCCCTTTTTTCCAGGCCCGCCTGATACCGCATTATGACCTGGAATAAATTGCGCGCCAGTTTGCGCGCCGTCTTTTCCACGTAATTGGCATGGCCCTGAAGCTCGCGCGGCATGACAACCGAGGCGGGAGTGTTTTTCCAAACCATCCACTGCTTGGGATACCACAGCGTGTAATACTTGATGGCGGCGAAAAGGATTTTGATTTTCTCGGCCGGTTTGATTTTCGGATTCAAAAGCGGGAAAATAAATTTCAAATGCTGGTCCATGGCCTCGCGCGAAATAAAAAGCCGCATGATTTCGCTCGTGCCTTCAATAATCAAATTGATTCTTAAATCCCGCATGGCTCTTTCCACGGGGATGCCTTTTTCCCCGCGGCCGCGCAGGGAATCGGCGGTTTCATAACCCCGGCCTCCGCGGATTTGCACCGTGTCGTCGATGATGCGCCAAATAGCCTCCGTGCAAAAGAGCTTGGACATGGCCGCCTCAAGGCGGATGTCGGTTTTTTTCAAATCCGCGAGCCGAGACGTAAGCCAGGTCACGCTTTCCATGGCAAAAGTCGTGGCCGCCATGGACGCGATTTTGTAGGCAATGGCGTCGTGATGGCCGATGGGCGCGCCCCATTGCTCGCGCTCCTTGGCCCAAATCCGCGACACGTTCAGGCACCATTTGGCCGCGCCGCAAGCGGCCGCGGGAATGGTGAGCCGCCCCGTGTTCAGCGTGACCAGCGCGAGCTTAAGGCCCTGGCCCAGCCCCCAGATAATATTTTCTTTGGGCACTTTCACGTCTTTGAAACGCATCAGCCCGTTTTGAATGCCGTTCAATCCCATGAAGCGGCAGCGGTGCGTGGATTCCACGCCCGGCATAGTTTTTTCCACGATAAAAGCCGTGATTTTCTTCTTTTCCTTGCCGTCCACCGTCATGGGCGTTTGCGCCATCACCACCATGATGTCCGCCACAGGTCCGTTCGTGCACCAGAGCTTTTCGCCGTTCAGCAAATAATAATTTCCGTTTTCAACGGGCATGGCCGTGGTTTTCATCTTGGCCGGGTCCGAGCCCACCTCGGGCTCGGTGAGCGCGAAAGCCGATATCTCGCCTTTGGCAAAACGCGGCAGGTATTTCTTTTTCTGCTCTTCAGTCCCGAAAAGAAGAAGCGGCTGGGGCACGCCGATGCTTTGGTGCGCGGAAAGCCACACGGCCGTTGAGCCGCAATAACTCGAAACCAGCTGAATGGCGCGGTTGTAATTCACCTGCGAAAGACCCAGTCCGCCGTAAGTGGGCGGGATTTTCATGGCAAAACAACCGAGCTTGGCCAATCCGTCCAAAACGTGTTTGGGCATTTCGCCGGTGCGGTCCACTTCATCCGGATTCAGATTTTCGCGCAGGAATTTTTCCAGTTTGTCCAAAAATTCATCGCCCGTTTTTTTATCCTCGGGCGTTTGTTCGGGGTAGGGATAAATCAGGTTCCAGTCGCATTTGCCGGCAAAGAGCTGGGCCAAAAAACTGGGATGATGCCATTCTTTTTCACGCGCCTCTTCCGCAACTTCCAAAGCCTGCTTCTTACTTTCATCAATGCCTTTCACGAATTCCATAGCCAAGCCCTCCGTTTAATTGTACCCGTTCAAACCGGCGCTGAAGCGATTAAAATTGATTGTGCATAAAGAAGAAGAATCCAGGCCGGGGTGCCGCCTTCCTGGGACACGGATTTTTCGCCCGCCACCTTGGCAATGCCCAGGGCCGCCCAGACAAAGCCCGTAAGATGACGGTAAAACGTGTGAAACATGGGTTCCTGCTGCCCGGTGTAAGGGAATTGGCTTACCAGCGTGACGAGGATAAGCCCCAGCCACACCGCACCGCTGGGCCAGCGCGGAATGCGGCGTATATTCACCAGAAAAGCCTGCATGGAGCATACCGTGAAAACCGCTCCGGTGGTGAAAAGCACGAGTTTGGACGAGGCCGTGAGCGAGCCGCGCAGGGTTCCCGACAGCGTTATGAGCCCAAAAATCAGGCCAAGCAGGGGCCAGAGAAAGAGCGATTTAGGAATCAGCGAAGTGGATTTGGCCTCAAGCAGGGCAAAGGTGGCCATGGCCGTGAGCAATAACCCGGCAAACAAATGAACGATAGAACCAGCAGATATCATAAAAGACCCTCCTACGCTAATTTACGGCAAAAAAGTTAAAGTTCTTGATTCTTTGTGGCGCATAAGTTAAGAAAAGCCATCTCTGGAGCGCAGTGTAGCGAAAGGGATGCTTTTCTTAGCCCGACTTTAGGCGAGCTTTGGTGCGGCGCTCGTTTTCCGTAAGGTAGCGCTTACGCAGGCGGATATTCTTGGGCGTGACTTCGACCAGCTCGTCATCTTCGATGAATTCCAGGGCAAATTCAAGCGTCATTTCCCGGGGCGGGATAAGCTGAATGGCTTCATCCGAGCCCGAGGCCCTCATATTGGAGAGCTTTTTCTCGCGCGCGGCATTCACCGTGAGGTCGTGGCCTTTGTTGTTCACGCCCACAATAATGCCTTCATAAAGCGCGCCGCCCGGGTGCACGAAAATCTCGCCCCTCTCCTGAAGCCCCCAAAGCGCGTAAGCTACGGCCTCGCCCGTGGTCTGCGAGATAAGAACGCCTGACTGTCGGCTCGGGAGCCCGCCCTTGAATTTCTGGTATTCGAAAAAATTGTGATACATAATGCCCGTACCGCGCGTCATGTTGAGGAATTCGCTTCTGAACCCGATCAGGGCGCGTGAGGCGATGATAAATTCCATGCGGATAGTGCCCACCGCGCTGGTTTGCATGTTTTTCATTTCTGCTTTCCGGCCTCCGATTTCCTGAATCACGGAGCCCTGATAAAGCGGCTCCACTTCAATAATCAGCTCCTCCACGGGCTCGAGCGTCTCGCCCTCCACTTCTTTGAGAATCACCTTGGGTCTTGAAACCTCAAGCTCATAGCCTTCACGGCGCATGGTCTCAATCAAAATCGAAAGGTGAAGCTCGCCGCGGCCCGACACCTTGAACCGCTCGCCGTTATCTACTTCCTCGACCTTGATACCCACATTGATCATGGTCTCATGCTCAAGCCGCTCGCGGATATGGCGCGACGTGAGAAAACGGCCGCCGTCCTTTCCCGAAAGCGGGCTCGTGTTGTGGCAAAAATTCATGGAAATAGTCGGTTCGTCAATCTTGATGGTGGGCAGCGCCTTTGGATTTTCGGACGCGGCAATGGTCTCGCCCACTTTCGCGTTTTCAACCCCGGCCAGACAGATAATATCGCCGGCCTCCGCCGTCTCGGCCTCCACTCTTTTCATGCCCTGATATTTGAGAATGCGCGTGACCTTGCCCTTTTCAATGCCGCCGTCGCGCTTGACCAGGGCTACCGGTTCTCCGTTTTTCACGCGGCCGTGAAAAATACGGCCAATGGCAATACGCCCCACATAAGAATCGTAATCCAGCATGGTGACCAGCATTTGAAAAGGCTGGTCAGGGTCAGCCACCGGAGGCAGAACGCGGTGAAGGATGGTGTCGAGCAGGGGCTTCAGATCTTTGCTTTCCTCGTCGAGCTCTAGGCTGGCCCGGCCCTCCTTGCCCGAGGCGTAAACAATGGGAAAATCAAGCTGTTCATCTGTGGCCGCGAGCTCGCAAAAAAGGTCAAAAGTCATGTTCACCACTTCTTCCGGCCTGGCACCGGGCCTGTCCACCTTGTTCACCACCAGAATGGGTTTAAGATGAAGCGCGAGTGATTTTTTAAGCACGAATTTGGTCTGCGGCATGGGGCCTTCAAAGGCGTCCACGAGAAGCAGCACGCCGTCCACCATCTTCAGGATGCGCTCTACCTCGCTTCCGAAATCCGCGTGGCCGGGCGTGTCAACGATATTGATTTGCACATCCTTGTACCGGAACGAGGCGTTCTTGGAAAAAATCGTGATGCCGCGTTCCCTTTCAAGGTCATTGGAATCCATGACTGTGACCTCGCCCTCTTTGAACTCATAAGCGCCCGTCTGCTTGAGCAGGGCGTCGACAAGCGTGGTCTTGCCGTGGTCCACGTGCGCGATGATGGCGACATTCCGTATGTCTTTTCTGCGTTTTTGGTGTTGCATAAGGGGGTAGCCCGGATGGCGGCCGCTCGCCGCATTGAGCAAGCAGCCCCGCGCCATCCAGCGCGGGGCGTATTGTATCAGATTCAAAAGGAAAGGAAAGGGATATGAGGGGGCAACTTTGAACCGCGGTTCAAAGTCTCAATTCGGACTTGTTATCGTTTTCTATTCCCAGGAGATGGCATCCGGGTTACACGGTTTATTTTTCGTCCGCGGAGATTTTTTTGAGAAAGGGCTGTTGCAGAATCATTAACCCCTGCGATTTTTAACCCCTTTCTCTCAAGAACACACCCCCCGCTTAGGGGCGTACACTTTTTATGTCTTTTTCTACAAAATCCTTTGTTTTCCTCAGGACAACTCCAATTCGTCATATTAAGGATTTTGTTATTAGCTCTCTTTCCCGGGGGCCAATTGCCCGGCCCAGCTCAGCAATTTGTTGCCGATTAGATTTTCTTCTTCGCGGCTCAGCAAGCGCTTTGAAAGGCGGTGGTTTTTCAGTATTTTTACAGCGTTGTTCTGTTTTTTAAGCGAGAAGAGGTAGCGGCCCTTGGGTGAGCCGCGGCGTTTGGCGATGACAGAAAAAATAAGATTTTGTTTGTCGAAGCGTCCGTTCAGGGGTGCCACCGTGAGCAAAATAAGATAGTTCTTTTTGAGCAGCAAGGGGAGAGTGCCGTCGAGTGAGAAAACCATGTCTGTTTCTTTTTTCTCAAAAGTTTGGAACGAGTTTTTGGCCCCGTAAAAGGTGTATTTTTTGGGGTCAGATTTTTGGCCGTATAGGCCGTATGTATGAAAGCTTGGGTCGAGCAGGTAGACTTCGTTGGCTGGGGAGTCGACGATGAATAAAATCACGTGGTTGGACTCGGGGCTGTCAAAAAAATCGGATTCCATAACCCTCGCGAATTTGATCAGGTAGCGGTCGCTGAAAAGGGGCTTGATGCGCTGATAGGTGTAAAAGGCGAGTTCCGCGCACAGTCCGTAGCGGCCTTGGCCGAGCAGGATATTTCCTTTAGCGCCATATTCCCGCGCGTTATGCAAAGTCCAGGTTTTATTCGAATCATCAACGCTGAAAGTCACGTCAGGGTTCAGGATGAAAGTCAGGCCGGAATATTCCAGAGGGCGGATGATTTCCATCACCTCGTCGTAATGCGGGGGCTTTTCTTCGGCCTGAGCGCCGGGAGGCAGGGCCGTTAAAAGGGTGATAAAAAAGGCAATCGTGTATTTCAGGAACATTCCCGTCGCGTGGCAGGAATGTCTTACGCTGTTGCTATTCATTTCCATTGAGCAGAGTTAACATGAAAATTATTGTAGCATATTCTATACTAGGGTCAGCAAATAGCCCTCGCAGGCGCAAATAAAAGCTTGCCTTCGGAGTGAGTTTGGCCTATTCTTCACCTACTTATGGCGTTCTCCGAGTTTCATTTACATCCGCAAATTCTTAAAGGCGTTAAGGACATGGGCTTCACGCGCCCTACGCCTATTCAGGCTGAAGCCATTCCGGCGGTTTTGGAGGGCAAGGATTTGATCGCTTCCGCGCAAACCGGCACGGGCAAAACCGCGGCCTTTCTTTTACCTGCTTTTCACCGGCTTTTGCAGGAAGGCGTTGGGAAAACGCGCTTGCTGGTGCTTGTGCCCACCCGGGAACTTGCCGTGCAGGTGGAGGAGGATGTGCGCGAATTGGGGGCTCATACCGGCTTGAGGTCCGCGGCTATTTACGGCGGCGTGGGCATGAACCCGCAGGAGCAGGCGCTTCGTTCCGGCTTCGATATTATTGCGGCAACTCCGGGCCGTTTGCTGGATCACATGAACCGCGGCTATGCCTCGTTTCATAACCTTAAAATGCTGGTGCTGGATGAGGCGGACCGCATGCTCGACATGGGTTTTCTTCCGGACATACGCCGTATTCTCGAAAAAATGCCTTCCAAGCGCCAAACCCTTTTGTTTTCAGCCACCATGCCCACGGAAATCATGACCCTGGCCTATGAAATTCTTCATCACCCCGTGCGCATCGAGGTGGGGCGCATCAAACCTGCGGTGGGCATCACGCAGGCGATTTATCCCGTGCCCAGGCATCTCAAGGCCAAACTGCTGGTGCATATTTTCCGCGAAATCCAGATGACATCGGCCCTGGTTTTCACGCGCACCAAAATCGGCGCGGACAAGCTCATCAATTATCTAAGACACCACAATATCCGGGCGGGCGTGATTCACGGCGACCGCAGTCAAAGGGAGCGCCAGCAGGCGCTTGAGAATTTCAAAAAAGGCAGATGCCAGATTCTGGTGGCCACGGAAATCGCGTCGCGAGGCATTGACGTGGTGGGCATTTCCCACGTGATCAATTACGATGTGCCGGAAACTTCCGATGCCTACATTCACAGGATCGGAAGAACCGCCCGCGCTGAACTGACAGGCGACGCTTTCACGCTGGTGGCGTCCGAGGATGAAGAATTTGTGCGTATCATTGAAAAGGCCGTGGGAAAGCAACTGCCCCGGGTCACTTTCCCGAATTTTGATTATCACGAACTTCCGCCCCATCAGATAGGGCACGCGCCGAAACCGGAGCATCTTTACAATCCCACCGCGCCACCGCCCAAAGCCCACACGCCGGGCGGCGGCCGCAAAATGGTTTTTTCCTCGCACCGGCACAGAAGACGGCGTTAGGCTTTGGTCCTCGCCAAAATTCTATTCACGCCTTCCTGAAACACCTTTTCAGCCGGCAGCAGACTTAACACCAGAAAAGCTTCTTTTTCAAAATTGAAAAAATAACCCGGGTGAATGTAAACCCCGTCTTTTTTTAAAAGCTCAAGCGCCCATTCTTCTTCGGTTCGCGTGCGCGGGATTTTAAGAACCGAGTACCAGCCGCCTTCCTGAGCGAGCATTTCGCAGGCCGGAGCTTCTTTGATTTTACCGGCGAGGAAATTTTTATTTTTTTGCAGCCGGGCCATGATTTCCTTTTGAATGTGTCCGCGGAGTGCCAGCCATTCGGGTGCTGCGTTTTGAACCGGTGAGTTGACTGACAAATAAGTGTCCGCGATGATTTCCAGCCTCTCCAGCGCTGTTTTAAGAAGTTTTTCAGGACCATTCGCCGCTATCCAGCCCAATTTCATTTGAGGCAGTCCCAGGGATTTTGAAATGCCTCCGAGCGTGAAGGTGAGGCAGGCCGTGTTCGCGGCCAGGGTTGAAACCCGGTCCGGAGAATGGTCGAAACCGTAATCCAGAAAAACTTCATCCGAAATCAGCGCCGCGTTTTGCTTAGACGCCCATTGATTGAGCGCGTGAAGCTCTCCTTGCTTGAGAAAAGAGCCGGTGGGATTATTGGGATGCACGACAATCAGGGCCTTGGCATCCGCGGCCGCGTCATAAGCCGGATTTTCAAAAGGCATATGCCAGAGCGCGTCGTAAGAAAGACGGTAAGGCGCGAGCGTGACGTCATTCAGGTCTGCTAGAAAATCAAATAACGGATAGCTGGGCGCGGGCACGAGGACCGTGTCGCCTGGATTGACGAGCAACCTGAAAAGAAAGGCATAAGCTTCGGAGGTGCCGGCGGTCAGGATGATTTGCTCGGACGAAAGGTCAGCGTTTTTTTCTTTGTAATAGGCGGCCACGGTCTCTCGGGTTTTTTTCAAGCCCTGCGGCGAAGGATGATAATTTTTATTTTCAGGATTGGCAAGGCCATCGAGAGGCAGGTGTTTGTAAAATTCAAAGCCGCAGTGCGTGGGGTTGGATTCGGTGAGGTCCAAAAGCGGCGCGCCTTTTTTATTCAGGCTTTCAAGTTCAAGGGAAAGCCGGTTGGGCTTGATTTTCCAGTTTGTGCGGTTTGAAAACATTCAGGGGCAGAAAAACGGGGTATCGGTTAAGGCGTTGAGGTAAATCTCGTAGTCCTTTTTGCTGAAACAGACAAAAATCACCTTGTCGATTTTTTCCGATCTTTCCATAAAACGCGTGACGGTTTCCACTGCGATTTTGGCCGCTCTTTCAATGGGAAAACCATACGCACCCGTGCTGATGCTGGGGAAAGAAATGCTTCTGATATCGTAAATTTCCGCCAGCTTGAGGCAGTTTTTGTAACAGCTTTGCAATAGCTTGTCTTCGCCGTTTTTCCCGCCTTCCCACACCGGGCCCACGGTGTGAATCACGAATAGGGCCGGAAGTTTGTAGCCTTTGGTGAACCGGGCCTCGCCCGTGGGGCATTCGCCCAAGCCGCGGCATTCTGCGAGAAGTTCAGGCCCCGCGGCGCGGTGAATGGCGCCGTCCACGCCGCCTCCGCCTTGCAGGGAGTTGTTGGCCGCGTTCACAATGGCGTCGGTGTTTTGGCGGGTGATATCGCCCTGGACAAGGATGATTCTAGCCATGAATGGTGACAGGCATGTATTTTTGGCTGGAAATAAACAGCGTAAGATTTTCCGACCATTTGTCGAATATCGCTTCAAGGTGTTCAAATTTCATAAAAGGCCCGATAAGGATGGATTTCAAGTCGCCCGCGCCCGTTCTTTTTTCCGCCACCTCCGCCACCACTTTGCCCGTGGACGCATCCATCAGCTTGACCTCAAAGGCGGCCGAGCCGGAGGTGAGAGGCACCATGATGAGCAGTGAGGAAATGGTGTTAATCAGCCGCGCGGGTTTGCGCGCGTAGACCAGGGCCGGCTCCACAATCAGCGTCTCCTGATCGGCAGCCGCGTCTTCACCCGCCAGCTGGAATTTTTTTGACAGGGCTTTTCTTAGCGAAGCGTTAAAGGAAGCCTCAAGGCGTTCTTTCTCTCCGGGACCGAGCTTGTATTCGCATTCCTTATCCAGGTAGTCGAAGAGCACGGGTCTTAACTGGATTTTTTTGTATTTCTCAAAATGGGCCAGCGGCTCCACAAATTCCTGTTTAAAATAAGGGCCGGGTTCGAGAAGGCCGTAACTGGCGAAAAAACCGCTGGGCTCGTATTGGGAGGCGCAGCCCGCAAGAATCGACAAGCTCGCGAGGAAGGCCAGAAAAAAATGAAAGGAATGTCTTTGTTTCATAAATGGACCCTTGCAATTTATAAAAACAGGTACATAGTGCCATAAGAATCCGCTCAAGGCAATGCCGATTCTATGGTATACTCCGGCGCATGAGCAGCGCTTGGCTGGAGCGTTACTTTAAATTCTCCGAACGCGGAACCACTCTCGCCACCGAGGTCCTGGCCGGCACCACGACTTTTTTCGCCATGGCCTACATCATGTTCGTCAATCCCGGTATTCTCGCGGCCGCGGGCATGGACCGCACCGCGCTTATCACCGTGACTTGCGTGGTAACGGCCATCGCCACTCTGGTTACCGGTCTTGTGGCCAACGCGCCCATTGCCATGGCCCCGGGCATGGGGCTTAACGCTTTTTTTGCCTACACACTTGTTTTGGGGCAAAAGGTGACCTGGCAGACAGCCCTTGGCATTGTGTTTTTGTCCGGACTTTTCTTTTTCATCCTCACCGCTGTGGGAATCCGGAAAAAAATCGTGGAAGCTATCCCGCGGTCTTTGATTTCAGCCATGTCGGTTGGCATCGGTCTTTTTATTACGCTTATCGGGTTGGTGAATCTCGGCGTGGTGGTGAAAAACGACGTCACGTTTATCGCGGCCGGGCCGGTGACGCCGACTGTGGCCATCGGGCTGGCCGGGTTTCTCGCCATGATTTTCTGTGAAATGAAAAAAATCAAAGGCTCGCTGATTTGGGGCATAGCGCTTTCCACCGCGCTGGCCGTGGTTTTTCATAAAGCGGAAATGCCCCAGGCCTTGATTTCCACGGAATTCAATCTTTCGCATTTATTTTTAAAACTGGATATTCTCGGGGCGTTAAAGTGGAGCTCGGTGAGCGCTATTTTCACGCTTATGTTCATGGATATGTTTGACAGCATTGGCACTTTGGTGGCTTGCGCGAACCGGGCCAAACTCGTGAATGAAAAGGGCCAAATCCGGGACTTGGACAAGCTCTTAGCGCTGAACGCGGGCGCGACCATGCTGGGCGCGCTGTTCGGCACGTCCACCACCACTTCTTACGTGGAATCCGCGGCCGGCATTGAGCAGGGAGGCCGCACGGGTTTCACTTCCGTGGTGACCGCTGTTTATTTTCTGCTCGGCCTTTTTTTAATCCCGCTGATTGCCATGGTGCCGCCCTTTGCCACGGCGCCGGCGCTTATCATGGTCGGCTTTTTCATGATCCGCGAAGTGGTGAATATTGATTTTTCCAGTATGGAAGAGGGATTCCCAGCTTTTGTGATCATGGTGATGATTGCCCTGAGTTACAGCATCAGCACCGGGCTTGCCTTCGGATTTATCATTTTTGTTTTTTTCAAGGCCATGACCTTTAAATTCAAGGATGTGAAGCCCGCCATGTGGGTGATTTTCGCTCTTTCCGTGCTTCATTTTTGGGTGCGATGAACGGACGTTATTGTATGCGGCTTGCCCTGGAAAACGCAAAGGAGGGCGTGAGAAAAGGACAAACTCCTTTTGGCGCCTGCGTGGTGAAAAACAACCGGGTGGTGGCCTGCGTTCATAATGCCGTATGGAAAACCACGGACAGCACGGCCCATGCAGAAATTCAGGCCCTGCGCGCGGCTTGCAAAAAACTTGAAACCATTGATTTGTCCGGATGCGTGATTTATTCGACCTGCGAGCCCTGCCCCATGTGTTTCAGCGCCTGCCACTGGGCCAAGGTGAGTGAAATTGTTTATGGAACGCGCATTGAAGACGCGCGGGCTATCGGGTTCAGCGAGCTTTCAATTTCCAACGGGGAGATGAAAAGACGGGGAAAAAGTCCGATTAAAATCAGGAAAGATTTTATGCGCCGCGAAGCGCTGGCTCTTTTTAAAGAATGGTCATCGCGGCCCGGCAAGCGGGCCTACTGATTCTTAAGAATCCTGTTTTCAGAGTTCAGGCTTTTTTGCGCCTCGGAACATGATGAGGCGGAATAAAGCACGAATCCAAAGGAAAAAGCCGGAAAGGCGGGATCGCGAATGATCTCGAAAACGGTTTTTTCTTATGCGCGTTTCTGCTCACAGCACTTCACTCCTTTCAAACCAAAATAAAAACCCATTTCCGGTCAGGCAAACCAGAAATGGGTTCAGGCAGTCAGGAGGTTAATAGTCCCTTGTTCCCGGCAGCCCGGCTGTCCTGGTTTTCACCAGGGCCCGTGGTTTTGCCATCCCCCGCCATTTTTCCGGCAGGAGTGCCCTAATGACTCTTACAGTGTCATTAGGAGTCCCATTCTTACGAATGGTTTGCCCTTATCGGTACTTAAAAGATACTCGATGATTCGTGAAAATGCAAATTCAGGAGGGGCGTTCGAGAAGATATCCCTGGCCGTAGCGGACGTCCAAATCCTGAAGCATGCGGAGGTCGTCAGGGGTTTCAATGCCTTCGGCCACCACTTCCGCGTCCAGCGCTTTGGCGACTTTTAAAAGCCGCCGGAGCGATTGCTCGCGGAAGCGGTCCTGGGCAATGCCTTTCACAAAACGCTTGTCCACTTTGACAATGTCCGGCTCAAGGATGATAAGGCTTTCAAGACAGCTTCGCCCGAACCCCACGTCGTCAATGGCGATCAGAATGCCGGCCTGTTTGAAGGCGTTGATGGATGCGGAAAGATAAGACGGATCGCCGATGATTTGCTGTTCGCTCACCTCAATGCAGAAATTGCCGCGGCCGAAGGTTTGCGGAAAATCCTCCAGCAGGTGCTGGACCGGAATGTCGATGATGGTGGAGGGAAAGAGATTCAGATGGCAGCGGCCGCCCAAAGCAAGGGCTGCGGCGGCGGAAAGACAGTTTTTGAGGCAAAGATGATCGACCAGGGTGAGGATATGGGCTTCAATGCAGGCGCGGAAAAAATCCTCCGGCATTTCAAAGCCGTCCACCGAAGCCCGGCTTAAAAACTCATACCCGATTTTTTCCTGGTTATTCAAATCAAAAATCGCCTGTTTAACAGCGTAAAAACGTTCGCGGTTGCGAAGCGCGCTTTGAATCGTGGAATAAGAATAATTTTGCTCCCGCTGCCAGGGCTCAAAGGAAACGCGGTTTTTTCCGCTTTCCTTGCTTTGGTAAAGGATGGGGTGGCTTCTGGAAAGCAATTCGTCCACGGACGGGTCGCCGGGCGCTATGCTCACCAGTCCCAGGCTGGCCGTGAGATGAATGGTTTCCTTGGAGGACACGGATACGGGCATTCCGGAGATCGCGAGCCGCACTTTTTCCGCCACCTGCACGCCTTCAGCCGGCCGGGTCTGCGGCAGAAGCACCACGAATTTGTCACCGCTGATGCGCGCGATGTAATCCGTGCCGCGCAGGGAGGCTTTAAGTTTGCGCGCCACTTCCTTGAGTACCACGTCGCCCACCGCGTGTCCCAGCACGTCGTTGATGCGGCGGAAGTCGTCCAGATCAATCAAAAGCGCCAAAAGCTCTAGCTCGTCTCTCCGAGTCCATTGGATTTCGCGCGAAAGCACCTGCTGAAGTCCCCGGCGGTTGAGAAGTTCCGTGAGCGGGTCAATCAGGGACAGCCGTTCCAGGGATTCATTCGCCGCTTTGAGTTCTCCGGAAAGGGAATCGATTTTGTGATTGGCGTGGTTGCGTTCAACCGCATATAAAATGGCCTGCGTCAATTGCGCGCGCGACAGCTGGGATTTGATCAGGCAATCCTGCGCCCCGCGCCGCACGGCTTCCATGGAAAGCGGCAGATTGGAAGTCCCGGCCAGCAGGATAACGGGTGTTTGAGAAGCGGCTTTGCGTATGGCGTCAAAGGCGTCCAATCCTCCCTGATGGGAAAGCTCGAGGTCGAGCAAAACTAAATCAGCGGATTGATGAGCGAGACACGCGACGGCTTGTTCGAGAGTGTGAGCGTGATTCAGCAAAAAGCGGCTGGAATCCGAAGGATTCATGGTTAGGCACGCGGCGGCGGTTGATTCTGCTGGCATCGAATCCTCAACTAACAGGACGGTAAGTGGCGTATCCATGGGCGTGTAAGGAAGTTGATTATACTGCGGCCAGGTAATTAAGAGGCAAAAATCTTTTCCAAAAGAAAATCTTCGCTGCCGCCATCTTCCGGGTAGGTGGCGATTAGGCAGGAAAGAGGCACAGATTCCTTAACCTTTTCTTTGGCCAAGAGTTCCTGAAAACCCTGCTGGATTTTTTCCGCCAGGAGAAGAACGTCAGCTTTGAGGCTGTTCGGTAGAATGAGATACACGGCGTCTACATCCCGGATCAGGGTGTCAGCCTGGGCGCGAAGGCTTTTTTTAATCAGTTTTTCGAGTTTAGCCAGCCAGGCATGCAGTTTTTCGGGGTCAGCATGTTCCGCGGCCATGCGGATGGCGAGTAGGGAAAAAGAGGTCCCGTGGCGTGAGGCTTCTTTCAGATTTTTGTTCACATAATCTTTCAAAAGATCCCGGGCCTTGAATTTGGGGAGCGTGAACGTGAACACCGTGCCTTCTCCGAGTTTGCTCGCCACGCTGATATGGCCTTTGTGCAGTTCGACGATGCCTTTGGCAATGGAAAGCCCGAGGCCCGTTCCTTTTTCGCCTATGCCCGCCTCGCGGTGAAATTGTTCGAATTTGCCGAACACCCGCGGCAGGGCGTCGGCTGCCATGCCTATGCCCGTGTCCGCGACCGCGCATTGCACCAAGTTTCCTTTATCTTCCACGGAAATTTCAATATGCCCCTTTTCCGTGAACTTGAGAGCGTTGCCCATCAAATTGGTGAATACCTGGATGATTTTGTCGCGGTCCGCAAAAAGTTCAATGGACGGAGCCGAAAACCTGGTTTTAAGTTCCAGCCCCCGGTCTTTGACCCGCTGGGTGAATAGCGCCTGAATGCCTTTGACCAAATCCGCCACGTCCATGTGGTCCAGTTTGATTTCAAGACGGCCCGCCTCGATGCTGGAAATATCCAGAAGGTTGTCGATGATGCGGCGCAGGCGGTCAATGTCTTCGAGGGAAAGCGAGAGAAAGGTGCGCTGTTCCGGGGTGACACTTCCCAGCATTTCGTCAAGCACCAGCGACACGCCTTCGCGGATCACGGTGAGCGGAGTCCTTAATTCATGGGACACGGTTGAAATGAATTCGGTTTTCATCCTGTCCACTTCCTTTTCCTTGGTGATGTCCCGGAAAATTTCAATGGCGCCGCTGATGGTTCCGTTGATCTCAATGGGCGATACGGTGATGGAAACCGGAAACCGGCTTTTGTCTTTCCTCATGTAATAGGCGGTGGCGCTCACTTTTTTTCCCGTGGCCAGGGCCAGCGAGGTGGGGATTTTGTCCGGGGTCAGTGCCAGTCCTTTCTCATCCAGGCAGGGTGTGATTTCGGCAAGCGTGTGGCCGTAAACCTTCTCGGCGTTCAGTCCCAGCATGATTTCAGCCTGGTGATTGAGAATCATGATTTTGCCGGCCTGATCCGTGGCCATCATGCCGTCTCCGATACTGGCCAGCAAGGTTTCGTAACGCACCTTTTCCTGCTCGATATTGACCTTGGCAACTTCAAGGTCTTTAAGGACATTCTGAATTTCGTCCACTTTTTGAGCCAATTCCCGCGTTTTTTCGCGCACCTTGTCTTCCAGGCCGGAATAAGACTCTTTGAGTTTCGCGGTCATTTCATTGAAAGCCACGGCCAGTTGTCCGATTTCATCCCGGCTTTCAATGCCGATGCGGTAAAGCAAATCACCCTTTCCGATAATATGCGCGCCGCGCTGCAGCGCCTGAATGGGTTTTAAGATGGAATTGGAGACCAGCAGGCCCAGGATGCCGGCCAGAATAATGGCGAAAATGCCTATCATCATCAACAGCCTCAGGGATTCCTGCACCAGGTCATAGGTTTGCATGACGATTTTTTTGACCTTGGTGGAGGTAACCTCGAGGCTGTCCCCGTATTTTTTGCCTCGCATCTGGACATAGGCCTCAAGCCCGTTTTTATACTCTTCTTTGAATTTCCAATAGTCCGGGCTTTCCAGAATTTGCACGGCCTGCCGCGAGTTGGCGGCGTCTACGGCCTGAATGGCCTGATTTTCCATTTCCACAAAGCCCATTTCCGCCCGGTGCAGATTGGAGAAAATTTCCTTGTCCCAGGCGCCGCCGCGCTGAATGGCTTCCTTGATGCTGGTTTCAAGCTGGGGCTGCATGATTTGATAGCGGTATTTCCATTTTCTGTCTTCGGTGAACGCGTAGTTTCTGGCCGCGTCCGTCAAAACCTGGTCGAGGTAGCGGATTTTCTGCGCCACGCCGTCAAGGTGGGAAGTGATTTCGATTTCCTGCAGGCCTTTGGGAATGTCCTGCGTGAGAGGGTCAATCACTTTGTTGAGCTCCAAATAGGCCACGATGCTCACCACGCCCACGAGAAGAGCGACGATGAGAAAGCCTGACACGAGCCGGGTGCTGATTTTGAGGTCTTTAATAAGCATACATCTAGAGAATCGGCCTTATGGCCGTTTCATTGACGGAAAAGAACGGGGCTAGACCTTGCCGGCCGGATAATCGTTTCTTATAAGGGCCGGCCATGCCTGCTGACAGGGAATCAATCAGCGGGTTTTTTCTTGAAGAATTTTGGTCAGGATTTTAGGCCGTGCCTGTTCGTAGGGCATGATGTAGGATTCTTTCCGGTCTGAAGCCCAAAAAAGATAACGGAGGCCATCCGCATCTTCAATCAGCAGGGTTTCCCCCTTTTTCATGTTGAATATCCTGCCGCAGGCGGCCGGAGAAAAAAGATTGTTGAAGGTATCGCCTTTTTTCATCCACCCCGCGTCTTTCCAGGCCTTGCTTGCCGAAGGATTTTTGAGGAGGCCCTGAGGAGATTCCGTCATTGCGGGCGGATTTATGAATTTCAAACGGAGCTGTACCGGCATCCGGAACTCTTCCTTCCGTGAATGATAATAGGCGCTTAACTCCTCCTCGGTCACGCCGCTTGCATGAATGATGGTATGTGTTTTTGCCGCACTCGGGACTGCCTGGCCCGCCGGTTTGCTTTCAGGCTTGTCAAGGCTGATAAATTGTACGCCGATATTTTTTCCAGGCTCCGGCAGACTGGAAAGATCTTTATCCTCCTGAGACATGGGGCCGAGATAAATCGGCTGTTTGACAATGCTCTTTTCAGGCTTGATGGGGGCGGTGCCTTGCCCCATATAATGGTAAGGCTCTCCGTTCACCGTGAGAATATCCATTTTTCTGACAGCGTAGGATGCCCCGGGTTTTACCCGGGGATCCGAAGCAGCAGGCTTTTGCAGCACCCGCAAGGGTGTACCCGCCCGCGGACCCATGCCACGGGCGGGTGGCCGAGCGAAGCGAGGTCCCTTGACATTGAGGGTGCCGTCTGACGGGGTGTCAAGGTAGAGATAGGTTTGATCTTCGCTGATAATTTCCCCCTCAAGAGTTTTGCCCATTCTGGTTTCAAAAGTGTCCGCGAAAAGGAGAGGGCACGGCTGGAGTAAAATAAAGAAAAAAAACACGAGCAATCGCGGCATAGACACCCTTTTGGGGGACAAACGTTTAATTTTCAACACAAAAAGCTGATCCAGTGAACGCTCCTCAGGCTTTACAGCCGTGGAGCGTCACCCTGAACCAAAAACCATTTATCCGTGGCTTTCTGGTTCATGGGTAAAAAACGCTATCTTTGAGCGCGAAAATGAGCATAATAATTACCTTAATATTGAATAGGGCTATTTCGAAACCGCCCAATAGTTATCAGCAAGATTTTAAGTCATCATAACCTGTGAGGCAGCGGTAAATCCATGGATATTTTATCCCCGGCGCAAAAATCCGGCAAAAAACAGAACGAAAAAGCATTGTTTAAAACCATTGACGCCAATGAAGCCGTAGCCCAGGTGGCCTATCAGGCCAGCGAAGTGATCGCGATTTATCCCATCACGCCGTCTTCGACCATGGGCGAATGGGCCGATCAGTGGCAATCAGAAGGCAAGCCCAATGCATGGGGCATTGTTCCCACCGTGGTGGAAATGCAAAGCGAAGGCGGCGCGGCCGGGGCTGTGCACGGCGCTCTTCAGGGCGGCGCTTTGTCGACGACTTTCACGGCTTCGCAAGGGCTTCTTCTCATGATTCCCAACATGTACAAAATCGCGGGCGAATTGACGCCAGTGGTTTTTCACGTGGCGGCCCGCTCGCTGGCCGCGCAGGGATTGTCCATTTTCGGGGACCACAGCGACGTGATGGCCGCGCGGGGCACCGGATTTGCGCTTCTTTCCTCGGGCTCGGTTCAGGAAGCCATGGATTTAGCTCTTATCGCCCACGCCGCCACCTTGAAAACCCGCATTCCTTTTCTCCATTTTTTTGACGGGTTCCGCACCTCGCATGAAATTTCAAAAATTGAAATGGTGAGCAAAGAAGACATTCTCGCGCTGCTGGACAAAAACCTTATTCGAGAGCACCGCGGACGGGCGCTTTCACCGGACCATCCGGTTTTGCGCGGCACGGCCCAGAATCCGGATGTCTATTTTCAGGCGCGCGAAAGCGTGAACCGTTATTATAACGCGATCCCCGAAACCGTGGAGCAGGTCATGCGCCAATTCGGAGAGCGCACCGGCCGTTATTATCATCCCTTTGAATATCAAGGCGCGCCGGACGCGGAACGCGTCGTCGTGATCATGGGGTCCGGCGTCGAAACTGTGGAAGAAACCGCGCGTCATCTCAATCATTCCGGCTGCAAAACCGGCGTGCTTAAAGTCCGCCTTTACAGGCCTTTTGACAACCGGCGTTTTCTCGAGACGCTTCCTTTGACGGTGAAATCCATCGCGGTTCTCGACCGCACCAAAGAGCCGGGCAGTGCGGGAGAGCCTCTTTATCTGGATTGCGTAAACGCTTTTTACGAAGGTTCTCAGCAAGGGTACTCGTCTTTCAAGGCCATTCCCAGAATCGCGGGCGGCCGCTACGGGCTTTCCTCCAAAGAGTTCACGCCCGCCATGGTGAAGGCTGTTTTTGACCATCTCGAGGAGGCCGCGCTTAAAAATCATTTCACGGTCGGCATTCACGATGATGTGACGCATACCAGCCTCAAGGTCGATGCTTCCTTTTCCATTGATTCCGAGGATGTTTTTCGCGGTATTTTTTACGGCCTGGGCTCGGACGGTACGGTGGGCGCCAATAAAAATTCCATCAAAATCATCGGTGAAAACACGGATAATTTCGCTCAAGGCTATTTTGTTTATGATTCCAAAAAAGCCGGGGCGGTTACGATTTCCCATTTGCGCTTCGGCCTCAAACCGATTCGCGCGCCGTATCTGGTGGAACAGGCCAACTTCGTAGGCTGCCACCAATTTGTGTTTCTCGAGCGTTACGACATGCTCAAAAATATCCGCCAGGGCGGGACCTTTCTTTTGAACGCGTATTTTGGCCCGGACGAAGTATGGCAGCATTTGCCCGGCGCGGCGCGGAAACAAATGATCGAGAAAAAATTAAAATTTTATGTGATTGACGCGTACAAGGTGGCTGAAAAGTCCGGCATGGGCGGGAGAATCAACACCGTGATGCAGGTTTGTTTTTTCGCGATTTCCGGCGTGCTGCCCAAAGACCGGGCCATTGCCGAAATCAAAAAATCGATAGAGAAAACTTACGGGAAAAAGGGCGAAGAAGTGGTGAGCATGAATCTGAATGCCGTGGACCGCACCCTGGAGCATCTTTTTGAAGTCAACGTGCCAGCCGCGGACGCGGGAGGGAATGAAATCAAACCGTTAGTGGCGGATGATGCGCCCCTGTTTGTGCGCGATGTTCTGGGCAGGATGATTGAGGGGCATGGCGACGAGCTTCCGGTGAGCGCGTTTCCCGCGGACGGGACGTATCCCACCGGCACCGCGAAATATGAAAAGCGGAATCTGGCGCAGGAGATTCCGGTTTGGGACCCTCAGATTTGCATTCAATGCGGCAAATGCGCTTTTGTCTGCCCTCACGCCGTGATCCGCGTCAAGGTCTATGAGCCGGAAGCTGTGGTTCTGTCCCCGGAAACGTTTAAATCAATTGAGGCTAAAGACCTGGAATGGAAGGGGCTGAAAATGACCATTCAGGTCGCGCCCGAGGATTGCACGGGCTGCGGCATTTGCGTGGTGGTGTGCCCGGCCAAGAACAAAAGCGAAGCCAGGCTCAAGGCCATCAACATGCGTCCCCAGCCGCCGCTCCGGGAAGCTGAAAAGAAAAATTGGAATTTCTTTTTAAATATTCCCGAGCTTGACCGCCGGCGCATTAAACCTGAGAATATCCGCCAGCAGCAAGTGCAGGAGCCCTTGTTTGAATTTTCAAGCTCCTGCGCGGGATGCGGGGAAACGCCCTATTTGAAACTTTTGTCCCAGCTGTTCGGCGACAGGTCCGTGATTGCCAACGCGACGGGATGCTCGTCGATATACGGCGGCAATCTTCCCACCACGCCCTGGACCCGCAACGCGCAAGGCCGCGGGCCGGCCTGGTCCAATTCTCTTTTTGAAGACAACGCTGAATTCGGGCTTGGCATTCGTCTCGCGCTGGAAAAACAGCGGGAAATCGCTTGCGGCCTGCTCAAAGATTTATCTCCGCGGCTGGGAGAGGATTTTGTACAGGCGCTTCTCGGAGCCGAGCAGAATAATGAAGCCGATATTTATGAACAACGGGAAAGGGTCGAGGCCCTTAAAACAAAATTAAAACAGCTGGATTCGGACGACCGGGCCGCGGAGCTTTTGGAATTGGCCGATTCCCTCACAAAAAAAAGCGTTTGGATTGTGGGCGGTGACGGCTGGGCTTATGACATCGGTTACGGAGGGTTGGATCACGTGCTGGCCGGCGGCCGCAATGTGAATGTTCTTGTTCTCGACACGGAAGTTTATTCCAACACGGGTGGTCAAATGTCCAAATCCACGCCCCGCGCGGCCATTGCCAAATTCGCGGCCGGAGGCAAGCCGGCCGCGAAAAAAGATCTCGGACTTATGGCCATGACTTACGGCAATGTTTATGTTGCGAGCGTTGCCATGGGCGCGCGCGATGAACACACGCTCAAGGCTTTTCTTGAAGCCGAAGCCTATCAGGGGCCGTCGCTTATTATCGCTTACAGCCACTGCGTGGCGCATGGCATCAATATGACGAACGGTATGCAGAATCAAAAGGCCGCGGTGGATTCGGGCCAGTGGCTTTTGTACCGGTTTCATCCGGACAGAATTAAGGAAGGGCAAAATCCGTTAAGTCTGGATTCCCGGGCGCCTTCTATCCCGCTTAGCAATTATCTTTTGATGGAAAACCGGTTTAAGATGCTTACCAAAAGCCGGCCCGAGGAGGCCAAAAAATTGTTTGAACAAGCGCAAAAAGACGCCGAAATCCGCTGGAAACTTTACGAGTATCTGGCGGGCGCCAAGAGTGCGCCAGAACCTCCGAGGAGCGCCTGATGGACCTTTCAACAGAATATCTCGGCCTGAAACTCCGTTCGCCGCTTGTTCCTTCAGCGGCCCAGCCTCTTTCGGAAAAGCTGGATAATTTAAAACGCATGGAAGATTCGGGCGCGGGCGCGGTGGTGCTTCACTCCATTTTTGAAGAACAGCTGCGTCAGGAAAGCCTGGAGCTTCACAAGCATTTGACCAACTACACGGACAGCTACGCGGAGGCGGCCTCCTTTTTCCCGGAGCCTGAGGAATTCCAGCTTGGTCCCGATGCCTATCTTGAATTTATTCGCAAAGCCAAGGCCAGTCTTGGAATCCCTGTTATCGGCAGTTTAAACGCGGCCACCATGGGAGGGTGGACGGACTTTGCCTTTAAAATCCAGCAAGCGGGTGCCGACGCTCTGGAGCTTAACATTTACAGCATTCCGACCGATCCCGACTTGACCTCGGAAGCGATTGAAAACTCTTACACGGATATCGTGCGAGCGGTCAAAAACACGGTTAAAATTCCCGTGGCCGTGAAAATAAGCCCTTTTTTCACCAACATGTCGCGCATGGCCAGAATGCTTGATCAAGCGGGAGCGGATGCCCTGGTTCTCTTCAACCGTTTTTATCAGCCGGATATTGATCTTGAAACGATGGAGGTTGATCCTGATATTTTGTTGAGCACGCCCCAGGCCCTGCGTCTTCCGATGCGCTGGATCGCCATACTTTACGGACGCATCCGGGCCGATTTAGCCGCAACCAGCGGCATTCACCGGCCGGAAGACGTGCTCAAGATGATGATGGTCGGCGCACGGGTGGCCATGCTTTGTTCCGTGCTTTTGTATCACGGGATTGAACATTTACGGGTTATTCTGGATAAAACAGAGGCTTGGATGGAAGAGCACGAATACGAATCCATCAAGCAAATGCAGGGCAGTTTAAGTCAAACCCATATAGAAAATCCTTCGGATTTTGAACGCGCAAACTATATCCGCGCTCTCCACAGCTACAGGCCCCGGGGCGGGGTCAATTAAAAAGGCCAGAACTCCTTAGTTCCGGCACGCTCGCGGGGACTTGATGTCCCCGTCTTCGCAGGCGTCTTAATTTCTGGGAAGAGAAAAAAAGAAAGCGGAACCTTCCCCCAGTTTGCTTTCAACCCATATCTTCCCGCCGTGAGTTTCTACCATTTTTTTAACAATCAAAAGACCGAGGCCGGTGCTTTTTTCGCCGCCCGTCGGTTTGGCGCTTGTTTTGGAAAAGGGAAGAAACAGTTTGCCGAGTTCTTCTTCCGCGATCCCTTGGCCACGGTCGCGAACGCTGACGACAACACGATGCTTATCCTCCATCAGTTCGACGGATATTTCTGAGCCGGGGTTTGAATATTTGATCGCGTTAGAAATGAGGTTGTTAAGCACCTGCTCAATTCTGCGGCGGTCAAGAAGCAGGGTGAAAGCCTGGCCCGAGACTTTAAGCCCGATTGTAATGTTCTTTTTCTTTCCGAAAGCCCCACTCAGTTGGATGTTTTGTTCGAGAATTGTCTTAAGATCGACTGTTTCAAGACGAAGTTCCAGCTTGCCTGATTCAATCGCGGCCACATCCAGATAGTTATCAACAAGCACCGCCATGAACTTGACGGCGTTATTGATGATATTCAAAAAAGGCTTATGTTCTTCCGGCGCCGGGCAGGGAATCCCTTCAAGTAAAAGCTGGCAGGATTGCATGATAAGTGCGAGAGGATTCCTGATGTCATGGACAGCGATGCCGAGAAATTCATTTTTGAGCTCATTGAGATGCAATAACTCTTCGTATAGCCGGCTTTTTTCCGCGATGACTGAAAAATGCGCGGCTATTTCCATAAAAAAGTCGACATGAACATTTTGATAAGTGTTAGGTTTCATGCTTGAAAAAAATATGAATCCAATGGGTTTATCCAAGGCGATGAGCGGGCAGGTCAGGCTGGAGCGCATGCCTTCCTGGACGATAAGCCGGGTGGATGCGGAGTTCGGGTGCTCCTTAAGATAACTTTCCAGGTCATTTAAAATACGGGGTTGTCCGGTTTCGATGATTTTCTGCAGGCTGCTTCCTTCCATGTTGCCAGAATAGCCCCAGGTTATTTTCATGACGGTTGCTTCTGTTCTCGCCCAACGGGAGCGAAGGAGTTTTCCGTTTTCTTCCAAAATTGCGCAACCGATACGATCATAGGGAATGAACGGCCGAAAGGCGTTATAAGCATAGTTCAATACGTCATCAAGAGTGGTTCCGCTATTGATTTTCTGAATGATTTTGCTTAACCGTTGCGATTCTTCGAAGCGTTTTTCCAGAAAAATCACCAAATCGGTGATGGCTGTTGCCAGGGGGCGAAACTGGCTTTCTTTCGGCTGCGGAATGTTGATGGAAAATTTTTGCTGTTTGATGGCTTCTGTGGCTTTGACGAGTTGATTGAGGAAGTCATCAGGGGATGTCATGTCATTTTTCCGCCAGCAAGTAAAGGCGATTGTCTTCCACTTTGTAGAGCAAGGGAGCAACCGTCACTTTCGGGTACCGTTGCCGAAGGCGTTTCACCTCGCTCAGGGTGAAATCGATTTCGTTCCCGATTTCAAAAAGAGGGCTAAAACTCCGGAAATGTTCTTCGGCCTGCGATTTTTCCCAGCCTGCGTTATTGACCAGGCCGTTTAAAAATAAGTCTTTTCTTGAGGCCAGATCGACCATGCCGCATTGGTTGTGGCCGATTAACGCGATCGATGAAACATTGCCGACCGCGAGCGCGTAGGAAACCTTGAATTCGCTGTACCTGAGATTCGCGCCGCCGGCTCTTAAAATGTAGGCGAAATTGTCCGGAATATGGAGATGTTTCCGGTTGTCCATGCACATGCCGATCAAGAGCTGGGCATTGTCATAGGACTCATAAGGGCGGTTTAAGTTGTGATATTCAAACAGGAGACCAATGGGAGTATGCCTGTAGGCCTGCGGGATGTCCTGCGCTGATTGAATATTCATTAGAGGATCCATATCGACTATGAATTTTAGCACAAGGCAGATAACCCCGGCCAATTTATTCCGGGGGATGAGCGGAGCCATCCGTCCCGCGGGCATTGCGGTCTTCGCCCGGTTTTGAAATATCAAGCGATTTAGACCGGACCGGGTTAGTGATTAACAGGCCAGGTTACGATTCAGGCTGATACCGTCGCTGAAAATCTTCAACCTCTTTTTTGCGTTGAGCGGCTTCTTCAGGGTCCATTTTATCAATGAACCACTTGTGGTCGTTTGAATTTAACACCTCATCAAGTTTTACCTGAAGGGCTTTTGCGGCCGTCGCTTTGGCCGGGTCGGAGGAATTGAGATTCTTTTCAGCTAATTCTTCAAGCTCCGGGATGAATTCGGAATAGAAATTTTTCGCAACTTCATAAGTCCCATGCCAGTGGGTATAGTCAGGCCCCATCATCGAAGCACCGTGCCGCGCGCGGCGGCCTTCATGATGCCAAATTTCAAACCAGATAAAATCAATTTTATTACCGAACGGAACCGGTTTGAGAAGGGGTTTAGCCAAGTCCATCAAGGCCTGGCCGGGCTTGGCGAATTTTTCATGGTAAAGTTCGATCAGCCCGTCGTATTGAACGTAGAAACTTTCCACAAACCCGTCACTGTGGCAGTTTAAACAAACGTCCGTCATGTTTTTCCGCCTGGTTTTCCAGTCAACATCTTTTCCCGGAAGCCCCATGTTCGCATCCGCAATCTCGGGCCGTATGGATATCGCCGGCCTGTTGTTCCAGCTAATCCTCATCCCGACATCATGCGTCACGGGCTGTGTGCGGGTCGCGCTCATATGGCAGGTGGCGCAGGTCGGGGCGGCGTTGTAATCCTCGCCCACAACCCACTTTTCATTGTCTAAATTCATTTTTTGTTTGTTGGCGTGGAACGCGATGCCGTGTTTTGATTCCTCATAGATTTCTATTTGCGGATGATCCGGTCCCATGTGGCATTTGCCGCAATTTTCAGGATTCCTCGCCTGCTCCACGGAAAATTGATGGCGGGAGTGGCAGGCGCTGCAAGACCCTTCCGAACCGTCAGGGTTGATTCTGCCAATGCCGGTATTGGGCCATGTGGCGGTATCGAGTTTGCCGTTTTCCAGAACCTTCACCTCGGATCCATGGCATTGCCAGCAGCCGTTCACGGCCGCGGCTGAAACGCCTTTCGGAAATCCCGGGGTCACGAAGCCTCGGTTCCCTTCGACAACTTCCGCCAGCCGGTTGTCCGCAGACCCGAGAATCCTGGCGGCTTTTGCGTGATGCGATTTCTCAAACTCGTTAACCTCTTGAGCGTGACACCGGGCGCAATCGCGCGGTGAAACAATGGTGGCAATCGTGAAGCTGTTGTGTTCGAAGGCATCCGGTTCCCCGGCCTGAGCCTGGTGGCATTCATAGCAGGCTACGTTGGCGCGAAAATGCTTGCTCGCGCCCCATTGCTGGACAATCACCGGCGTTTGTATTTTGTGGCAATCGAGGCATTGCTTGGATTGTTCGGAAAGCGTTTCAGGCACCACTGCGGCTTCGGAAACGGTGATGCCGGAAACCAGGATCAATAAGATAATTGCGGCATTGGAAAATTTCATGGGCGTATTCTAGCACTTCTTTTTAAGCAGGAAAGAAAAAAGAGAGGGTGACCGGGGAGGCCTTAAGGAGTATAATGACCCCAAAAATAGGAGGGTTTCGATATGGACTGGGGCATGAAGAACAGATTATCTAGAATTATCAATCCCCGTTCGGGCCGCTGCGTCATGCTGGCCGTTGATCACGGCTATTTTCAGGGGCCGACCACGGGTTTGGAAAATTTAGGAAAGACGGTGAATCCGCTGCTCCTTTATGCCGACGCCCTGATGATCACGCGCGGCGCTTTGAGAAATTGGATTCCTCCCACGACAGACAAGCCCATTGTCCTGCGGGTTTCGGGCGGGCAGAGCATTTTAAAAGAACTTTCCAATGAAATCATCACCACTTCCATAGAAGATGCCATTCGCATCAACGCCTCGGCTATCACCTGTTCCGTGTATGTGGGCGGGGAATATGAAAAACAAACCATCGATAATCTGTCCCGGTTGGTGAATGAAGGCGAGGCTTACGGAATTCCCGTCCTCGCGGTGACGGCCGTGGGCAAGGAGCTGGTTAGAGACGCGCGTTATCTCGGCCTGGCCTGCAGGATATGCGTTGAGGTGGGCGCCCACATGGTGAAAACTTATTACTGCAAAGATTTTCCCGAAGTTGTCGAGGCTTGCGGAAATATTCCCGTTGTGATTGCCGGAGGCAAAAAGATAGAGGAGAAAGCGGCTTTGGAAATGGCCGTGAACGCCACCAAAGACGGCGCGGCCGGCGTCGACATGGGAAGGAATATTTTTCAGTCCGACAACCCCGTGGGCATGATCAAGGCCGTGAAAGCTATCGTTCATGAGAACGCCACGCTTAGCGAGGCCCTTGATATTTACAGGACCCCTCATGAAGGTAGCCGTATACTACAATAACCACGATATCCGGATTAACGACATCCCCCAGCCCAAAATTTCCGAAAACGAAATTCTGGTCAAGGTCAGGGCCAGCGGCATATGCGGCACGGATGTCATGGAATGGTACCGCATCAAGAAAGCCCCGCGCATTCTCGGCCATGAAATAAGCGGCGATATTGCCGAATCCAAATCGCCCAAATACAAACCCGGCCAGCGCGTTTTTGTCAGCCATCACGTCCCCTGCAATCAATGCAAACATTGCCTGGAAGGCAATCACACGGCCTGCGAAACCCTTCACGCCGGCAATTACGACCCGGGCGGCTACAGCGAGTTCATCCGCGTCCCCAAAATTAACGTGGATTGCGGCACTTATGTTTTGCCGGAGAATATTTCCTACGAAGAGGGAACCATGATTGAGCCGTTGGCCTGCGCCATCAGGGGCCTTAAAGTCATTCAGGTGAAGGCGGGGCAGACGGTGCTGATCCTGGGAAGCGGTATTTCCGGTTTACTGAATATCCGCGTCGCCAAATTAAAGGGAGCCAGGGTGATAGCCACGGACATTGATGAATACCGGCTGAAAAAGGCCTGGGAATGCGGCGCGGACGAAGTTTTTAACGCCCAAGAAATGCCGCGCGTGACCGCGGACAAAGTCCTTGTCTGCACGGGCGCGATCGCGGCCGTGGAACAGGCTTTTCAATGTGTTGACCGGAAGGGCACGATTCTCCTTTTCGCCATTCCGAACAAAAACATAGAAATTCCGACTGTGGATGTGTGGCGCAATGAAATCACCGTGACGTCATCCTACGGGGCCGCGCCTGTTGACCTGGAAGAAGCCATCCAATTGATAGCCATGGGCAAAATCCGCGTGAACGATTTGATCACCCACAAACTTCCGCTTGAAAAAATTCAGGAAGGGTTCCGGCTCGTCGCTGACGCGAAGGATTCTCTGAAGGTCGTTTTAGATCCCACCGCCTGACCGGCCAATGCGCTAAACGAAATATCTTTTTTTTAGCCACAAAGACACGTTCACCAGTCCGATAAGCACGGGCACTTCAACCAAGGGGCCTATGACAGCGGCAAAGGCCTGTCCGGAATTAATACCAAAAACAGCGACCGCCACGGCAATGGCCAGTTCAAAGTTGTTGCTCGCGGCCGTGAAAGAAAGGGTGGCGGATTGCGGATAATCGGCGCCGGCTTTTTTGCTCAGGAAAAATGAGGCGAGAAACATGATCACGAAATAGATGAGCAGGGGAAAGGCGATTCGCAAGACATCCAGCGGAATTTTGACAATGTGCTCGCCCTTGAGCGAGAACATCACGAAAATGGTGAATAGCAGAGAGGCCAGGGTGACGGGGCTTATTTTCGGGATAAATTTCTTTTCATACCATTCGCGGTTTTTGATTTTTAGTAGAACGAACCGCGTGAGCATTCCCGCCAAAAAAGGAATACCGAGATAAATAAAAACACTTTCCGCGATTTGGCCGATAGTGACATGGACTGAAACGCCTTGAAGTCCAAACCGCGGAGGCAGGACGGTAACAAAGACCCAGGCGTAGAATGAGAAAAAAAGCACCTGGAAAATGGAATTGAAAGCCACCAATCCGGCGCAGTATTCGGTGTCGCCTTCGGCCAAGTCATTCCACACAATGACCATGGCGATGCAGCGCGCCAGGCCTATCAGAATAAGCCCGGTCATGTATTGAGGGTGGTCTCTGAGCAGCAGGATGGCCAGGGTGAACATGAAAACCGGCCCGAGCACCCAATTTTGGAAAAGCGACAAGGCCAGGATTTTTGTGTTTTTAAAAACATCCCCCAATTCTTCGTATTTGACCTTGGCCAGCGGAGGGTACATCATCAAAATGAGCCCGATGGCGATGGGGATGTTGGTGGTGCCGGCCTGGAAACGGCTCCAGAAGCCGGCCATTGCGGGATAGAGATAGCCCAAAGCCACGCCGGCCAACATTGCGGCAAATATCCAGAAGGTCAGATAACGGTCTAAAAAGGACAGCCTTTTGTTCATTTCCGTTTCTTACCCCGGCTTTTTATTTCACAACAGCCGCCTTCGATTTTAATGGCCTTAAGATTCACCAAAGCGTCGGCGACTTTTCTATGAGCGGCCGACAGAATACGGGAAACCGTGGAGCGGTGAACTTTCATCAGGGCGGCTATCTTGTTCTGCTCGTATCTCTCCAGATCAGCCAGCCGGAGGGCCTCGAATTCGTCCAGCGTTAGATTCACGCCTTCAAGTTGTTTCGCCGGCGCGCATCGAGGCCTGAAACACCGTTCTCCCGGCGCGCAGCGCACCCATCTTTTTTTCTTCGGGCGCATAGGCTTCTCCCGAGGTTATGCACGTATGTGCATAATGATTTTACGGATTCCCGAAAAGGAGTCAACCGGAAAATGAGTCGAACCGCGGTAAGATTAAGCAATAAGAATTGTGTCCTTTGCTGAAACAAGCAATGGGCCTCGAGCTGATAGGCGCGTTTGTCCCTTTGGGCTTAAAGGCCGTGCATGATGAGCTGATGAGAGAGCTTGAGTAGTTGAGCGGCTCGTCGCTGACGCGAAAGATTCCCTGAAAGTTATTCTGCTCCCATCAAGCTAACTTATTCCCAATGCGTCTCAGTCGTCAATATCGTGGATGACGCCGGCCGGATCAAGCACCGTGGCAGGCGGCTCTTGAATCCCCGGAGTCATGTGATCCGTGTCCACGCCATGCTCATGGATTGTGGAAATCGTGGCATGCACATCAACGGGGTCGCCGTGACCCGGCCCAACCCCCTGAAACGCGCCATGAATTTCAAGCTCAACGCCGGGCTGGTTGGCGCAGAATTCCCCTCGCACGGCAAAGTCCTGGGCAATGCCTGCAACAATAGCGCTTTTCTGTCCCTCGTTCAGAGCTGCGTAGGCCGCTTCAAGAGCCGTGATCACTCCATTCGGCCCCACTTTAATAATGTGGCCGGGAATAAATTGATCCAGGATTTCGACCGGAATAAATTGTGCGTTATCTCGGAGAAAATTCTGGACAATCTCGTTGTTCAGCCGCTGATCCTGGGCAACCTGGGAATTATTGACCGGTTCGATCACGGGACCGGCACCGATCAATTGGCCGATATTCACTGAAGACGGATCAAAAGGCATATTTTGCCTCTCCATGAAATCCTGCCTGGCCTCTCCGGGAGAAGCCCAAGGGGCTCCCGCGTCAAGATGACGTTCGCCGGGCATTGGAAGGCCTCCCATGGGAAGGATGCCGGGCATTGCCATATTTTCACCCACTACGATCGGTGCGCCCATCATCCCCGGCATGGGCAGGGGATGAGCTCCCTCCGGCCGTGTCCATTCGCCGGCCTCGCGCCTTTCGGGGCCCATTTCGCGCCGTTCCGGTGACATACGAGAGACCATCGTGTCCATCGCATTTGAAAATGTCTCCACGTCCACGCCTTTCATGGCAGCGCCCATCATGGCGGCGATACCCTGCATGACAGCTCCGTCAAAGACTGCGGGTGGAGGCTGATTCATTTCCCGGTTAGGCGCGGGCATTTTGCCCTCCTCGCCAGGACGGTTGATGGGGCCCCTCTCGTTCACAAGCCCCATCGGTGCGGGCGGCATATTGCCTCTTCCATCAATTGTTCCCGTAGCGGGAGGGCCGCTGAAAAATCGGTCTTGAAGAACTCCCGCCATGTTCTGAATTGCTGTCTGCATTGATTCGATACGATTCATCATTTCCGGCGTTGCTTCAGCGCGGAATTCATTCCGGATAGCCCCCAAGCCCACGTCCATAGCTGCCTGGACAGCGCGGATGCTTTCTCTCAGATCCACATTCGGACCTTCCGGCCGGTCTGCCGGTCCCATGTTGGGGCCCCTTGTCTGAGGAGCCGCAGAGAGTAACGCAATCGTGGGAGCCATCATTGCGAGCCCGCGCATGCGGTCTTCAACCATAGTGCCGGGATTAAACGCCTGGGGCCGCATGCCAGCCGCCTGTCCTTGACTTCCCTCAGAGCGGGGGCCAGTTTGCTCTCCGGAAGTATTTGCCGGCCGATTTTCAAAACCATTACCGCCGGCTCCTTCCTGCCCGAAAGCCTGGTTTAAAATAATATTTTGCGACGAATCCAACTCGGCAGGCAAAATGCATCCGAAATCCAGATTGAAGTCAGCCACATTTCCAGCGCGTTGCCCCCCGCCTGCATTGACTCCACCGGGTTGCTCACCTGGGACATCCATCATGGGCCCTCTGGAACCCGGGATGTCGTTCAGAATGGATTCAGAATCAGCTGGTGCGGGATCGGTATCTTTTCTTTCAGAACCCGAACCTGTGTTTGTGCCGCCGCCAGTTTCTGCACGACTCAAATCTCGCGCGCCGATGGGAGTAAGGTCATTCAAAATGGAATCCGCAGGTAGGCCTGTGTCTGCTCCCTGCACGGTCGTCCCTGCCGGCGAAGTGTCCTGATCGAATCGGATATTGCCTATACCGCCTTCTAGATCAGTTGCTGGGCCGCGAGTAACTGTAGTGCCGTCCGTGAACGTTGATTTGGTTACTCCGTCGTCCATAACTCCGGTTCGACCCACAAATTTGCTTTCTCCTGATAGATTGGTTGATATCCCTCCGCGATCAGAGACCGTTGCGTTGCGATCGCGTGGCATACCTTCGCTATCGAACATCGCTCCATCGACCGACGCGTCATTGCCATCGCCCGAGTATACTTCCTGAGCTCCTTCAGGCACCGGCTGCCCGGCCGTCAAAAGGGGAGGAGCCACGGTGGCTATCTCCGTAACTGCGTTCGGTTGATTATCCACAATCCCCAGCGCTTCTCCCACATTTCTAAAAACACCTCCCAGAAATCCTCCTGAATCACCTTGTGCACTACCCTCTCGGCCGCTTGCGCTCATCAAGCCGCCAGAACTACCCTCTCGGCCGCTCGCGCTTATCAATCCGCCAGAACTACCCTCTCGGCCGCTTGCGCTTATCAATCCGCCAGAACTACCCTCTCGGCCGCTCGCGCTTATCAATCCGCCAGAACTACCCTCTCGGCCGCTCGCGCTTATCAATCCGCCAGAACTACCCTCTCGGCCGCTCGCGCTTATCAATCCGCCAGGACTACCCTCTCGGCC